>JANQQM010000135.1 GCA_028289365.1 Salaquimonas sp. | reverse complement strand
GGATCGACCAGGCAGACGGGTCCGGCGCATCCGGGCGGTTCATGGTATCGGGATCATCGGCATCGACCAGCAACAGGTCGCTTGCACGGACAAGCGAGAAATGCTTCCAGCGCGGATTGACCAGAAACTTCTTGCCGTCGGGCGAGACTGCCGCAGAAAAATGGTTCGCCACGCCCTCATGCCATTCACTTCTTGCTGCAAGCCTGAGCGCCGCCGCGAGATCGATGCGCAGTTGTTGTTCGTCTGTTTCGGCAATTGCGGAAACGTTTATCTGCATCATATCACTCCACAATCTCCGCGGTTTCGACGACGGCATGGAAGAGGACGTCGGTTCCCTTTGCCGCCCATTCCTTGGTTATTTCCTCGGCTTCATTGTGTGACAGACCGTCGACGCAGGGGCACATGACCATCGAGGTCGGCGCGACCCGGTTGATCCAGCATGCATCATGACCGGCGCCGGAGATGATGTCACGATGGGAATAACCAAGCCTCTTTGCCGCGTTTCGCACCGCTGTGACGCAGTTTTCGTCAAAAGCCGGCGGATCGAACTGGCCAATGATCTCGGCCTCGAATTTCACCCCGATCGACTCGCATAATTTCGGGGCTTCGGATTCAAGCTCCGCAAACATCTCTTTCAGCGTATCAAGTTCATGGCTGCGGATATCGACGGTGAAGACCACCTTGCCCGGAATGATATTGCGGGAGTTGGGATAGACATCGATATGGCCGATGGCGCCAACAGCATTGGGCTGGCGCTTCATGGCAATTTCATGCACCAATTCGGTCACCAATGCTAGACCGCGGCCAGCGTTCTTGCGCATTTTCATTGGTGTGGAACCGGTATGGCTTTCCTTGCCCGTAATCGTGCACTCCACCCAGCGCAGTCCCTGGCCATGGGTCACAACACCGATATCGATGTTTTCGGCCTCCAGGATCGGACCCTGCTCGATGTGCAGTTCGAAGAAAGCATGCATCTTGCGATCGCCGGTCTTTTCCTCGCCTTTCCAACCGATGCGCTCGAGTTCGTCGCCGAATTTTAGACCGGCTGCATCCTCGTGCTGATAGATGTCATCCTGGTCAAGCACGCCGGCGAACACGCCGGATGCCATCATGGCCGGCGCAAAGCGGGTGCCTTCCTCATTGGTCCAGTTGGTCACGACGATCGGATGCTTGGTCTTTATGCCGAGATCGTTCAGCGTGCGGATAATTTCGAGCCCGCCCAATACGCCCAGCACGCCGTCATAGCGGCCACCGGTCGGCTGTGTGTCGAGGTGCGAGCCGACATAGACCGGCAGCGCATCAGGATCGGTGCCTTCGCGGCGCATGAACATTGTGCCCATCTGGTCGACGCCCATGGTGAGGCCCGCATCCTCGCACCATTTTTGAAACAGTCTGCGACCCTCGCCGTCTTCATCGGTTACCGTCTGACGGTTGTTGCCACCGGCAACACCAGGTCCGATCTCTGCCATTTCGTGGATCGAATCCCAAAGTCGATCGCCATTGATCTTGAGATTTTCGCCCGGTGCAGCCATGGATTATTCCTCGTTTACTGTAGCAAATATAAAGATCAGTCCGGTGTCGAAACAAAATTTCTCGCCCGGTTGGGCCGATCCTGGTTGTGCTTGGATGATTAAACTCAATCTACTTCCTCAAGGGTCTCGCGAATGGTGGAGACGATCTGATCAATGTGCTGTTTTTCGATGATCAGCGGCGGAGACAAGGCGATGATATCGCCGGTTGTGCGTATCAGACAACCTTTTTCATAGGCCCGGACAAAAGCCGAAAAAGCGCGTTTCGTCGGCTGTCCGGCAATCGGTTCCAGTTCGATTGCCCCGATCAAGCCGATATTGCGGATGTCGATTACATATCTTGCATCCTTGAGTGAATGGAGCGCATCCTCCCAATAGGGTGCCAGTTCCGCGGCACGATCAAAAAGCCCCTCCTCCCGGTAGGTTTCCAATGTCGCCAGGCCAGCGGCAGATGAAATCGGATTACCCGAATAGGTATAGCCGTGGAAGAACTCGATCATGTGTTCAGGACCCTGCATGAACGCGTCATGGATTTCGTCAGTAACAAAGACCGCACCCATCGGGATAACGCCATTGGTCAGGCCCTTGGCTGTCGTCATCATGTCCGGCTTGACGCCAAAATAGTCGGCTCCAAATGGGGCACCCATCCGGCCGTAGCCAGTAATGACCTCGTCAAAGATCAGCAGTATTCCGTGTTTGTCGCAAATCTCGCGCAGGCGTTGCAGATAGCCCTTTGGCGGGATCAATACGCCGGTCGATCCGGCCACCGGTTCGACAATGACAGCAGCAATCGTCGACGGATCATGGAGCCCGCAAATGCGTTCGAGCTCATCGGCAAGATTGCTCCCGTGTTTGGGCTCACCGCGGCTAAAGGCATTTTCGCCGGGCAAATGCGTATGCGGGAGGTGATCGACACCGGTCAACAGGGTTCCGAACATCTTTCGATTGGGTACGATGCCCCCGACCGATATGCCACCGAAGTTCACGCCATGATATCCACGCTCGCGGCCAATCAGGCGGAAGCGGGCACCGTCACCCTTGGCGCGGTGATAGGCAAGCGCGGTCTTCAGCGCCGTATCGACCGATTCGGAGCCTGAATTTGTGAACATGACATGATCAAGCCCATCGGGAGAAAGGTCCGCCAGGCGATTGGCCAGTTCAAATGCCTTGGGATGACCCATCTGGAAGGCCGGCGCATAGTCCAGTTCACCAGCCTGTTTTGCGATCGCCTCGGTTATCCTGGGTCTGCAATGGCCGGCATTGACACACCAAAGACCGGCTGTTCCGTCCAGCACCTGCCTGCCATCCGCCGTGGTGTAGTGCATATCCTTGGCGCCAACAAACATTCTCGGATTTTTCTTGAATTGGCGGTTTGCCGTGAAGGGCATCCAGAAAGCCCGAAGATCATTGGGTGTCACATTAAGGCGATTGGACATGGTTTCGTTCCCTGCAAAATCCGGGTGAGGCCCGTGTCGGTCCGTTGGTTCTGTCTCCCGGTGCCCTGGGCAGCAAGATAAATTTGCATCATTGCCGACTCGTCCAGGAACGGGCTTTGATTATTTTTGACCGATTGGTAAAGATTACAGTTTCCCGGTATTCTCTCAAGCTGAATCTGAATGCCGGGAAAGAAAATTGTGCTGAATATGGTCGATACCACCGGTATTTGAATTTCAGCGCCAGATGAGGGACGGTTTTTGACAGCTAGAGCATCCAGGACACAACGGCGCACCCGGATTCAGCTGGAAAACGAACAGCGCATCCTGGATGCTGCGCTCGACGTTTTTTCCTTGCATGGTTTCCGGGGTTCCACAATTGACCAGATTGCCGAATCTGCGGGAATGTCAAAGCCAAATCTGCTCTATTATTTCAGAACAAAGGAAGCCATCCACGGTGAATTGATCGGCCGGCTGATGGAAAAATGGCTGGATCCATTGCGCGAGATGGATGAAGCCGGCGATCCGGTGCAGGAAATCCGCCGATATATTCTCAGAAAGCTGGAGATGGCTCGGGATTACCCACGCGAAAGCCGGTTGTTTGCTAATGAGATCCTGCAGGGCGCACCCCGGATCGAAGGTGTACTCAAAGGCCCGCTCAAACAACTTGTCGACGAAAAGGCGGAAATCATCAAACGCTGGATGGCGGATGAAAAACTTGCCAAATGCGACCCGCATCACCTGATATTTTCAATCTGGGCAACCACTCAGCATTATGCTGATTTCGATGTTCAGGTCCGCGCCGTGCTTGGCACGCACAAGAGTGGCGCGGGACGGTTTGACGATGCGGCGCGGTTTCTCGACTTCCTGTTCTTTGACGGGCTGAGACCCACCGGCCAATCCGGTAAATCCTCTCCCTCATGAACAATCCAGAATTGTCCACCCGCTGGTCTGATGTCGCCCGATCGGGCCATATCGGGCAAATCATCCTGCTTTCCTTTGGAGTCTGGCTTCATGCTGCCGACGAGTTGATGGTTTCCACCGTCACCCCGGCAATGACGGCAGAAATCGGCGGCGAAACCTATGTCGCCTGGCTGATTGCCCTCTACGAAGTGGGTTCAATCATTGCCGGGGCGACAAGCGTCCTGTTTGTTCTGACGATTGGCGTCAGGCGCGCAATGACGCTGGCTGCGATGATCTATTTCGTCGGATGCCTGATCAGCGGATTCAGCCCGTCCATGTTCCCGATGCTTGTGGGCAGGCTGGTGCAGGGCCTTGGCGGGGGAGCGATGATCGCCATTTCCTTTGCCGCAGTCCACCAAATCATCCCGCCAATCCTGACGACCCGGGTCTATGCCATCATCTCGGTTGTCTGGGGCGTTTCGGCATTTGCCGGACCGATGATCGGAGCGGTTTTTGCGGATGCGGGATATTGGCGCGGCGCGTTCTTCTTCTATTCGTTTCAGGCTGCTGTTTTCGGCATGGTTTCCTGGTTCCGGCTGCATGAAGCTAAGAAGAATGGAAAAACCAGCGCAACATCGCAAAGCGCGCTGGCAAGGTTGCTGTTCAAGATCGTTATCCTGGCGGCGGGCGTCTTGTGCATTGCCACTTCAGGCACGGTAAACTCGATCGGGCTGGCTTTTCTGCTGGCGATCCTGGGTATTACGGGGATAGGCACATTCATCTTTCTGGATGGAAGTTCCGAAGAGAACAGGATGCTGCCGTTAAATGCATGGAACCCGCGCTTCGCCCAGGGTGCTGTGCTGGCTATCGTCCTGTTTTTGACCGCGGCGACTGCCGGATTGATTACCTATGGCCCGCTGATCCTCGCGCGGCTACATGACCTGAGCGCCGTCAACATTGCGCTCATTCTTATCTTCGAGTCGGTCGGCTGGTCGATTGTCGCCATAAGCCTGTCGGGCATATCGCTGCGCTATTACAGGGTCCTGATCTTTGGCGGCTTTCTGGCCGTGACAATCGGTGTGTTTGTACTCTGGTATGCAATGGTGCCAGGCCCTGTCTGGCTGATCACATTCGGAGCGTTCCTGCTGGGCGGTGGCTTCGGTGCCGCCTGGCCCTATCTGGTCCAGCGGGCAACGACCCTGGCGGAGGCGGTGGATACCGAACGGGTCGCGACTGCGCTGCCAACGGTTCAGCGTCTGGGATTTGCGCTAGGTGCCGCAATAACCGGCATTGTCGCAAATTCCTCGGGCTTCGTTCAAGCCGAGACTGCCGGCGATTTCGCCCATTCGTCCTACTGGATTTTCGGTATTCTCGTGATTCCGGCGCTGGCCGGTATGGCAGGTGTGGTCCGTTTCCTGTACCTGGCCGGGAGGTGAACATCTGTATCGGTGTATTACCAGATTTACGAAATACCCTGTTCCAATAGCCAAAGCTCACGGGTCGGCACTTTTTTTGTTGCCGATGTATTTAGCGTTCCCAAGTGCTCCCGCTTGCTAAAGTTCAAATTGGCTAAAATATGCTCATATTCTTGTAAGCTATTGTTTGGCTGGCATTCAATAATCAGCGAACGATAATTCCTATTTGCAACGAGTTTCTCACTATATCCAAGCCGGTCCGACCCAGGCGCCATGAATAGAGTATCAAACTTACTATCGGCGAGGTCCGTACTATCTGCTTCGTCAAATGTTACCACCGAAGCATTTGAAAACTTGCCATCCAGCAGAATGAATCTGTTACTCCAATTGGACTTGCCTTTGGATCCCACAATGCCTTTGACGGAATGTGCACCAGCTTTGACCAGCGCAATCGGGTTCATTCCAAAACTATTACCGATATCGAGAATTTTCTTCTTACTGATTACTTCTTTCGGGATCATGTCCATTCGCTTTTCCAGATCATCGCGAACACCACGAACCAGAATGTTTCCGTCCATGCTGATTGTGTGTTCAGGAATACCGCGCTGGTTATCAAACTCACCTTTTTGTTTGGACCAAAATGAGCGAAAAACCTGATCAAGCGGCAAGATTACGGCCGGCAAGTCCCTCCTCAAAGCAAGACTGAACGCGGCCCGGTGGTTACCATCGACAATATATAGCGGCCCACCGGGCGCCAACTGCGTGAGTACTGCCCGTTTAGACTTGATCTTTCCCTTGCGAAACAATTCGAAATAAGTGCGTGCTGATGCAGATTTCCTTTCTTTTCCATCTTCATCCTTGTCCATGTATTCACGATAATTGTCGGCACCGTTTCGCCCGGGATTATCCTGTTCTTGCAGAAGATGAACCGCAAGATTGTAATGCGGCGTATCAGCCAGCCTGACATCGTCCTTGCCCGCCAATCGGGTGATGACATTGGCATTGTGGTCCCTGAACTGGAAAAATCGCAACTCAGGCAAGTCATCGAAGGCAATATCAATTAGATTTTGCCTCAGATGCTTCTCAAGCTTAAGGTTTGTCCTTACGAGAAAACGTCCAAACTTTTCGGCAACTGTCATTAGATGCTTTCAGACTTGCAGACGAATGCGATTGGGATTGTTGCAATTCAACCCTTGAACCACCTCGGGAAGTTCTGTCCAATACGATCAGCAACATGCAAGAACAGCGATGAAAGCATGTTTTGGCTATCGTCCACAGTGATATGCAAAGCGTCAATTTCCTTGCGTTTCAGCTTGTAGTGCAGATATCTCATCCGCTTCCCGCCATCAATCATGTAATCGCGCCCTGCATATCGTACCACCACAACTGGTGTATCGTAGCGATATGGCGGCTTGCGATCATCAGCAACCGGTTGAGTCACAATACTCAACACATAGTCCATGTCGAATTTGACAGATTTCGTGCTTGTGTTGTCAGCCAGCAAATATGGCAAAGAAGCCCGCATCATCAAATATCTCAGACGGCCGTGACGCTGAATATTTACACGCCTGAACTGTCGTCTCAGCAACCGATTTAATGACCGGAAAGCGCCCCTATCCTCGAATATATGCGGCGAGATAACCGAGAAAACGTCGTCAAACTCACGCTCAATATTCATCAATGCTACACCGAGGATAGAATCCAGTTGATCGAGAAATTTCGTTACAAATCCTCGTCACATATCGTGCGGATTCGTCAACTTTCCACAATTTGTGAATGAATTGTGACAAATCGATGAAGTAATTTCAACACTTGGCGTCGAGTTAACGAGGCCGATATCACCAATCTTGTTCAAGAGTGGTTCAATAGGATTTTTCATGTCTCAAAGAGGCAATTCACAAGACATGGTGGTGCCTTACGGCATCCATGATAAATCTGAAAGCTGATCTGCAGTATTTGGAACGCTGTGAATTCGGTCAGCGTGTTTATCCCACTATGGATTTGGTGAACGTGTTCCCAGGCCAGGTAGTTCAGCACCAATTATATCTGGCGAGTTATGAGCCTAAAAATCCCCATATTTATCAATGAGGTACTTATAAAAATCGATGTTATTAATCCTGCAATCATCGAGGCTGTCCGGGTAATTTCTTGCCTTATCGAATAATTCATCATCGAATTTTTCATTTCCAAAAACAGGTGGATACTTGAAATAGAACGCATCTGCCTTGAAAGGCATGCTTATTACCTTTCGGTTTAGTAAAGTAGCCCAATATACACCGTGGAATGTGTTCGAGACGATATATTCGTGATCGGACAGAAACTCCAATTTTGCTTCAAGGTTCTTTCCGTTATTGTCTTCCATCGATGCGTTCTTGATGTGTTTTGTGATCACTGGCTCGCGTCGACCCTTGAATATCCCAAGATGATATTTGTTGAGAAGCGGAACGCGCTTGTGGCTGTAAAAGCCAATGGTCTTGTTCGGGCGCCGATCTCTGTACTTGTGAAAGAGATGGCTCATACAGGAAGCACAAGGGACATAGCGGAATTTTCGGGAAGGTAGAAATTCCCTGGTTCCGACTTCGTCAAACCCTTCGAAATACTTATCGGTCATCTGGAATTTCTGGTCTTGTTTCAACACCGCTTTCTTGTCGGTAAAGGTGTTTGTCCCGACGCCCCAGGCGATGGAGGTATACTCCTTGTTCTGGCGGATCACATCAAGGTTTGCGTTAAATCCATCACGACCCAAACCGCCGCCGCCGACAATGATAAACTTATGGGAACCCAGATTGATCTTGTCATCAGAGACGTCGATTATTCGAGAGGATTTTAGCGGAAAATACCTGAAAGGCGGCGAATGCCAATCACCGACGTTGGTGGGATCGCATCGGAAAACATGAGCCATCGGAAATTCTACCAGTTAACGAAATCTGCAGCCGTTAGCTTTTTGCAGCCGCTGCCTGAATCAACAGAATCTGATCCAGGAAGCAATACAATACTATCATTGATCGCGACGTGTCGGGCGGCAAATCTACCGGCGCTTGCCTGCCTAAGGTCCTTGTCAATCATCTTGTCCAGCCACGTAGTTTATTCAATTATAACAGTCCGATCTCGCCCAGCAAATTCTCCAGGGAAGCCCGATCAAATTGGATGTCTGCATTTTTACCTTCAGCCCCGGTTCCATTCAAATAGTAATAGTCGTGACCCATAGCGTCAGAGAGACCACTGAAGAAACCATGAATGCTGGGTTTGGTAAGTTCAATTATCGTCCCGCCACTGGGCTGGAAAAGCATGTTGCCCATCCCCGCACCATGGACAGAAATCATGGCTTCCGCGTTGCCCAAAGCCTGAATCTGTCCCTTGAAGTCCAGATCTTCCAGAAAGATTTCGGTAAATCCAGCGCGCTTGATTATGGGTTCTATTTCATCTGCATTGGCCAATTTGCGCCTGGATTTCTGCCGCGAGATATATACTCGCTTTGGGCCACTTTCCGCCGTTGAAAGAAAGAAATCCTTTAGAAACCCAGCGGTTTCAATAAGCGCCTCTGCGTTATAAACGCGATGTCCGTGCCTTGAGAATGAAATTGGGTCGTGGGTCCAGACATTATCGAACAATCCCAATGTCTTTGGCTCCAGAAACTCAATGTCGAGGTCCTCAAATGCCTCCAGTGATTGCATGTCGCGAGGGCTTTTTTCGTGTCTGGCAGGCAGGACTACCGGCAAGTCAATGTCGTGCTTTCGCAATAGATAAAGAACTGGCAGCATGTTCGAGAGCCAGTAAAATACATCCGTAAACAACAGCTTTGAGGGCCAGAACGCGTGTTCCCATCTCTTTCTATTGGCTGCAAATAGTCGTTTTCTTCGCGCCTGCCAAAGGAATGACGCGCGCTTTCCGTCTGCGTCCAATGAACCAGGAAAATCATTAATCAGCCTCCATCGTTTGTTGAGGAGGTAACCGCGATCGACTGCGCAAATGTCCTGGTGTCTTCGTATCTTGCATTTGTACCGCGACCCCATTGGCTTGATAGCAAATTTCTGTCGATCTGCTGCCAACAAGTTTTTTGGAAGTCCATAATCACGGTCCGAATATGACGTGAGCTCAAACTCAGTCATGTTTTCGCGGTCAAATTTCGTGATGTGGTCTTGCAAGCAAAAGGTCCGGATCTGAGCAAAGGAGATGGTCCTTGCATAAAATTCTGATAGCATTTGCAGAATGCCCTAGCAACCGGATCGATGCTGTCCTGAAGGGGGTTCACCAATCTAGGAGGCGTGATCGGTTTCCCTTGCCTGGCAGAAAATGCGCATCATCGATTGACATCAAAAGATTGTAAATATCTGATAGGAACCATGCTTGAATTACAGGTCCGACCAAACAGGGCCAGGGTTTGCAATCAATAGAATTGGGAGACAGTTGATGATGTCACGGATTTTAGGAACTGCCGTTGTGATTGCGCTTCACGCTGGGCTGACAACCGGTATTGCCCAAGCCGACTATACGCTGACAATCCTGCACACAAATGATTTTCACTCTCGCTTCGAGCCGATCAACAAATATGATTCCAGTTGCAAGAAGGAAGACAATGCCGAAGGCAAATGTTTCGGCGGAACGGCGCGCTTGGTAACTGCAATCCAGGATGCCAAGGCGCGGTCCAACAACTATGTGCTTGTTGATGGCGGCGACCAGTTTCAGGGAACTCTGTTTTACAACTACTACAAAGGCCAACTCTCTGCCGAGATGATGAACAAGCTTGGCTATGATGCAATGACGGTCGGAAATCACGAGTTTGATAACGGCCCCGAAGTCCTGCGCGGTTTCATGGATGCGGTCGAATTTCCGGTGCTGATGTCGAATGCTGACGTGTCGGCAGAACCGGAACTGGCCGACAAGATGTTGAAATCGATCGTGATTGAAAGGGGTGGAGAAAAACTAGGCCTGATCGGCCTTACGCCAGAAGATACGGCCGAGACCTCCAGTCCGGGACCGAATATCATCTTCACCGATCCGATCGCAGCTGTTCAGGGCGAGGTCGATAGACTCACTGCCGATGGGGTGAACAAGATTATCGTCCTGTCCCATTCGGGCTATGAACTCGACAAGGAATTTGCTGCCAATACGACCGGGGTGGATGTGATCGTTGGCGGGCATACCCATACATTTCTATCAAATGATTCGGATGATGCGGCCGGCCCCTACCCGACAATGGTCGGCGATACGGCGATCGTCCAGGCCTATGCCTATGGCAAATTCCTGGGCGAATTGAACGTGACTTTCGATGATGACGGAAAGCTGATTGAGGCCATCGGCAGTCCCATTATCATGAATGCCGAAGTTGCTGAGGATGACAAGACCGTCGCGCGTATCGAAGAGGCGGCGAAACCTCTCGACGAGTTTCGTAACAGGGTGGTGGCGCAAGCGGCCAAGGAGATTGTCGGGCTGCGCGATGAATGCCGGGCGCGGGAATGCCCGATGGGTAATCTGATTACCGACGCAATGCTGGACCGGGTGAAAGATCAAGGGGTACAGATCGCCCTGCAGAATGGTGGCGGGATCCGGGCATCAATCGATTCCGGCGATGTAACCATGGGCGAAGTACTGACGGTCTTGCCGTTCCAGAACACGCTGTCGACGTTTCAGGTCAAGGGTTCCACGATTATCGCGGCGCTGGAGAACGGCGTGAGCCAGGTCGAGGATGGTGCAGGCCGGTTCCCGCAGGTTGCCGGAATGCGGTTTTCCTGGAAACCGGAAGCAGAGCCAGGACAGCGTATTGAAACTG
>JANQQM010000124.1 GCA_028289365.1 Salaquimonas sp. | reverse complement strand
ATTAACAGATCCCTTAGGGCCACCGGCACTGGCCAATATATCCAGCAAACGCTCGCCTCCCGGTCTCAGTTGAACCTGACCAGGCCTTCCAACATCCCCCGAAACAGTGATCAGATTGGATCGGTTTTCCACCACCGTGACGACCACCTGTGGATCAAGCGCCTTACCCTGCAATGCGCGCTCCACATTGTTTGCCAAACCTACTGCTGAGCGGCCCTCGGCGCGAATGCGCCCCGCGAAAGGAACACCAATTGTTCCGTCGGCTTCGACATGCTGATTGGGCAATGTCACGTTCTTTGACCCGCCGCCCAACTGCCCTGCCGATTGGGAAAACAAACCACCGTCACCTGCTTCAAAAATTGTAATTTGAAGTGTGTCGCCGACACCGATGGTGCGCTGTGGCGCCCCACCGCCGCTATAGCGTCTATCCCGCCTAGGGAACGATTCAGACAAAGGCGGATCCTGAAATGACGCCAAACCAGCTAATATCTGGCGGTCGACGTCCACCAGGAAATACGGTCTGTCAGGACCAGACTGTTCAGCGACGGTGATTGTCGCAGCCGTTGGGCCCTCACCGGGCATAAATGAACAAGCCGAAACGAGTAGGCCCAGCACCGCCACAAGGTACATCCGTGGCAAAAGTCCAAGAGAGGCACCCACGCTCATTGCGACTTTTCTGTTCCCCGCTTAGGACTCACCAGTTCGGACGGTAAAAGGAATCCAAACACGCTCCCAAAACCTGGCGATGTATATCGGCTGAAAGGGCTGTTTGCTGTTGCAGATGAAGCACAATCGTAACGATTTAGACGATCGCTCTAGGTATCTACGCTCCATCCTTGCCGAATCGTTAACGCGCAGCAGGGCACTGAGGCCGGAACAGCGCATTGCGCTCTACAACAAAGCCAGAAACACACTAGACGCACATTTTGCAACCTGTAGTACAACCGATCAACAGAATCAGCTGACCTTCCAGAAACAAGCCCTCGAACTCGCCATTGCGGACATTGAAGCGGCACTTGGCCGTTCGCCACCACCAGCACAAGTCGCACTTGACGAAACTGTGAGACCAATCTCCCGCGACATCTCTGACGCCATCAAAAAAGCAGCAAAGGATAGCGAGGCACTATTTCGGGCAAAGAACCTCGCCAGACGGGCTCCTAGCTGGGTATCAAAATCACCTTATGGTGGCGCACTCGCCTTGATCAGCCTGGTTCTTGGCTGCGCATATCTTGCCTTTCGCAGCGACGTAAACATCACGATCGGATCAGCGCTGGAGGCCATCACACAGTCAGAAGACCAGGTCACGGTACCGACCGCGCAATCAATCACCCAAACCGCGCAACGGACACCAGAATTCGTAGCGCGAGCGCTGCAAGAGACTGTTGCAATAAGAATGCCGGCGAAAATGACCACAATTGCGCCGGAGATCGGCACACTCACACTAGCAAGTGCGACAGATCCGACCACCTATCGGGCGGAGTTTACCTCACTCGCCATTGCACTCGAATGGCAAACAGCCCTTCCCGGCGACACAAACATCGCACATATCTTGAACCTGGTAATTGAACGCAGCGAAGAGAGAATATTTACAGTTGGAATGTTGGAGGTCTGGTCCCCTCAACAATCCGCGTTTCGAACACTAAAGGGCACGCCCGTCCGCATAGGTCTCAATCGCGTGGTATATGGCGTTTCCGAAACCCTTGAACTTGATCGACTAAGCCATCCGGCGCTCGGAGACATAATTCTAGCGAGATTTTCAGTCCGATTTGAGTCAGGGAATACCAACACCGTAATCTTGCCGATACAACGCCTTAAACAATGATTGCCCATCGGACTTAGCACTACCGCCCCCCCCCCCACACACTCTATTCACCCCAACAGAAATTCATATGCCCAACAAATCTCTTCATTATTCGAGCACGTTCCCGTACATTCCCCTCCATTAATTTGGGCTATACGGCAAAAGCACACACCACTAGGTCGCCAAGCAAAAAGTGCAGATATAATGAAGACCCCAGATGAACATATTGCGGACATCAAACAACTACTAGATACCATTTCTAAACAGTTAAACATCACGCTACCACGCGTTCACCACTCCTTTGACCCAAACATAAATACTAATACAGCCTTGTTTCGCGAACTATATAATAACTCAATAAAAAAAAGCGTCGAAATCATAAACTTGGAAATGCCTAATGCAGTTCTATTTTATGACACAACCGCTATTATGAAATACGCTCTATCAAAAGCACAACCCAATGGCTCCTTCATTGAACTCGGAGTATTTTCAGGAACAACTCTAACAATCATGGCTAAATATCGACCCAACATAAAATTTGACGGATTCGATAGTTTTCTTGGCTTACCCGACGAATGGCACGGATGGCAGAACTTCGATTTCGACCGCCAAGGGACTATTCCCGAACTACCCGACAACGTCACCATCCACAAAGGTTGGTTCAAAGAAACACTACCACCCTATGCAGAATCAATCGAAACCGTCAGCTTCCTACACGTAGATTGCGATATATACGCATCCACGAAAACGGCATTTATTGCTTTGGAGGAAAAAATACAGCCTGGAACAGTCATTCTATTTGACGAATATTTTTGTTACCCAAACTTCGAAATGCACGAACGACGAGCATTTGCGGAATTTCTCGACAAAACCATGTTTGTCCCACAATGGATAGCCGTATGCGGGCAAAGAGCTGCTTGCATAATACGTGACCCAACATTTCAGTCAGAACGAACTCCATAAAATCACTAATTAACCGCCTATATCCCAAAATAGACACAAATAACATTGCCTATTCACCATTACTTAAAATGCTGGCGAAATAAAACAAATCCAATGCTCCACCACACAAATAAAGCCAGTATTCCGACAAATTAGAACCGGCAGTTGTCAAAATTCCACCAAATTTTTCAGCGTCCAACACTTGAAATCCGTGCAACTTTTTTCAAAACACCCGACATGGCGCTCGACAAATTTGACAACGAGAAATCAATCGCCCTGCTTCCCCTAAAAGGTACGTTGACCTTATCATGATGCCCGAACAAGGGCGGTCTGTCTCCAGAAATAGCCCTATTCATCAAATCCACCTTTTCAGGTGTCAAATATTGAAACATCGAAAAAACATCGTCTCTATCAAAATACCGATCATCACCTGGCAGGAACAAAGATGGAAGTTTTTCCCAATACTGCCTTTTCAAAGCACTAGGCACCCGCTCCCAAGCAAAACACAGCAAATGGATTTTATAAGGCACAAAATATTTTTCCAGTTCAGTATATTGCCCAGCCTCGATCAGTTTCTCATTCATCAACTCAACAGCTGTCAACATACCCATGGCACGCTCACCTACAGACTGTGAGAGAGAATCCGAACGAATCCGCAGATTGTACAATTCATCATTCACTGCGTAGACATCCGTCGCTACCAACAATGAATCCAAATTCTGAGGATTATCTTCATAGTTTGCGCAACTCACGTCGAACCGGATAGCTTTCTCTAACAAAAATTTCCGGCGAAAAATCTTGCCCCAAGTGAATGGATATTGCAAAAAGAACCCCAAAAAATCTCTCTCTACTTTAAAAAAAGAATTTTTAGGAATGTATTTCAAAAAGTCGAGGTACCTTGGGTTACCAAATCGAACATCGTTATGCAATTCGGCAAAAAACAAATAAGAAAGATCGAACTTAATGCCCTTAGATAAATTGCTAAATCTTTCGTATGCATTGACTGGAACAATATCATCGCAATCAACAAAATGAATTAGTTCGCCACTAGATTGATCAAGACCCAAATTTCGGGCCAAATTCTGATCTGCTTTGTCCACTTCTATATATTTAACCCTTTCGTCAAACGCCGCAAAATGTCTAATAATCTCCCCAGATCTGTCATTGGAACCATTATTAATACAAATGAGCTCTAAATCAGACATCGTTTGATTAAGAATGGAACCTATACACGATGCCAAGTATCGCTCACCGTTGAAAACCGGCATAATGACCGACAAATAATTTTGGCCGGTCGTTTTTCTGGGCGTTCTTTTTTTAACCAGGCTCGCTTTAAGATGCCTGTTTTCATTATCTCCCAAGCCCCTGACGCCTTTATCGAGTGCCATTTTAAGTCTCGATGCGATGAGCTCTTGCGACTGCCCAATTTTGTCTTTACCATTGCTATACAGGTAATATTTTTTTAACCTTGATATATGTTCTAGAAATGCCCTCTTCTTTGATGGACAATAACCTCGTTCAATCGCATCCATAATATCAAATTCAAGATTATTCTTATCTTGAAGTTCAAATACTGCGCTAGAACCAGTGATTTGATTTCGGCCAACCATGAGCACCGGAACATCCTGCAATAAAGATTCATAAGCACTCTGTGACACATTGGTTACAATTAAATCAGCTATTTCAATACAATCATCTAAATTGACATCCACAAGTGTGAATACATTTTCGTAAAACTGATCGATGTCTAATCCACGTGCTCTAACTATTGGATGTGGTTTATATATAATGACATATTTATCTTGGCGCTTTTGGAAAGATTTCGAAACTGATGAAACAAGATCGTTGTTGTCGATAAAAAAAGGTGAGTGGTATTTCTTTGCCTCCTGCCCATAAGGCACATGGCCCGATGCTGCACAATTACTCCCCACTATGACAATTTTCTTCCTTATATCACGCTTCAATTTCTTCAATGTAATCGCGTCGACATCAGAGACTTCAATTTTGCGATTACGGCTGCCCTTATGCACCACAGCCTTGCTGCTGTTTTCTAACCATGCCCGAGACTCGGTTATCTCATTTTCTGAAATAGGGAGCGCATTGAAATGTTCTGGATCCCTGGCCACCCAACTCGCACCCATGTGCCCAACAGAATCAATAATCAGCGTTCCTGGTAAAAGGCCAAATTCCATCGTGAAGAAAGGAATATCGCGCTCTTCGCAAATCTCTCTAATGATACGCGTTGTGAATGTATAAGCTGCCCAGCAAACAACAGTTGAGGGATTGTAAAAACGCAGAGCGTCATTCAAATAATCATACGCAACGTTCGCCAGTGCGCGAGCCGATCTCTCGGAGCAACGATACTCCTTCACCAACGATGCTATCGCCCCAGACAGTACACGATCGGGGATATCATCGCGCTTGTAGCCAAAAGACCGCGAAAAAGATGCATCTCTAATTGAATGAGTAACTCTCGACAATGCATCCGGTAGATCTTCCACCACAATATCATTGTAATCAATGTGATTGATGTTGCCATCGATAATAGCCATGTCGAATATATCATTCGACAGAAATTGCTGGAGTTCATCGATAACTGGCTTATGACTACCTGTATTCAGCCACGAAAACAATAGTATACTTGGTTTTTCACTAACCGATCGGCGATCAATCCATGCTTTCCGACTATTGTTTCTTGATTCCGCGTTATGCTGCGAATATCTCGGAGTCAAACGATCAAATAGGTCGCACTTTGATAACTGACGGACTCTGTCATATCTTAAGCTCTGCTCCTCCATGAAAAAATATTTTCCATCATGCACAGTATAAGTGCTTGAAATTGACTGGTAGCTCTGCCAAGCGCCACCCGCAAAATGTATCACAAATGGCTTTGTTCCAGTCTTTCTATGTACAAACTCTGTCGGAGCAATTTCATTGGCAATAGCCTCCCCCCCATTGCACAAATGCAAGACATCGCCCTCGCTAAAGAGTTTAAACAGTTCCGGAGATTGACCACGTACAACCCGTACAAGGTCCTGATCGTGCCAATATCTTTGAGAAAACAGCTCCACTTTAAGTTCAACAAAGAGATTAGACACTCTGTGAAACACATCTCGAATTAGATCAGGGCTAGAAATAATAAATCCAATGTTTATTTCATGCCCCCCAAAATCGACTGCCGACAAATCATGCAGCCGAGCAAAATGAAAGTTCTTTTCCCATAAATAGCTGCCAGGATTTATAAAGTTCTCTTCATGCCAATAATAAATCTGATCCAATTTGCTTGGCAAGGAATCAAAAAGCTCATTGATATCTTTTTGAATATATATATCATTGTCGCACAGCGCGATCTTGTCATAATTCTGACCGAACTTCTGGACCCAATCAATAATTATGAGTTTGCTCATTCTCTTATTTTTATAAATTCTAAAGGCTTCCTCCAGAGACACGCTTTTGTCTCGGAAGTTTGGCTGAGCACGTGCAATTTCGTCTCTATAAGCCCACTTGTCCCAAACTGTCAGGGGGTTAATTAGAAACTTGACCCCCCGGCTCGTCAAATATCTTTGACATCTCTTGTCTAGATGAGTTGATATTACCCACAGGTCACCTTTGAAATTACCCCTGTTCGGATCAAATAGCGAATCAATTAGCAAATTAGCTTGGGCCACATGAATAGTATTGGCAGTGAATATTATAGCGTTATTTTTCATGCTGAACTTTCTGATTGTCGATTTGGCCAGCCGATTTGAAAAGGGATTGCTTCAACAAATCAATTGCGGACTGATTGTTTTTTCGTCTTTTCCAAAATTCACGTCATTTGTGGTGCTCTTGAATTTGGGGCTGATTTATTTGACGAAATGGAACATAATGGCACCGCAATTCAAGTTGTTGGAAGGTAGTTTGGTCGACGTCATTTTTCCCTTGATTCGGCTGTCTTTTACCCTTTTAGCATGGCATTTGACGTTGCTGCCCTAATTCGGCCAGCAGACACCTCAACTGAGTACTCAACAGTGAATTTCGACGACTTCGACCTCATAATTGTTGGTGCTGGCTTCTTTGGCGCCACGGTCGCCGAGCGAGTTGCGGCTGAGCTAGGCAAACGAGTGCTGATCCTTGAACGCCGCAATCACATCGGCGGCAATGCCTATTCCGAGTTCTGCCCTGAAACCGGAATTGAGGTGCACAAATACGGCGCTCACCTTTTTCACACACCTAACCTGACAGTTTGGGAATACCTCAATCGCTTTACCGCATTTAGCGACTACAAGCATCGGGTTTTCACATGTCATAGGGGTCAAGCCTACACGATGCCGATCAATCTCGGCACAATATGTCAGTTTTTTGGAAGGCATATCAGTCCGCATGAAGCGCAGAAGCTTATCGCTGAGCAAGCAGCCGAACTGAACGGTCGAGATCCCCAGAACCTCGAAGAGAAAGCGATTTCATTGATTGGTAGGCCACTCTATGAGGCGTTCATCAAGGGATATACGGCTAAGCAGTGGCAGACCGACCCGTGTGAATTGCCAGCATCGATCATTACCCGCCTACCGGTCCGCTACACCTTCGATAACCGCTATTTCAACGACAAGTACGAAGGGTTGCCACTCGAAGGATACACCGCAATCTTCGAGAAAATGTTGGAAAGTCCCCAGATCACAGTGAATACTGGCATAGATTATTTTGATATAAGAACATCTATCCCGGACGGTAAATTTGTGGTCTACACGGGACCTATCGATCGATTCTTTAATTATCGCTTAGGCGAACTCAAGTGGCGGACCATCGACTTTGAGTCCGAAGTTCTGCCAGTTGGTGATTTCCAGGGCACTTCGGTGATGAACTATGCGGACGAAGACGTAGCATACACCCGAATATTGGAGTTTCGGCATTTCAATCCCGAACGCAACTATCAGAAAGAAAAGACGATTATTACACGCGAATATGCTCGCTTTGCCGGCCGCCGTGATGAACCATACTACCCAATCAACACCTTTGAGGACAAGAAGACTTACGCGCAGTATCGGGAGTTGGCGTCAAACGAGAAGAGTACTATTTTTGGGGGGCGGTTAGGAACCTATCGCTATCTCGACATGCATCAGGCAATCGGTGCGGCCTTGAAAGAAAGCGAACAAATTATCGAACGGCTCAATAGCAACGTCTGAACCGCCGCCGGGGCCAATATCAGTCAAGTTCAAGCCATCTGCGCCAGCTGTCTTTGCTTGTCATTTCGTCGAGACGCGCTCGATAGCGCGATGTCAATCGCCGGTGACTGAATAGCAATCGAACAGCAAGCCGTGTGCTCTGCCACAGGATCGAGACAAACGAGCGCTTGCAGTGCCGCACGACATAAGACGATTCAGCTCCGACAACCTCCATCTCTCCAACACCCAGATAGCGCTCAGTCTTGAAGCGGTGCGCAAATGGGATGGCCGAGGATACGCTTATGGCACGATAGAAAGGCATCAAGTGACCATTAAAACTGAGCACAGCGAGACCAATCTGCAACCAGTTGGACCGCTGTTGTTGCAACAACACATCGTGCGGCCGTTGATTGCTGGACAATAGCTCCATTGAGTAAAGCCCGGCGATATCTGCCCGACGCCGTTTCATATCTAGATTGTCCAGAAAGCTTTCTGGTCCATTCAATACGTCGTGCCAGGCCAACAATACCGCACGCGCTGAGTCATAATGCATACGCAGAAGACAGTCAGTGATGGTTTGCGCAGCGATGTACCAGACGATAAAAGGATTGTTTTTCAACTGCTTGCACGTGAGATGTTGGACCATACCGTGCCGTACGTCCAAGTAGATGTTTTGTGGTGTTGTCTTCTCTTGAAAATCGTCCTGAAAAGACACGACACCATTCAACGTAGCCACTTCAAATTGGTTCAAAAGTCCAAAATTCACATCATCACCGCGGACGAAGAACGGATACGGATGGTGTCGAACCGCTGAGATAGGAAAGGCAAAAAACCACCATGCACCATAGCGCGTTGGCGCTTCCTCGGCTTCCCGGTCAGCTTCCATATCTAGAATTTGGGGCATCGACCTTAGATCCGTCCCGCGAAACTGCCGCCGCGGCCAAAGATTGAAAGTCGCACCATTTTCCCACAGCCGCCATCTCCGGCGATTTGAAATCATGGCACCGGCTAGCGCCGCTCGTCCCCCCTTTGCGAAAGCGAGAAAAGCGTAGGCACGCACAATGTTCTCCATATGAAACGATGCATCGTCGTCCATGAACAAACAGTGCGAAAACCCTGCATCCTCAGCTTCGATTAAGCCGCGAGCGAAGCCCCCTGCCCCGCCAAGATTCTTGTTCTCAAGGTAGGTTAAGTGTGAGCTGGATTGGACCTTTGCCGAGCGGCCGTTGTCGACCACGAATACATGGGCTGAGAGGGCATCCCCTGTTTGCTGGAGCAATCCTTCCAATCGTTTGCAGGTTTCTTCGACCTGAGCCTCGCGCTGGAAGGTTGTAATACAGATCGCGAGCTTTGGCGCGTTTAGCGGCTTCAGATCGCATTTAAAGCGAGCATGCCCGATGACAGCATCACTCAGCGCTTCAATCTCGAGATAGAGAAGCCCTTGTTCATCAGGAACATCCGCCAACGTCACCATTCTTTCCAGCGTTGCAGGCTGGCGATGTTCTAGAGTGATATCATCGACACAAGTGCGCGCGCCGCCCGATGATGCATAAATCAGACGGACATGCACCTCGCCCAGCAATTCCACATCCAGCAAGACCCGATCGAGACCACATAGCCGGTGCCATTTCTGGAAATTGAAGGCATTAAAATAAGTGTCAAAACTAAGCTTTTGCCCAGCAGGCAGGCATGTTTCGGCACCTTCCCTAACGACAGGCCGTCGATCGGTCGTCCGGAAGTAGAGTGTTGTCGGCGAAACCAGCGTCTCTTCGGGCCAAACAATGTTTTGAAGGCAGATCACTTGAGATTACTCACACCGAAGATCAGCCCCCAAAACACAACGAAACGAAACTGCCGCCGCTCGGAAGAGTGGCAGATATGGTCAGCGCCAACGTGCTATTGGGAGCGCAAGAGCACAAGTCAGATTGGAATTGGCCGCCTGTTACCAACGCCGCCATTCAGATGAAATGAAGACACTTGTTGTTATCAGGACCAAATCTAATCCAAGCAACAATCCGGCGCCAGTTTCGGCTCTAGCCGGCAAGATCAATGCCGACATCGCGCTGAGCATTTATGACGATCAAGCGGACTGGACCACCGAAATAGAAAAAGTTCACTTCTACCGCGGCGGGAAGTGGTCGGGTCTGTACGACTTCTTTGCCTGCCACCCGGAGGATCTAGAAAATTATGATCTGTTCTGGTTCCCCGATGACGACATTGAAACTGATGCGCCGACCGTCAATCGATTTCTCGAAATTGTAAAACGACAACGGTTTGAATTGGCACAACCGGCTTTGTCCCCGGACAGCTACTACTCCTCTCCGATTGTCCTTGCACATGATCGTTTCGAATTCCGGCGAACCAACTTTGTTGAGTTGATGATGCCCGTAATGGACCGGACGATGTTGAAGCGCCTGTTGCCGGTATTTGAGGAGCGCCATGCGGCGCTGGGCATCGATCTGATGTGGCATCAACTGGCGAGCTATCCCGATCGAAACGTTGCCATTGTTGACGGTGCTCCGATGGGACATAGGCGTCAGCGAAACACCCATCTCAAGAACCGAATGAAGGACCTGTCAGTAGATATTCAGGTGGAGAAACGTGAGACGATGTCGGCCTTTGGCATTCGAGAACCTTGGCAAGTGGTCCGTTCGGCGAGAACCAAGGATGGGCTCGACCTTTCTAGAAGCGTCAGGCTCTTGGCGGCACTGGTCAACGATCAGTTTAGAAACCAGGGCCGGCTTGAGCTCCAAAGAATGAGTTATTTGGAGTGGGCAGGTATGGTTGTTGGGCAGATGATTTGCAGGCCAGACGCGCCCGCTTTCGATCGCAGCAAATGGAAAGGGTAATCTCAAAGCTCTTCGCAGCCGTGCGCCCCCTAGCGAAGTTGTAAAACCGCCTCACGTCCAAGCGCCGAAAATGTAAGAACGTCTCCGGCCTTAATCGGTACGGCCCGACACAGACCTCCACAAGCGATCAACTGACCGCTTTGAACTGGCCATCCATAGACGCTGGCAAGACGGATCATATCCCTGGCCACAGCGATCGGACCACCAATGACGCTTGTACTGGTCCCTCGCTGCGGTTCAGAATCGTTGTGAGAAAACTGGAACTGGAAATCGTTAGGGCACTCATCCGGCGTGAAAGGCCAAAGCTGTCCTACCCACAAGGCACCGGCGCCAGCACGATCGACAATCTGGGCCATCAGATTTGACCTAAGATCAGGTGGTAGGGCGCTAGTCGGGACCTCTATTCCAAGACCGATCCGAGAAAACTGGGACAAACTATCAACGCTCGGGGCACGCCCCACTTCGAGCACAATCTCTGGCTCGGCCAGAGGTGCAAACAGATTGTCAATTTCAAGCGCCTGAGTGCCAATATGGATCTCATCAGAGATCAGTGGTCCAACAAAAAGCTCATGGTTACCGAAGGCGCTCTGAGACCAAGCATTCACCCCGCCAATCTTCCATCCCGCGACAGCTGGCAACGAGCCAACAGCGAAGTCGTAGGCTTGCTCTAATGTCGTCGGCAGTCCGGAACGATCAATATCCGCAAAGCGCAAGTCCTGGCGCGCACTTTGTAGCTCGTTTATCAGTGGTGATGTCTTGGACATGCAAATGAGCACCTTGCCAGCTTCAAGTTCGAACGGCCGGCTCATCCAGTCCTTGATGGGCTACAGACACCGAAAAAGTCTTCCCAGCATGCAGGTGCCAAGCTGTTTGATCATCAGGGATTTTCTCTTGTGCCGTTGTAACGAATAACGTGGAGAGATCCGCACCGCCAAAGGCAGGACAGGAACAATGGCCCGTAGGCAACATTATACTGTCAAGAAATCGGCCTTCAGGACTGTAGCGCGCCACTCTTGATGCACCCCACTGCGCGTTCCAAAGACACCCCGCACTGTCAACCACCGCACCATCAGGCTTGTATTCTGGGGTCGAAGCGGTACGGCGCAGATCGGTGAACAATGTAAGCTCTCCGGAAGGCCAACCTGATCGTGGATCAAGAGGCTGTCGCATGATCATCCGCTCCCGCGTGTCGGCGTAGTAGGCGCAAGACCGGTCAGGCGCAAAGCAAATTGCGTTGGGAGTTGTCATTCCCGACCTGACTTCATGCAGAATGCCATCGAACCAACGATAAAGACGCCCTGCGCCAGCCTCCCCTCCCTTACCCATCGTTCCGACCCAGAAGCCGCCCCAGGGGTCGGCACGCCCGTCATTCGAACGGGTCTCAGGTTGATCTGTCTCGATCTCGCACACCATCTCTTCGCGTCCGGTGCCGAAATTAAACTTGGTCAAACCGGTTTCACCGGCGATCAGGAGGTGGTCGTCATCCATCCAACCGGCAGCGCTTACACACCGGCCGAACTCCCATTCCAGCGGTTCGCTACCGATGCTAGACAACAGCTTGCCGCGGGTGATGTCGAACCAGAACAGTTGCCTGCGCGCAGGATGCCAAAAGGCCCCCTCGCCCAGAACACATGCACGTTCGTCAAAGACCTCAGGTGCCATCGCTCGCATCAGTTCGCGGCAAACAAATCATCGAACTTGGCTCTTTCGAACACTTTGAGCCGCGTTTTGCGCGATGCATTTAGAATTGTGATGCCACGCGATTCACAAGCCTCCCGGGCACGCGCATAGGAAACCTCTAGCACCTCCAGATTTGGCCGGTGCCAACGCTCACCTGGGGCGCGATAGTCAGGGTGGAAATGGTTCCGCTCGCCGCCCTGCAAATAAAAGTCGCCCTTACGAACGCTTGGCAGTTGGTAATCGTGATCAACCCCCACCAGTACGATCGGATTGCATCCCATAAAGGCGGCCATCTGAATCTGGCTGTAGACGATTGTCGAGCCCCAACAAATGCCGCGGCTCAAATCAGTGCTAAAGTCTGGAAATGCTGGATCGGAGAGCGGGTCTTCAAAAGACAGCGGCTCCAACAAAGGCACGAAGATTGTATCGGCTGCACCAAAACCGGAATCCTGCATCTGCGCCGGGAATACCTTGATTGTACCCTCCAGGCGCGAGATCTCATCGAAATTGTTCAGCATCACCAAATGATCTTCGACCGAATAATAGGTCGGCCGCCAATCGGTATCGCTGAAAGCTAGATAAATCTTATTGGATGCGAAGCTGACGTCGTGCCCGAACCGCTCTAAATCTGAAACTCTCAGGCTGGGACCGTTTCCAACAATGACAGCCCTTTGTCCGGAATGGCGCCCCCGCAGCAAAGTAAGCGCAGTTCGATTTGCGCGGTCAAGATCGGCCCGCAAGCCAGACATGCCATGAACGCGCTCATTCCGTGGTCTCTGCTCTAAGGTTTGCCACATATTAAGTTGCCGATCCTCCAATGCGGCCATTTGGAGATGAGCGGCGCTGCGTTCATGCGCGAGGCGACGCACGTTGCCAACAACGAATGGCCAAAAGAACAGGTGATCGGCCGGCGCATCGTTGGCTGCCATTTGTGACCAATAGACCGAGGTGCATAGCTCGTCACGGGCAGTCCGAAAACGGCTGGCCAAATGCGGTGCCTTTGCCAGTCGCGACAGTACACGTTTCTGACGCCACTTATTTGGCAACAGATCGCGCCAACGGGAGACGGACCGCTGCCAACGACGCATACAACCGAGCCAGCGCTCTGGCGCTTCGGCCCCTGTTCGCAATGGGGCACCGCTTTCCGCACGGGTTTCGCGCAAAACGTTGTAAGGTCCCTTGAGAACAGCTTCAGCGTCGTTGATGGACTGGTGCGAAAGATGGTTGTCCGAAGCATGGCCGAGAGCATCTTCAAGCTCTTTGCGCAAGCGCTTGGTGCCCTCGGTTCCTTCCTTTGCCAGCATTGCGGTCCAATAGTCCCTCAGGCGGATATTCGGACCACGGTCGGTTTGCTGCGTTTTCCAGAACGAAAGCGGCGTGAGCAGCGTGACACCAGAATCGCGCATCCGCGCGCTATACTCAGTGGCAGCGTTCGGGCCGATAAAGGGATAGGGAAAGCCGAACGCATGAACCTCGCGCAGTCCGATACAGTACCAATGCCAGTCGGAGAGGTCGCCTTGTCGATCCAACGCTTGCAAGGCCGAGTAGTCGTCCGGCGCGATACCAACCCGCCCATCTATGTCCGCCGTAGCACCGATTGACCATTGAGTCCCTGCCCCGAGACACGGCCTGCCGGGATGCTCC
>JANQQM010000120.1 GCA_028289365.1 Salaquimonas sp. | reverse complement strand
GACTGCAGCGGCCATACAGAACCCGGCTTACAGGCCGGCTGGTAATTAATGTTCAGCATGGATGATCTTCAGCGTGCGATCAGTTTACGCTGCTGTATTGCGGTAGGCTGAAGCCGGGTCAAGCCTTGCTCAGAGATCGTTAAATCTCCCATACCCCGAACTACCACAGCTTTTAACTTTCCAGCTATTGATGGATCTGTGAACAAAAATCCGTTCAGGAAGCACATCACCCTGAACGGCATTCAGGCCGCCAGGCCAGGTCATTTTCCCTCCCGTTGGCGGTGTCATTGTGTGTTCAAGCTCCTCAATTACATGTTGGCATAGTGACTTGTTTTCACTAATCAGCTATCCTCCATGCCAGATGGTGGATTTCTTATCGATTCGATTTACCGGCCTGAAACTTATCTACTTGAATTGGCCGGCCACCGATATGAATTTGGTTTGATGCCTTTTGGGGAGTTAGTCGGGGCTGAAAGTCAGGTTCGGCGTTTCGCATGTTTGGTTTGTAGGCTGGCCATGACGTGACGGTAAAACTTGTGCTGCCGAGACACTGTTGGCAGCTTGGCTTTGGGGGTCAAGATCATATCTGCCCGTCTTTCCGCGATCTGTGTGTCGCGAGTTTCGTGCAAGAAGTGATATTGATGTAGCAATTTGAACTTTGATTGTGCTCGAAAACTGAATGTCAGAAGAACCGGCAAAACGCGGGATTTCTATTCGCGCAGTTTTCTGTTTCGTGAATTGTTGCCCGCTACCATTCGGGCCGAGGATTCAGAGCTTTCAAGATTTCAGTTTGAATGTTTGAATGAATTCATAAGTGATTTTAATCTATACAGTCTTTTTGTATCAATCGACTCTTATGATCCTAACGGAAATTTCCTAAATTTTGAGTTCTATTCTTTCTACCAACTATGTCAAAACTACAATCAGGCTATCAGCACATTAAAACAGTATGGCAAATATTCGCATGTTGACATTGTAAAGGATCGCAACCTGGCCAATGTAGGTTGCGCCGTATTCAACTCGGACATCATGCCGTTGAACAACTGGCTTGATACCGAATTTTTTTATTACGTAAAGAGACATGCCGGCCTACATCACCTGGCGCAATTGATGTATGCAGTCCCGTACAAACAAACCCATCGGCTTAGATTTTCATACCATTCCAGTATCGACAAGGTTTTCGGTTCTCAGGTGTCGGCGGATGAAATCGAATACTTTTCTTTGCCGTTTTGCCTTGTCTGGATGTACCGTTTTCAACAGATTGATCTGCAAACTCTAGTCGGCTGGCTTGAATTGCTGGTCGGGATGACGCCGAAGAGGCTGGCTCTGCTGCGCGAAATGGTGAATATCGGACGATACCAGAACAAGGCCATTGCCAAGAGATTGAACATCTCGGACAGGGTGGTCAGTAACTACATTGCAGAAGCTTACAATTCGATCACGCATCTGCTCCCAGCCCCTGAAATTGCAGGTGGAAATCTGTCTCATTGTGCAGATTTGGTGCGGTACTACCATTTCCTGAGCCTTGCCGGTGCTAGCACGAACGAGTTTGATTATCTTTAATTATGATCAAATATGTGTATTATTTTTATTATTATCTATCAATGTAGATTTAATTTTACTCATTACTTTATTATTATAAAATATATTTCAGATTTGCGATGAAAAATAGAAATTATTTGAAGACAATAAAAGGATTTTACTCGGAAAATGTGCTGACTCAAGGAATTGCCGTCTCGGCAGCTATTCTGTCTGACGCTGAATTTGGCAGATATCAAATCAAGCTGGTGTCGGAATATGCCGGTCTTGAGATCCAGCGGATTTCGGTAGGCGTCCGGACCCGTGCTGGGGCAGGACGCCAGGAATCACAGGCGGAATTTCAAGGAAATGAGGCCAAAAACCAAAACTGGCAACTGGAATGCCTGCCGGAGCGGGGATTTGATCCCGGAAGGGCCCAAAATACGCTTTTCAAGGAAGAGTACTGCATACCAAATATGCAGGGGAGACGCTTTATTGTTGAATATTTTGCAAAGGATCCGCGTCCAAATGATCAACTGTGCCTTGAAGATGCGCTGCAATATCTTTCTGTGCCCTTCTATTTTGCCTGGCTGATGCGATGGGGTCATATCGATGTTGCGACATTGGAGGATTGGTACCGATTGCTGGTCGGCGTCACGCCCGCCAGATTGAACCTGTTACGCGAGATTGTCTGTGTCGGACGTTATCAGACGGGTGTCATAGCGAATCGATTGGCGTTATCCGACCGTGTTGTCAGAAACTACATAGCAGAAGCCCTACATGCCGTGTCGCATCTGTTGCCGGATTTGGAGATGGCCTCGGCAAATAGTTCGCAATGTATTGATTTAGTTCGATATTATTGGTTTTTGCGATATGTGGGTACAATTAAAAAACGTTAGCGTTAACGGGAAAAAGTCTATCGCCCATGTAAATTTACACTGTTCGTACCCCCCACAATTGTGGGTAATAGGAGCAGTGAACCAATCATGCGGTTGGTTACAGAATATATGCAACGTGGTTTGGGGGACGTGTGCTGTTTACGATGCTGCAAGTCGTGGCGCGCGTCATGTTTGTAAATAGTCGGTAATGCCTTGAGCATTCCATGGCGGATGTTTGCGTTTGGCCGTTGGCCTTGTCGCAAAGTCTCGTGTTCCGGCTGTTGAATTGCAATCCCATTCCAAATATAGTTGCCGTATCTATTGCATATTATGCGGCGCTTTAAATTCCCCGGGACAAGTTCTTGGGGCGTGGTCAGCTTCGGTAAGCCGGAAATGATCAGCATATGAGATTTGGAAATTCGGACCAGGCGGTCCGACAACAGTAAGTTCTGCTGCAGGCTTCAGTCCGATTGCAAGCCCGGGCGAATAGCGGCGCAGAACCAGCGGGAGGTGACGGATCTTGGGGAACAGGTCCACGGACTCTGTTACCGTCACCTTCCGCGCTCTCCCGAGCGCTTCGAATTCGTATATTTCGATATACACGGATGCGAAAGTATTTTCATTCAATAAATAGTCTAAGATCGAGCGACATCACGCGAACATTCGCCTGATATACATTGTTTATGCGCAGTAGATTTCTCTCTATATTTTTGTCACTTTTCGAAATGACGCGCTGAGTGAATGCGATTATTTTTATTGTTGGATTTATCCAATACAACTTGCCACCGGCAGCAATATGCTGACCGGGATCGGCCAGAACTGTCCTGATTGAAGAATAGGGATGTTCAGGTGGAGCTGTTTTGAGGGGGGGGCTTACAGATTGAAAAGGTCTATCGCTTCTTCTTTCTAGCGCAGTCTTAGTCAACTCCCTTTCCACCGCGCTCCTCAACCCCTGCGCGGCTATGACTCAGACCGTGGGCAGGGGTTTTGCGTTAGGATTCCAGCAATACTTCCAGACTACACCGGTTAACCAAACCCAATTAAGTCCGGGTTTGCCCAGCCATTCCCATTGACCCCCATATTTTCCCATGATATCCCATATCCCGCGGTTTCAGTGCGGGAAAGGTTATGGATCGGTTTGCATCCAGCACGATCAATAATGTCGACAAGAAAGGGCGGGTTTCGATCCCCGCGCATTTCCGCACGGTCCTTGGCGGGCAGAATTTGCTGCATGTGATGTTCTCGGTTGACCATCCTGTGGCAGAGGTGGGCGGCCCGTCGATGACGGAGTGGTATGAGAAGCGCTTGGCCGAGATTGACCCCTTGTCGGAGGAATACGAGATCTGGGCATTCCATCTGTTGGGTGACGCGCTTTATGTAAAAATAGACGGCGAGGGGCGTATTCCGCTCGACGATCGTATCCGCGAACATACCGGCATCACCGACAAGGTGCTGTTTGAGGGGCGTGGATTGTTTTTCTGGTTATGGGAGCCGGGCAGGCATGCAGCCTACCGGACCGAGGCTCGCGCCAAGGTCCGTCAGTTGCGTCGCAATCTCGGTTCCGCTTCCGATGCCCCGGCGCTTGCCGGCAGAAGGGCAGAATCATGACGGGCCGCGGCACATCTGATCACGGGAAAGATGTATCTGCTGGCGGACCGGCCCGTCACATTCCGGTTATGCTCAACGAGGTTCTGCTGGCTCTGCAGCCGGGGCGAGGAAGTGCGATCGTCGACGGGACGTTCGGTGCGGGCGGTTATACAAGCGCAATCCTGGAGACAGGTGCCAATGTGCTGGCGATCGACCGCGATCCGGCTGCAATTACTGAAGGTCAGGCGCTTGCTGGGCAGTATCCGGACCAGTTGAAACTGGTCTGCGGGCGGTTCAGCGAGATGGAAACGATTACGCGGGAAAACGGTGTATCGCCGGTTGATGGCGTGGTGCTTGATATCGGCGTTTCCTCCATGCAGCTCGATCAGGCGGAGCGCGGCTTTTCCTTCATGAAGGACGGCCCGCTCGATATGCGCATGGAACAGGAAGGGCCGAGCGCTGCCGACGTGGTCAACCATGCCAGGCAATCGGATTTGACCCGGATCATCGGCATTTTGGGCGAGGAGCGCCAGGCTTCGAGAATTTCCGGTGCGATTGCCAGGCGCCGTCGCAGCGAGCCTTTCTCGCGAACTCTGGATCTTGCCGCTGTTGTGGAAGCGGTTCTCGGGCGCAAGGCCGGGGACCGCATTCATCCGGCAACGCGGACCTTCCAGGCATTGCGCATTTTCGTCAATCGCGAATTGGAGGAACTTACCCATGCGCTGCACGGGGCCGAACGACTGCTGGCGGCGGGCGGGCGGCTGGTGGTCGTCACTTTTCATTCGCTTGAGGACCGGATCGTGAAACGGTTTTTCGCCGACCGTTCCAAGCAGGCGGCGGTCTCCAGACATCTCCCGCAGGCAGCAGAAAGAGCGAAGACCTTTACGCTTGAGAAGCGCGGTGTGATGACTGCCACGGAAGTGGAGATCGAGCAGAATCCACGCTCGCGCTCGGCGAAGCTACGTTATGGCATCCGGACAGAATCCCGGGCGCGGGACGAAGATCTTTCCATTTTCGGCCTGCCTAACCTGGTGAAGCTTGACGACCTCGACATGCGGGGGGCGGTGTCATGATTTTCAGGACGATCGACATCGTGATGGTCGGCGCGCTGATGGTGGGTGTCACCTGGACCTTCAAGGTCAAGAACGAAACCGAACGTGCGCTTGCCCGAGTTGCCGAACTGGAAGCGCAGATTGAAGCCGAACGCGAGGCGATTGACCTGTTGCGTGCGGATTGGAGCCTGCTGACCAGTCCCGACCGGCTTGAGAAACTTGTCGAACGGCACAGCGAAGATCTGAAGCTGGAACAGACGGACCCGGCCCGTATCCTGTCGTTTGAGGATCTGCCGATAAAACGGCCCTTGCCGGTCCCGCGCACGCTGGACGAAGCCATGATCGGTGAACCGGATACGAATTCGATCACCGGTGGGATAGGCCAATGATGGATAACGATTTGAAATATTGCCGTTATTGCTTCGTTGCCACAATCTTGGCGGAGGTGGCGGCATGAACCAAAACTTCCAGCCAGGAAATGTTTCCGCAGAAAAAATTCGCGAGGGGTACATTGCTAGCCAGTTGCGGTTCGACGGCTCGGGAAAGACCGCGGTCTTGCGGGCGCGGTCGCGGATTACACTGGCGATCATCTGTGTTGCCATTTGCTATTCCGTCATTGCCGCGCGGTTGATGTTCTTTGGATTTCTGGAGCCTGATCATTCAGTGAGCAGGATATTGGCCGACACCGCGATTACCGCGCGCCGGCCCGATCTGCTCGACCGGAATGGCGAAGTGCTGGCGACCGATATCAACACGGCTTCGCTTTATGCAGAACCGCGTCGGGTCGTGGACGCCGATGAGGCGCTGGAACAGATTTCTGGTGTACTGCCTGACCTCGATCTGAAGCAGGTCTACAAGAAACTAGTGTCAAAGGCCGGATTTGTCTGGCTGAAGCGTGAGCTGACGCCTTCGCAGCAAAACCAGATCCTGGCGCTTGGCATTCCGGGCATCGGATTCCGGCGCGAGACGCATCGGTTCTATCCCAAGGGGCCAATCGCCTCGCATATTGTCGGGCATGTAAATGTCGACAATGCCGGCATTGCGGGGATTGAAAAATTCATCGACGATCGCGGATTGAAGGACCTTCGCAATGCGGGGATGATGGGGTCCAACCGGATTGAACCGGTGAAGCTGGCGACGGATTTGCGGGTTCAGCATTTTGTCCGCGACGAGCTAGCCAAGGGTATCGAGCGATACCGAGCGATTGCGGCCGGCGCGATAGTGCTGAACGTAAAAACCGGGGAAGTTGTCGCGATGGCTTCGCTGCCGGATTACGACCCGAATGTGCCTGCCGGTGCCTTGGAGAAGGACCGATTCAACCGGATTTCAGCCGGGCTGTTCGAAATGGGTTCGACTTTCAAAGCCTTTACGACAGCGATGGCTTTGGATAGCGGTCGGGTGAGCCTGTCGGATCAGTTTGATGCGACGAAGCCGATCCGGATTGCCGGCTTCACGATCAACGATTTCCACGGAAAACGCCGGGTGTTATCGGTTCCAGAAGTGTTTATCTATTCTTCCAATATCGGCACAGCCAAAATGGCTGATACGCAAAGCATCTACGAGCACCGGGAATTCCTGCAGCGCATGGGGTTGTTGTCGCGCTCCGAAATCGAATTGCCCGAAGTGGCAAAGCCAGTTGAGCCGGCAAAGTGGAAGAAAATCAATTCGGTCACGATTTCCTATGGTCATGGCATGACAACGACGCCCCTGCAAACGGCAGTAGCGGCTGCGGCATTGGTCAATGGCGGTAAACTGATCCCGCCGACATTGTTCAGCCGGTCGGTCGAGCAGGCCGATGCGCTCGCGAAACAGGTGATCAAGCCACGCACCAGTGACGCCATGCGATATCTGATGCGGTTGAATGTCGAACAGGGTTCGGGCAAGCGTGCAGAAGTTCGCGGCTACCGGGTAGGGGGCAAGACCGGTACAGCCGAGAAGGTCGTCAACGGAAGATATTCAAACGATAAGCGGTTCAATGCATTTCTTGCCGCATTTCCGATAGATAATCCGCAATATGTAGTCCTGGTGATCATTGACGAACCAAAGCCGGAGGAGGGTAAAACCGGCGCTACAGCGGGCAGCAATGCAGCGCCCATGGTCGCCTCGATAATTCGAAGGTCAGCACCGGTGCTGGGGATTGTGCCGGACTTTGGGGATGCAACCGGTCCGCTAATGGCTAATCGATGAATGTACATTAACTGGCCATAGCGTTATCAGGATCATGGAGCCGAATAGTGATTCGGTACCGGTGAGAAAGACGCACTCTATGGAATTGGGCACGCTGGTCGGCGCGGAGTTTGAATTAGACAAAGGGGCTTTCGACGTGGAGATCGGAGGTATCTCTGCCGATTCCCGCTTGATTGAGCCCGGATATCTGTTTGCTGCCCTGCCTGGCAGCAAGGCAGACGGGCTGAGTTTTGTCGATGATGCGATTGCAAAGGGTGCCGCCGCGCTGCTGGTCTCTGATGATGCGAAGCTAGGCGAGACGAGACTGCCGATTTTGCGCGCCGATGAACCAAGGCATGCCCTGGCGGTCCTTGCGGCGCGGTTTTTCCCCAATCAGCCTGAAACCATGGCGGCAGTGACCGGAACGGCGGGCAAGACTTCTGTTGCCGCGTTTTTGCGGCAGATCTGGTCGGCAGAGGATATGAATGCAGCCAGCATCGGCACAATTGGCGTGATATCCGAGAAGCTCAAAGTCTATGGCAGCCTGACCACACCGGATCCGGTCGAGTTGCACAAATTGCTGGATAGACTTGCTGGTGACGGTGTTACCCATACGGCGATGGAGGCATCTTCCCATGGTCTAGACCAACACCGATTGGACGGCGTCCGCCTGAAGGTGGGAGGATTCACGAATTTGGGGCGGGATCACCTGGATTATCACCCAGATACGGAATCATATTTTGCAGCAAAGATGTTGCTGTTTCGCGAGCGATTGCCAAAGGGTTCGCCAGCAGTGATTTTCGCAGATGATCCGTGGTCTGATCGCACGATCAAGACTTGTTCGGATGCCGGATTGGAAGTTTTGACCGTTGGCAGGCAGGGTGAGTTTCTGGCGCTCAAGCGCGTCGAGCATGAGCGCTTTCGGCAGGTCGCCGAGATTCAGTCGGAAGGCATCATCTATCGAATAGAATTTCCACTTGCCGGTGATTTCCAGATATCAAATGCCCTGGTGGCCGCCGGTATGGCGATTGCGACGGGCAGCAAGCCAAGTGCTGTCATGAAATCGCTGGAGCATCTCGAAGGTGCGTCCGGCCGGCTGGAACTGGTCGGCCGGACTTCGGCAGGCGTTCCGGTTTATGTCGATTATGCCCACAAACCTGACGCTCTGGAAAATGTGTTGAATTCGCTTCGCCCATTTACCAGCGGCCGATTGGTCATCGTATTTGGGTGCGGTGGCGATCGTGATCCGGGAAAAAGGCCGATCATGGGCGAGATTGCACATCGACTTGCCGACATCACCATTGTCACGGATGACAATCCCAGAACGGAGGACGCAGCGACCGTCAGGGCGGCCATCATGGAGGCATGTCCGAATGCCGTTGAAATTGCCGACAGGCGCAAGGCGATCGAGGCGGGAATTGATCTCCTTAATAAAGGGGATGCTTTGGTTGTCGCAGGGAAGGGGCATGAAGAGGGGCAAATTGTCGGCTCGGAAGTTCTGCCATTTTCCGATCATGAAGTGGTACGCGGCATTTTGAGAAAACAGGCTGGTGAGAACGCAGGGAGCGGACATGCTCTGGGCCGTTGATGACATGATTGCTGCAATTGGCGCCCGGCCAATCGGTAACATGCCCGAAGGTGTGGATGGAATTTCCATTGATACCCGTACCTTGCAGCCGGGGGATGCGTTTTTTGCAATCAAGGGCGACCGGTTCGATGGTCACAACTTCATGACCTTTGCGATGAAGGCAGGTGCCACGCTGGCCGTTGTCAGCGAAGACAAGCTTGTAGCGCTTGGCTCGGTCCATATCCCTTTGCTTGTGGTCCGCGATGTCATGGAAGCAATGCGAATGCTGGCAAAGGCCTCTCGCAAACGTAGCCTGGCAAACATTGTCGCAATTACCGGTAGTGTCGGAAAAACCTCCACCAAGGAAATGATGCGCACTGTGCTTGGAGCTTCAGGGCTCGTTCATGCCTCTACCGCTTCCTTCAACAATCATTGGGGTGTTCCGCTATCGCTCGCAAGAATGCCGATTAATGCGGAATTTGCGGTGTTTGAAATTGGGATGAATCACCCGGACGAAATTCGGCCGCTGGTAAAACTTGTATCTCCCCATATCGCGATGGTGACCAATATTGCACCGGCCCATCTCGGGAATTTCAAAAGCCTGG
>JANQQM010000115.1 GCA_028289365.1 Salaquimonas sp. | reverse complement strand
CGGGCGCGCCGAAATCTGATTTCCAGAATGAAGAAGAATGACAATCAATTGAATTGATGGCGGGGAGGGGAGACATGACGCGACTTGAGGAAACTGTCGCTGTTGTGACTGGTGGTGGTACCGGAATTGGCCGACAGATTGCGCTTGCGTTATCAGCTGCCGGAGCAAAGGTTGCTGTTCTTGGCCGCCGGAAACACACGCTCGATGAAACTGTAACCGAAATTGGCGTAGCAGGCGGTGTGGCGCATGCTGCTTCGGTAGATCTGACAGATCAAATTGCGACCGACAAGGCTTTTGCAGAAGTCGACAATTTACTTGGCGGAGTGGATGTTCTGGTTAACAACGCCGGAGCCTTTAGAGCCATTGGCCCGATCTGGGAAGTCGATCCCGAACTATGGTGGTCCGATGTCGAGACCAATATGCGTAGTACATTCTTGTGTACCAGAGCGGTACTACCCTCGATGATTGAGAGGGGCTCAGGCAGAGTGATCAATATGATCGGCGGTGGGGCCGCCGCACCTTTGCCGCCGGGTTCTGGATATTCTGTATCGAAGACCGGCGTCATGCGTCTAACGGAATGTGTATCGGCAACACTGGACGATACCGGTGTTGTCTGTATTGCGATGGCGCCTGGGCTTGTCCGAACGGATATGACTGACTACCAGCTTTCCTCTCAGGCCGGCCGAACCCACTTGCCCAACCTTGCAAAGCGGTTTGAACAAGGTGACTTCCTTCCGCCAAACCGCGCAGCAGAACTGGCGGTGGCCATTGCCGAGGGCAAGTTCGACCAACTAAGGGGACGCGCGGTCTCGGCAACAGAACAACTGGCTGACATAAGCACGGCAATTCCCGAAATTCTGGAACGCGATTTGCGGACCCTGCGTCTGAACGGATTTGGTCCGACGATGAAACCCGTTCCCAACTAGAAAAGAAAACAAAGATGGATAAGCCGCTTAGAGGCATATTGCCGGTAGCACCAACACCTTTTGATGATGACGGTCAGATAGATGAGCAGGGCATTGGCCGTGTTATCGATTGCATGATCGATCAGGGTGTCGATGCAATCTGCATTCTGGCAAATTACTCCGAACAGTTTCTGCTGTCCGATGAAGAACGCGCCAGAGTGATGAATATCAGCCTGGAGCACGCCGATGGCCGTGTGCCGGTTATCGTAACCATCAGCCATTTCCACACGGGAATTGTTGTACAGCGCGCGGTCGACGCCCAGGCGCAGGGTGCCGAGATGGTGATGATGATGCCGCCTTATCATGGCGTTGGTCTTGTTCCGGCACCCGACGGCATTTACGAGCATTTCGAAGCGGTGAGTAATGCGATCCAGATACCGATCATGGTTCAGGATGCGCCGCTTGCGGGCATATCACTCCCGATCGATTTGCTAGTCCGCATGGCCCGGGAACTGGAACAGGTTTCATATTTCAAGATCGAGGTGCCCTTCGCTGCCAACAAGCTCGCTGCGCTGATTGAAGCCGGCGGGGAGAAGATTGTTGGTCCGTTTGATGGCGAAGAGGCAGTGACCTTGCTGGCCGACCTAGATGCCGGGGCCACCGGCAGCATGACTTCCGCCCTGTTCCCCGAGCAGATCAAGCCGATCATCACAGAGTACCATGCCGGAAACAAGGAAGCTGCGCTACAGCATTGGGCTCAATGCCTGCCTTTGATCAATCATGAAAACCGTCAATGCGGGCTGCGCGCGACGAAAGTCGTCATGAAGGAAGGCGGTGTAATTGCAAGTGATCATGTCCGGCATCCCCTATCCCCGTTACCTGAACGCAGCAGGGAGCGACTGCTTGCGCTAGCGCGGGAACGCAAGGTCCTTGCGCTGGAATGGGGCAAGTAATTACGGTCTTTCAGGGAAATGATCATGACTAATGCTGCGGCAACAAAATTGAATGCTGAATGCTGCCGGCTGGGTGAGGGCCCCAATTATGATCGCCACACAGATACGGCGTGGTGGTTCGATATCATCGGCCAAAAACTGCTTGAACACCGTTTCGCTTCCGCTTCAACCGTCATCCACACCCTGCCGCGGATGGGTTCGATATTGGCCAGGATCGACGCGGGTCGCCAGCTCATTGTCATGGATGATGGAATGTATGTGCGTCAGATCGCGGGTGGTCAGTTGAGCCGCTTAGCCGAACTGGAAGCTGACAATGACAGCACACGTTCAAATGATGGACGCGTCCATCCGTCCGGCCGCTTGTGGATCGGAACCATGGGCAAGAAAGCAGAAGACAAAGCCGGTACCATCTACTGGTTTGACGGAGTTGCTGTTCGAACATTGTATCGAGACATCACCATTCCGAATTCCATTTGTTTTTCTCCCGACGGGCAAACCGGGTATTTCGCAGACACCAAGCAAAACACTGTTTGGCGGGTTGTGCTCAATCCTGAGGATGGCACGCCCAGAGGTGAACCCGAAGTCTTTGTGACCGGCGATGATTTACCATTGGGTGGAAAGTTTGATGGATCTGTGATGGACGAGGACGGTGTTGTCTGGAACGCTGCCTGGGGATCAGGTTCGGTCTGCGGATTTGCTCCGGACGCTACGCTTGTAAGAGTTTATGAGGTTCCGGCAGCAAAACCAACCTGCCCGGTATTCGTTGGCGATAAGCTGAACAAGATGTTGGTGACAACTGCCTGGCAGGGCTATTCAGAAGAGGAACGGACCGCTGATCGGGAGGCCGGTTACACCTTCGTGCTGGATGGAAATTTTCGAGGCGTTCCGGAACCTGACTTTCTACCGCGGACATGATCAATCGAAATCGGGGGTCGTTGTCATATATCAGTCTCGACAAACTGATCTCAGACGCCGACCGATCACTGATAACATTTACGATGAGCACTCGGCCAATTCTAAACTCTGTTCTTATCAGGAGCTTTCAACAGAAATGAAACCAGGACCGTTTTCACCTTGAAATGAGATCGGTACCTCCAAGCCTGAATCAGCCTGTCAGCACCTTGCTGTGGCAAAACAGGGTTCTGATTTGGCGCCCGGATATTCGATCATCTTGTCTCGGATACCCTCCAGCATCAGATTCACCAGCTCTACCTCGTTACCTCGAACGGAAACAAGCATGACGTGGTCCTCGGAGAATCCCTTGTTGTAGAACTGCGCCCCCGACGTTGTCGCGAGCTGAATGTAGTCTCGACCGAACCGTTCCCGATACTCGTAAAAATGTTCATGGCCATTGAATACCGTGTACGGCATGTCCGATAGAGCGTCTTCGATGCGGTGAAACTCAGTCTTCTCGGCTTCCCAAGCGGGCTTGTGCGTGATCACGAAAGTATGGCGCGCATCGCGATTTGCGGCGATAACGTCGACAAAATAGTCGCCTTGCGCCTTGCTGATTGTCCCGGTCAAAAACTCGGTGCTTAACGCGTATGGAGTCTTGGCAAATGCCTCCGGGCCATCGGTCCTAAAGACTTCGCCCGCTTCGGCACTGAGTAAAGCGAGCCTTTCCCTCCGCTCGGCACTCATATCCTCAGTATCGAGGACGAGAAACAATACGTCCTTAAATCGGAAGTGGTAGTAAGTCGGACCATAACGTTCGGTCCAAACTTCGCGCTCTTCCAGGCTTGTCAGATCATGATTGCCCCCAACGTAGACGTAGGGCACACCAATCAATGCAGCTCTCGCGTCAAAGCTCTCCCATTCGGCAATCAACGCCTCCCGATCTCCGCCTCCTTCAATCAGATCGCCGACGCTGATTACGAATTCTGGTCGCAAAAGACCGATTTGCCGCGCCGCCAGTTCGAAGATGCCGGGACGTTCACCGCCCGTCAAGTCCGAGTGAAGCACAAAGGTCAAGTCGCCGGGATCGTTGTTCCTCAATTCCTGGGTCCATGGTGTTACCTCGCCAGAGAGGCCATGCTCAAATGACTGTGCAAATGCGGAAGTGGATGCAATGGAGACCGCCAAAGCGAAGGCAATAGACTTCATGATTTACTCCCTGTTGAAACCGTGAGAGTAGGTAGGGGTTTTAGAAAAGCAAGAATAAAACTGGAGCTTCTGCTCTGTCCGGTTGGTGGAGAATTACTAGTGTCCGCATTGGGCCATCAACCGGCATAATCTGTTGTGGGCCATGATGTCCTCTATTGGCACTATATCGGACGTTTACCGAATGCCGTTGTGGCAGCAGCTTTTGGTCCGAAGCGGTCGACCTTTGTTAGTCATTTTCGTCAGCCGCGAAAGGCCGTTGCTACGCTCATCGACACAAGATTGATTCATCGTTAGTTCAATTCTAGGATCGAACTCTTTTCGGAAAGTCACCAGGAGTAGTGCGCGAAAGGGAACCGCACTGGACAGATTTAGCTGATCGCAGATACCGTTATCCAACCAAATTTAAACAGACAACAAAAGTGCCTCGGCAAAAGGAGTCAATATGTCGGCAGAGTTTGAGGGTTTACGCGGGAATGTTGGGTTTGTGACGGGCGCAGCCCAAGGTATTGGCGAGGCCGTCGCGCGCAAGTTGCACTCCGCCGGAATGATTGTCGGGCTTGCAGATGTGGATGGCGAACGACTGGCAAATCTCGCAAAGAAACTGGGTGACAATGTGCTCACCCGCAGTCTCGACGTTACGGATGGTGATGCCGTGGAAGATTTTGTCGATGAGATAGAAAAATCTCTGGGCCCGATCGATCATCTTGCCCATGTCGTTGGTATTCAGCGTTTTGGCATGATTACAGAATTTAGCGAAGACGATTTTGATGCGACTTTCGATACAAATGTGAAGGGTACATTTCTTGTCACCAAGGCTGTGGCCAAACGGATGTTGCCGCGAGAGCAGGGTTCAATCGTGGCAGTGGCCTCTACTGCCGCGCGCACTCCCAGGATCAAACAGGGCGCTTATTGTGCCTCAAAGGCGGCGATGGCCCAAATGATGACCGTGCTCGGCCTTGAGCTCGGCCCGCACAATATCCGCGTCAATTGTGTCTCACCTGGCGTCACCAATACGGGGATGGTGCAGCGGCTCATGGCGACGATGCCAAACACTGATGTCATTACCCGCGGTGACCTTGATAGTTTCCGGGTAGGCGTGCCACTTGGCCGGGTTGCAAGGTCGGAAGAACTCGCAGACGTCGTTGCGTTTTTGCTATCGGATCATTCCAGCTATCTTACCATGCAAGACATAGTCGTCGATGGCGGTGGCGCGCTCGGAGCTTGAATCACAAAGCAAACCAGAAATCTTCGGAACAATAACTGTTCTGCTCTGCATCGTCATTTCCGATAACCACCCTCTGCACAGGACCATACGGCGCTCAAAACCACCAAAGCAGTTATTCAACGCATCGGGTTTTTGATTGCTCTTTGCGAAGAATTTGATGCACAGATGCGCCACGTCCATGAGGGTGCTGGTCTTGACACGCTTCGTGAGATGGTGGCGATGGATATGGGGTCGACTTTCCTGCCTGGTCTATACGTTGATGGGGTCGCAAAAAACGACAGTAATGTTCGGGTTCTCAGCCTGTCTGACCGGCAGATCTATCGTACTGTAGGACTGGCATCGTCCCAGTCCAGCGAAAGGCAGGGTGAGTATTTAAGGCTTGCAGCTCTCGTGCGAGGTCTCATCGCGCAACAATTTCCAAAATATCCGTTGGTGTCGACTTAGCAAGCCTTCATCGGGCAGCCAATTCCGCAGCTGTTCAAACTGCAACTGCGGTTGGTACTTAGGGATGTGTTGTGGTTTGTTCACAATGGCGGTCAACCATGCGCTGGACCATCGGGGCGAAATGCCAGAAATCCGGGGTTTGCATATCGGGAAGTTTGCCGGCATCGTCCAGATAACGGACTGCTATGATCTGTTTGAAGTTCGGCATCGCTTCAAACTCCCGGACTTCGCTGTCATCCATTGGTCCGCCTTGGAGATTGAGAGAGTGGACCGAGGCTTGTGATAGCCGGTTGAAATATTCTGGCCTGGTTGCGCAAAGATAGCGCTTTGCTGCCACATGATAACGCACGCAATCTGTAATTACAGATGGGAAAAATTGATCCAGGACTTCCGCACCGGCCTGTTCATGATGACGATCTTCAACGTCCTCCATGGTGAAAGTACCGAATTCACTGGTAAAATGACCGATGTCATGGAGCAGGGCGGCCACTATGATTTCTTCAGGCTGTGAGTTTTGCTCGGCTATTGTCGCTCCCTGCAGCATGTGCTGACCCATGGTGACCGGTTCGCCCAAATATTCCTCACTACCTCGCCGATCAAAGATTGAGCCCAGAAACTCAACAATCGTATCTTTTGTAAGCTCTTGACTTTTGTTTGCCATCTCAATGTTCATCCGCTGGCTTGGCGTTGCATGGCATCATAGGTTGAGCGCAATCCATCCATGTCTGCATAGCAGCCTTGAAGACATCTGGTGCCTTCGCCCGAATATCCCTTGCGAGCGTGGAGTACCCGTCTGTTATCAACCAAAAATGCCTCGCCCGGGTTCAATCGAAACGTGACCTCCATGGCTTCATCATCGATGATTTCACCTAATCTTCTGTAAGCCTCATAGTAGGTCGACATCTTATCGAATGGAACATCGGTTACCGCCGCCATCGAACGATTGTTAAAACGAATTCCTGTCAGTTCACCTTCCGGAGCCAGCTCAATAATCGGCTTCCTCGATGTAAGGCAGACGCCAGCTTCGCCTGCATATTCAAATGAGGCACAGTAGTCTGCGAGGACATCAAAATATTCCTGATTTTCATTACGGAGCCGATTTATGGCTGCAAAGCCATCCACCACCATATTCTCTCCGCCTGGCGCCGAACTTTCCAGGCAGTAAAGCACTTGAATCGTTGGTACGGGGTCACGATAGGGATTGTCTGTGTGGGCCTGCAGGCCAAGCCCTGTATAGGCTAGATTAGTCGGGTTTACTTCGGTACGCACCTCGAAGTGGCGACCATAATTGGTTTCCCTGACATATCCGAACAGATCCACAATCTGAAAAAGGGAACCGTCTTCTACGGGACCATTCTCGATTTTTCCGAAACCGTATCGGATGATCTTTTCCAGCCAGTCGCGTAGCGCCGGGCCGCCACAAACCAATTCTGAATAGTCTCCCGTCGGTACGTTTTCCATCAGACTAGTGTCCCAGGTTTCAACACCTTCACCAATCCAGCCGCGATGGCGGACTTCAGCATTGTCATAGGCGTTTGAGATCAGCCAATCCAACTCAAATGTGACTGATTTGTTTTCGGGTTCAAACAAGATTTTCATCTTTTCTCCCTGCAAGTCTGCACTTGCAATGTGCGTGTCTTTCGGGACGTCGCGCAATGAAATCAGCCTTTGACCATTACCGGAGGAGCGGGTCTCAGGATCATGGGAATTGTCCCGAAGCCAAATTGCATGAAAGCGCATAGACCTCGCCGGCGTTGACAGAGTCAAAAACTGCCCGGAGGGATCTAAATTCAGGGAAACCATCGGCTATCTCTCAATGCTGAAATTGCGAATCTACCAGCTCAGCCCTTTAAACGATGCTGTGCTCAGCGAGTTCATCGTCATTCAAGTCACTGGGTTCAGTCAAGCGTAGAATTGAAAGCCGATGGCCGCTTCAATCAAGCTGTAATCCAACGCCGGTTCTTGCTGAGTAACCGGATTGCGTCATGATGCGGTTGCAAGCAGCGCAACGCCGCTGGCGACAATAATTGCAGCGATAACCCGGAGCTGCCAAGGGCGTTCGCCAAACCAGACGACGCCGATGAAAGCCGCAATGATTACACTGGATTCACGGATGGCGGAGACGGTTCCGAGGGTCGTGAGGCTTTTTGCATAGATTGCGAGACCATAGGCCAGCCCCGATATCATTCCACCAGCGAGCCCGATCGAATACTGCTTCAGGCTTACCGTAGAAAGTATCTTTCGCCGCATGAATATGAAAACAAATCCCGCAATGCTTTCCAGCAGAAATAGCCAGCCGATATATCCCAGTGGGCTTTGCGACAGTCGTACGCCCATTCCGTCCACGATTGAGTAGGAAGCGATCGTTACCCCCGTCAAAATTGCCGCGACGAGTGTAGTCAGGCGCATTTTCCGGTTGATGTGTTCCAGAAACAGCGTGCCAATTCCGAAGGAGACGAGAAGTATGCCCATCCAAGCGACCGGTGGGAGGACCTCGCCAGCGAAAACTTGTGCGCCCAGTGCGACCAATACCGGTGCGCTACCACGTGCTATGGGATAGACTTGGCTTAAGTCTCCAAACCGATAGGACCACAGCAAGCAGCCATAATACATGAAATGAATAATGGTCGACGCCGCCAGAAACGGCCAGGCTTGCTGAGCTGGCGGCAAGTACAAGAGTACGATGATGATCGACGGCAAGAGGTGGCCCAGGTTTATAAGACCCATGGTCAAGACCCGGTCTGACGAGCCCTTGATGATTGCGTTCCAGAATGCATGCAGAAACGCGGCTGACAGGACCAGCACAATTGCAAACGTGGTTGGTGGCCCCATTCAGATAATGTCTCTGTTGACGGTCATTTGCCTTGGGATACGCGACTGCTCAGCAAAACGCCATATCTGGCGAGAATTGGATAGGCAAAGCTGATAAATCGGGAATTGATTTCCTTGATCCCCTGGATTGTTTCCAGATGAATGTCGCTCGTGGCGATGCTCAACTTGTTTCCTTCCCCCAGTCTTTTCATGTGGCGGTCATAACTACGCTGTTCCAGACGTCGCATTTTCTCCTTCTCATCCACCAGCTGACGGGCGGATTCCAGATCTTCAGAGATCAATACGTTGAGCGCGAGCTGAATATTGTCCATTACCCTTGCATGAAGATTGAGCAGTTCCTTGCGCCCCTTGTCGGAGAACTGCAAACCTTCGCGATGCTTGACCTCGGTAAGTCTCAAGAGATCCTTGCAAATAATGTCGCCAACTCTTTCAAGACTTATTGCAAGGTTCGTCAACTCCATGGTTCTTTGAGATTGTTCCGGCGTCAGTTCCTGCTGAATTAGCTTTGCCAGATAGAGTTTGATTTCGGTGTGCGATGTATTGATCGCTTCGTCCATTTCGCGAATGTTACGGATTTGCTCTGGCGCGGACCTGTCAAAAATATCCATTAACGGTGCAAACATGGCCTCGACCTGCTCACTCATCCGAAGCAATTCCCGTGTAGCACTGGCCAATGCGAGACCGGCATTGTCCAAGACACCATAGTCAAGTGCACTTGTGGGTCTGATGGCTTCTGGTGCAGGCGCTGTCGGCTCTGGAACAATTCGTTTGACCAATCTTGCGAGGGGAACAACGAACGGCAGACAAACAACGACCAGCCCAATGTTGAACAGCAGGTGGAAGTTCACCAATTGCCTTGCGGGGTTCGATCCCAATATCTCGTAGGGCAGCAAAGAAAAGGCCAGCGCCGCAAGCAGGATTAGCGCACCTGTCGTTCTGAAGATCAGATTGGCAATCGTAATTCGCCGAGCCCTAACATGCATGTTGCGCGTCAAGGAAACGGCAACAAGACTGCCACCGACATTGGCACCAAGAACCAGTGGCAGGGCTGCCGACAGAGGCAGGATGTCTTGAGCGCTAAACACTGCAAATAGCAGAATTGCCGCCACGCTTGAATGGAAAACGAACGTGATCAATGCGCCACCGATAAAGGAAGTGATGAGATCTTCACTTAGATACTGGACTATGATCGGAAAATATCTGCTTTCACGCATTGGTCCGCTGGCTTCGCCGAGCATCTTTAGCGACAGCAGGATGAAACCTATCCCAATGAGAATACGCCCGATCTGCTTGTAAAGGCGTGAATCAAATTTCAGAAAAAGTAATCCGCCGACAGATATGAGTACCGGAATCAGCCAGGTCAGATTCAGGCTCAGGAACTGAACAACCAACGCGGTCCCAAGATCTGCTCCCAGAACGACCGCCAGTGATCCAGTTACACCCATAGCGCCAGTTGCGGCAAAGCTCGAAACCAGCAATGTAACGGCGGTGGCGCTTTGCAGCAGCACTGCGCCAAAAATTCCCGCTAAAACATTCAGAATTACGCTCCTGCGGGAACTTTGGAACAGGTCACGAATTGACGGGCCGGCCGCGCGCTCAACGCCCGTGCGGACCATGCGCGTGGAATACAAAAGCAGTATTATCGCGCTGATCAATTGCAGCAGGAATGCCAGTATTTGCATTTTTCTCCCAACGGACCCACAAGCGTTACGTCTTGCGATAGCGGTAGTTTCCGCACAGGCGCCGGATCGGCAGTCATCAATTTGACCGACAAATCGGGCCTAAGGATGCCGTTTATTCTGTTGTAGGCATATTTTGGAAGAAAAGACTTGTATTAGTCAAAACGATGGATTTTATCATTGCATCTATTTTATTTATGATAATGGGGATTGCAGATGCGATATGTCCAGCTCCGCGCCTTCCACAATGTGGCGATTTTCGGTGGGTTTTCACGCGCAGCAGAAGCCCTGCATTTGACCCAGCCGGCAATCTCGGATCAGGTCCGTAAACTGGAGACCGAATATGATCTACGGCTATTTAATCGAGACAAAAAACAGGTCACTCTGACGCCATCGGGAGAAAAGCTCCTCGAAATTACCCGGCGCATGTTTGAGGTAGAAGATCAGGCGCTTGAACTACTCTCCGAGTCGCGAGCCGTTAAATCCGGCCAATTAGCGATCATCGCCGATTCCGCACATCACGTTACGGGTATTCTGGCAAGGTTCCGACAACGCTATCCGCACGTATTCGTTTCCATCAGGGCAGGCAATACCGAGTCGGTATTAAACAACCTGAACAGTTATGATGCCGACATTGGCGTGTTGGGGGAGCCACCGATTGGCGGTGAGTATGAGGTCATTCAGTTGGGATCAACACCAATTGTAGCGTTTGCGCCGGCTGACAGCAAATTCGGGAAACTGCAATCCATGACCATGAGGCAGCTCACCGAGGCGCCGCTCGTCATGCGGGAACGTGGATCGAAGACCCGTGCAGATTTCGAGGAATTCGCCAAGGAATGTGGCCTCGATCTAAATATCAGCATTGAGGCCGAGGGGCGAGAAGCGGTCCGAGAAATCGTTGCCTCCGGAGGCGGTGTCGGGATTGTGTCGGAAGGCGAATTCGGAACGGATTCACGGCTGGTCAAAATTCGGATCAAAGACTCCAGTCTGTCGATGGACGAGGCCCTGATCTGCCTGAAGGAACGCCAGGAAAGTCGACTGATCAGGACATTTATGGATGTCGCTCGACAGACGGACAAGAACGCCGTCACAAAATAGGATCAAGAACCTCATGCGGTTTGAGCCGTTACGTGGTTTTGACTTATGGGCTCGCTGACGGCGGATTGTCGTGTATCAATTGAGCAAATCCAATTATCATATTTATCGATTTTATTTATGAGCATATAAAAGTCATTCTATCAGCCTGTTGGTTGAAGGTCCGGCAAATCAAACTGACGTTTCGACTGATCAATCTGATAGTCTGCACAAAAACAAAAATACTCTGTCTTTCATAACCCTGGGAGGAAAACATGATTAGAAACATCCACAAAACGCTGTCCATTGGCGCTGCATTTTGTGTGGCAGCTTTTGTCAGTGCAAACGCTGCAGAACTGACTGTGTATACGGCTGTGGAGGCAGAGGATCTGGCCCGTTACGCCGCAGAATTCAACAAGGATCATCCCGATATCAAAATCAATTGGGTGCGTGACTCAACCGGAATTGTTACTGCCAAGTTGCTGGCTGAGAAAGATAATCCTCAAGCCGACGTCATCTGGGGGCTTGCTGCGACATCGCTGCTTCTTATGAAGTCTGAAGACATGCTGGAGCCTTATGCGCCGAAGGGTGTCGAAAATCTGGATCCAAAATTCGTAGACAAGAGCTCACCGCCGACCTGGACGGGAATGGATGCCTGGGTTGCTTCTGTTTGCTACAACACCGTTGAGGCCGAGAAGGCAGGCTTGACACCACCTGCAAGTTGGGAAGATCTGACGAAGCCTGAATATAAAGGTCACGTCATCATGCCGAATCCGAATTCGTCAGGCACAGGTTTCCTGGATGTTTCAAGCTGGTTGCAAATGTTTGGCGAGGATAAAGGCTGGGAATATATGGATGCGTTGCATGAAAATATTGCACGCTACACGCATTCCGGTTCAAAACCATGCAAACTGGCGGCCGCAGGCGAAATTCCGATTGGCATCTCATTTGCGTTCCGTGGCGCCAAGTCTAAAGCCGACGGCGCGCCGCTTGAGATCATCGTGCCATCGGAAGGTGTAGGTTGGGACATGGAGGCAACGGCGATTGTTGCCGGAACAGACAATCTTGAAGCTGCACAGACCCTGGTAGACTGGTCAATCACCAAGAAGGCCAATGAAATGTACAACACCGGCTATGCCGTCGTCGCTTATCCGGGCGTGGCCAAACCGGTTGAACATTTTCCGCCAAATCTGCTTGAGAAAATGATCGATAATGATTTCGAATTTGCAGCGAACAATCGCGCCGCAATTTTGAAGGAATGGCAGAGCCGTTACGATTCCAAATCAGAACCGAAGGGTTGAGCTGACAATCCGACAAGAAATGGCGCTGCAGCTTTGCGGCGCCATTTTAACTATGGCGGGCGAATGAAACTCCCTTTTGTATTTCTCGTTGTGTGATTACAGTCCCGAGAGGCATGATTGGCATTTGAAGAGGCTGAATTGGCGGTAAGTGGTTCCCCTGCAGAAAGACAGGCATTCCTCAAAATTGATGGATTATGGAAGGCATTCGGCAATTTTTTTGCACTGAAAGACATTTCGCTGGAGATCGAAAAAGGCGAATTCGTATGCTTTCTGGGGCCTTCCGGATGTGGAAAAACCACATTGCTCAGAGCGATCGCTGGTTTGGACATTCAGACGCGAGGTTCAATTGATCAAGATGGTAAGGACATTTCCGATCTGCCGCCTTCACAGCGTGATTTCGGGATTGTTTTTCAATCCTATGCGCTTTTCCCAAATTTGACGATTGAGAAGAACATAGCATTCGGGCTTGAAAACACCGGTGTGTCCAAACAAAAAATCGCGGAACGGGTAAATGAACTACTCGAACTGGTCGGACTGCCGGATCAGGGCAAGAAATATCCCGCCCAGCTCTCCGGCGGCCAACAGCAGCGCATAGCGTTGGCGCGCGCCATCGCTTTCGAACCCGGTCTCTTGCTATTGGATGAACCTCTATCTGCGCTTGATGCGAAAGTACGCGTTTCTTTACGTCACGAGATAAAGGAATTGCAGCGCAAACTCGGTGTAACGACCATCATGGTGACGCATGACCAGGAAGAGGGGTTGTCAATGGGCGACCGCATCGTGGTCATGAACCATGGCGTCGTCGAACAGATTGGTACACCGACCGAGATATACCGCCACCCCGAGAGCCTGTTTGTTGCCGACTTCATTGGTGAGATGAATCAGATCAATGCAGTGGCAAAATCTGCTCATAGCGTGGTGATAGGAAATACGACATTCAAATGCGCGCAACACGACCAGCCATCCGGCCAGACGGTTGTTGCCGCAATTCGTCCGGAAGATATCGTACCGCACGGGGAGGGTGCCCGCTCACCCGGTGCCAAGGATATCAAACACACGCCGGGAAACACCATAAGTGCCGATATCCTAGATATGGAATTTCTAGGTTCGTTCTGGCGGGCTGGGTTAGGAAGCAAGAAACTTGGCGAATTGCGATTAATTGGCAATTTTTCAATCAATGCCGTCAGGCGAATGGATCTTGGCGTCGGAAAGAACATAGAAATTGAGATTCCGCCGGAACGGCTCCGCGTATTCGGTGATAGCGTACAGGTCGCTCAGGAATGACCGATCTCACCTATTCCGACATACCCGCAGGGAAGAATATCAAGCCTAAACTTGCTTTTGACGACTGGATCATGCGCGCGTTCATAGCGATGATCTCGCTCTACCTGATCATCGCTCTGGCATTGCCGCTTTATTCCATGTTGTCGAAATCGGTTGCCACTTATCATTTCGACCTTACCCAGTTTGAATTCCAGGTAAGCGATGAGGAAGGCAATTTCAGCGGTGACATCAAAACTGCGGCTGCCCTGAATGACGAGGTAAACGCCTACGGCCCTGAAGATCTGGCTGCGGGCTCGAATGACCGGTTGAAGGTCACCGCTTTTTTCCCTGATTTTTCCTTCCGAAGCCCCGTTCTTTACAAGATCCGCGGCGTTACCAGTGATGCGGTTTACATATATGGATCTGAACGCCATACCGGCCCGGAATGGAACGAGTATGATTCCAATCAGTTCCGGAAAATTGTCCTTAGGCCGATCGCATCCTTCGGTTTGAGCAACTTCAGCCGGTATTTCTCGACGCCATCGCTCGTGCGTTCGATTACCAACTCGCTGGTGATCTCGGCGATCAGTACGATCATCACGGTGTCATTGGCGTTCTGGTTCGCCTATTCGCTGGCCCGAAGCTGTATGCGCTTCAAGGGATTTTTCAGACTGATCGCAATGGCGCCGATCCTCGTGCCCTCGCTGTTGCCGGGAATTGCCCTTGTCTATCTGTTTGGTAATCAGGGAATGCTGAAATCCTTCATGATGGGCGAGTCCATTTATGGTCCTATCGGCATCATTATTGGATCGGTATTTTTCACCTTTCCCCATGCAATGCTGATCATCACAACTGCCCTGGCGATATCCGATGCCCGGCTTTACGAGGCAGCAGTCACGTTGCGATCCAGTCCCTGGCGGACATTCTGGACCGTTACAATTCCTGGCGCACGTTATGGACTGATCTCGGCAGCGTTTGTTGTCTTCAACCTGGTGATCACCGATTTCGGATTACCAAAAGTAATTGGGGGCCAGTTCAACATGCTGGCGGTTGACATCTACAAGCAAGTCATTGGCCAGCAGAATTTCGAGATGGGTGCCGTTGTCTCCGTCGTACTGCTCATTCCCGCACTTATTGCGTTTACAATTGATCGGTTGATCCAGCGAAAGCAGGTCGCGCTATTGTCTGCCAGATCGGTCGTATTCGTTCCGAAGGAAAATCCCAAGTTTGACTGGGCCTGCTTTGTCTATTGTTCGCTCATCACGATATTTATCGCCGGAATATTGGGCGTCTGCCAATATGCGGCGCTGATCAAATTCTGGCCCTATGATTTGAGCCTGAGTTTAAAAAACTATGCCTTCGATCTGATGGATGGTGGCGGTTGGGCTGCCTACAGAAATTCCATCAAGCTGGCACTGTTGACGGCGTTCTTCGGTACAATCGTGGTTTTTATCGGCGCCTACATGGTCGAAAAGACCCACGGCTTTAGAACCGGAAGGAACCTATTCCAGTTCCTTGCCATGCTGCCAATGGCGATTCCGGGCATGGTACTGGGCCTGGCATATATCTTCTTCTTCAATAATCCATCAAACCCGCTCCATATCATCTATGCGACAATGGCGATCCTGGTCTTGAGCACGGTGACCCATTTCTACACCGTCTCCCATTTGACGGCGGTCACCGCGCTGAAACAAATGGACAATGAATTTGAATCGGTTTCAGCCTCGCTCAAGCAACCATTCTACAAGCTTTTTGCCAGAGTCACCGTACCCGTATGTCTGCCTGCCATTCTGGATATCTCGATCTACCTGTTTGTTAATGCGATGACCACGGTGTCGGCGGTCGTGTTCCTTTACTCGACTGGTACGGCTCTTGCCTCCATCGCTGTCCTCAACATGGATGACGCCGGCGACATTGCCCCGGCCGCCGCCATGGGGATGATGATATTTTATACCAATGTCGCGGCCCGAACGGTCCACGCGGCATTGTCCAGGATGCTGGTCAAACGTACGCAGGCCTGGAGAAGCAGATAGGCTGATCACACTGCGGCAATGTGGAAACTATCAGCGCCCCTGGCGCGGGCGGAATGGCGTGTCCGGTGTTTGCTTGGATTCAACCGGAGTAAATTTCATTCTGGCCGATAGCCGGTCATTTCGAGATAACCAACGCCACTATGGCTCCCTTTAATGCTTACCGGCCCCTCCCAATAAGGGAAGCTCACGGACATCCAGGATTGGGGGTTGACCGCTGCAATTTGTACATCGATCGATTTTTCGGGAACTTCAACACGCCAGCTCGTCGGCACGCTTCGGCCCTCGACCTTGCTTTGTGCCAATGGTGTCAGGATCAGCTTGCCATCAGAGAGTGGAAAGGGTGTGCCATCCGACCCGATCCAGGTCGCTGAGGTGAAAGGGTCGGCTTGCCGGTCGCGCAGACGGAAACCCATGAGCTTTTCGCCGCTATCGAAATGCAAAGACACCCAGTCCCAGCCGGTTTGTGTTTCCGACAATGGTTGGGAGGACCATTCACGATCCAGCCAACCTTGGCCGGATACCGAAACCTCGCCATCCGGCAGCTTGAGTGTGCCAGACACTTCAAGGAAGGGCTGAGAATAATAGTAACTCGCCTGTCCGGCAGACGATTTGACCGAGTAACCCTGATCCCCCTGCAAGACCAGCGGGCCTGTAGCTTTTAAACTGAGCCGATAACTGAAGTCGCTTCCTGTCGCGGTAACTGACAAGTTGTCAAACGCGTCATCGGCCGGACTGAGGCTCTTTAGTGACCAGTCATCTATAAACGCCGTAAACGGCTCAATTGAAACACCGGCTTGGCCAATGCCGCCACGCGCCAACCGCTCAGCGTGGAAGTGCTTATCCGGCGTGGTCAGTCCTGCATGACCCATCCAGAGTTGCGGGTTTTGCCAACCATCTTGTTCTGTCGGGGCAAGCGCGGAACGGAAGAGTGTCCATTGAATTCCGTAGTTCCTGCCGTCATCTCCTTTCAGATTGGATGTCAAATACCACCATTCGATCCGGTAGGTGGGATGGGCGCCATGGTCTTGCGGGAATTCAAATTTCCGATCGGGTGTCGGGACAGTAAAGCCCTCCGCCTCTGTACCCAGGCCGGCAAAGCCCTGTGCATGTACCGTCGCGCTGCAGGCCAGTAACATGACAAGGCCGGATAACACGTTAGCGTTCAACAGCAAACACCTTCAGGAAACTGGCCGGCCCGGTTCTGGCCAGACGCCGTGCGGGGAGGGCTGCGGCAATGAGCGCTGCGGCAAGCGCCAGCAGCAGTAGCACCAGCCACTGGGTTGGAAATACATGCATTGGCAGGCGCCAGCCAAACGCCTCGACATTGACAACCGCCAGAAGCGACCAGGCGAGTGCCAGTCCTACCGGAACGGCAAAAATGAATGTCAATGCGGCGAGTGCCAGGCTTCGCAGCAGTTCGAGCTGCATCAGCCGTTTGCGAGTCATGCCGAGCGCCCAAACAGGCGCCAGTTGAGGCAAACGAAGGTTTGCCAGTGTCAGCAATGCAGTCAGCATGGCAAAAGCTGCGACGGATAGAGTCAATACGTTCAGTGCGGTAGTTACCGTGAAAGTTCGCTCAAAAACCCGGAGTGAGAAGTTTTTAATGGTGGCTTGGTCAACTATTCGGAGTGCGTCTGGTCCAAACTCATCCCGCAGTGTGGCTGCCAACGCCTCCGGCTCGTCGGTACGTAAGCCAAAACTGAGCCTCGGCCGATCAGGATAGCGGGATTCAAGCAGTTCAAGCGACACCATCACCTGACCGGTCGGATTACCATAATCCGAATAGATGCCTGCGACAGGCAGGGTCCATCCAGGTCCCAGGCTGACAGGATCGCCAACAGACAGATCCTCACGATAGGCGAGCTGCTCGTTGATTAGCGCGGAATTTCCGGTAGCCAGATCATCCCACACGCCCTGTCTTGACACGAGAATTGGCCAATTTTCACGATAGGTTTCATGGTCGACTACGCCATAAATCTCCCCGGTAATGCCTTCGATCTCGCTATCGACTGAAATGATCGGCAGGACAGCGTCGACACGGCCGTTCAGCCAGGTTTCGAACCTGTCGCTCTCAGCTGCGTTGGTGACCGTCACGTATAACTCAGATGCAAGGCGCTGATCGAGCCAACCGGTAAATGTAAGGCGAAACGAACCGACCATTGTCGATACACCGATATTGGCCGCAAGCGCGAGCAAAAGTGCCATCAAGGCGAGAGAAAGGCCAGGCAATTGCTGGCGTGTATCTGCCCAAAACCATTGTCCTTCAGCATTTCGAGATGTGGACGCACCGATACTCAGCACTGTTGCGAGAGCAGCCGGTAGTAAAAGCGCAGAACCCAGCAGCAAACCGGCCAATAGCGCGAACCCGGCCAATAGTCCGTCGAATAGCCAGATGGAAGCGATACCGGCAACAATGAGGATGGCACCAACCATGGCCTGTCGCCTTAGTGAAACAGCCGAAACCGTTGCCCAGGCACGCGATTGTGCGCTGGCCAGTAGCGGCATGGATTGCACGCGCCAAAGCCCCTGGCCAGCGGCTACCAATGCCCCGAATATCGCGAATGCGAGCGCGGCCAGAGCCCAGGCAGGGCTGAACGAAAGAATACCCGGAACTTGCGCACCATAAAGGCCATCGAGTGTGGCAGCGACATCCGGCAGCAATGCGCCGGCAATCGCGTATCCGATCGCGATGCCGATGGCGCCAGCCAGCATTGCCAAGACCAGTAGTTCTATAACAAGGATCAACATCAAGTCGCGAGCCGGCAAGCCGAGTGCCCTCAGGGTGCGAAATGTGCCCCGACGTTGCTCAAAGGCAAGGCCGATTGCGCCGTGGACGATAAACAAGCCAACGACAAAGGAGAGCATGCCGAAAGCCGTCAGATTGAGGTGAAAACTATTGGTCAGCCGGGCAAGATCCGCTTGCTGTTCTGCTGAATTCAATACAAGGTCCGGCGAGATTTCAGAAAGTGCTGTCTGCTTTAAAGGCTGTTCGGGCAAGACCATCAGAAAGCTCATTTGTCCCTGTCGATCCAGCAGCCGTTCAGCGATTCCGATGTCCATGACAATCTGGCTGGGTGGCACAAATTCGTTTGGTTGCAACGGCGGGAGATTATCGCTGCTTTCCAGCAGGGCAATGGTTTCCGGAGCTGCAAAACCAAGACCGGGTGAGGAGATCATTTCGAGCGGGTTGATCTCTCCTTCACTTGCCGGCGTGATAGGCACCGCCCCTGACGGAGCAGTCAGCATTTCCAGGCCGACAATTTGTACGGGAATGTCACCAGAAACAAACCTGCCCTGTAGAACGGGCGAGACCAGCCATCCGCCACGCCGAAGCGCGATGAAGGTCTCAAGCGCAATTGCCCCTGATGGATCAGAAAGGGTTTCGTACCGGTCAGGACCGAGCACGGTTGCAGCTCGGTCGTAGCTGGCACGCGCTTCGACATTGATTGCCTGAACGGCTGACCAGAGCGCCGTCGCCAATGCAATACCAATTAGCAGTGTGGCTAGCTGGCCTGGTCGGCGCCGCCAATGGGCGAGCAGCGCCAAGAGCGCTACGCGTCTCATTCCAGGCGACCTCCGCTCAAATGCTGACAGCGCGAAAGTCGTCCAGCCAACAGCGTTGAATGGGTCACCATCAGCAGCCCGGCATTGGTCTCAGACACCAGATCCAGCAACAGCCCCATGACCGCGTCGGCGCTCGCTTCATCGAGATTGCCCGTCGGTTCGTCGACCATCAGAACGCGCGGACGAACGGCAAGAGCCCGGCCAATCGCAACGCGTTGTTGCTGCCCCCCTGACAATTGCTCAGGATAACGGGAAAGCAATTCTGTCAAACCCAGGCGCCCAACCAGTTCCTTCTGCCAGGTAGTGTCATGGCGCCCGGCGAGTTTGGCCTGAAAAGCGATGTTGGCATCTACATCCAATGCAGGGATCAGGTTGAATTGCTGGAATACGAGCCCAATGGTCTGCCGCCTTATTTCGGCGCGACGAACGTCATCAAGACCGATCAGCGGTTTATCATCGAGTATGATCGAACCCTCGTCGGGCGTGTCGAGCGCCGCAAGCAAATGCAGTAAGGTCGACTTGCCGCTGCCGCTCTCACCGGTCAGTGCGAGTGTTTCACCTTCACCAAGCTCAAGCGACACGCCGTTGAGTACACTGAGCTGCCCGTCTCCTGCTCTGTAGCTCTTATGAATGTCTATCGCCTCGACGAGCATGATATCTCCTAATTCGTACCTATCGGATTTAGGTAAATCCAACAGATGCGGCAAGTGACGGACCGCCACAGATACCCAACTATCCATCCGGGTGTTGGCCATTCGACATCATTCGCCACAATTTGAGATTCAAAATTGTGAAAATATTGCCTGTGTGTACTTCAAAACCGACCTTTGGGTGCAATTCCGTTTTTAGTTATTCAAGATATCTACCAATGCGCGAACCTTTGGCGAACGGACATCCTTCCGCCAAATGAGCATTGTTCGCAACCGGTTCTCACCTTGCGGCAGGGAATTAATTCTTAGCAGATTCTTTTCAGGAAAGGTCGAAATCACGCTACGCGGAACCAAGGCCGCACCCATTCCTGCAAGAACACATCCGAGCATAGCATGATAGGAACCCAATTCTATCGTTCGGTCTGGCATGTCATTTCGCTCAGCATACCACTGCTCAAGAAGACGGCGATGAGGGCATCCTTGCTCGAAAACGATGATCGTCTTTGGATGCGGCATGTCCTCCCCAATAGGCGGATCGCCGATAGAGGTAACAATAACGGGTTCTTCTTCAAAGGCCTCGATTGCATCAAACCTGGCCTCTGCCACCGGCTCGGCAATCAGGGCGGCATCAATGTCGCCGGCGAGAACGGCATTGGAGAGCTGGACCGGATTCCCGGTCCGCAAATCCAGAACAACATTTGGATAACGTTCGGTGTAAACCGACAGTACCGCCGGCAGTCGTACCGCAGCAGTACTTTCCATCGCCCCCAGGCGAAACGTGCCCGTTGGATGCTCGGCATGCAGAGCCTCCTTCGCCTCGTCAGCAAGATCCAGAAGGCGATCAGCGTATTCGAGCAACATTTGGCCCGAGGGAGTCAGGATGAGACGTTTACCCTCGCGGTTGAAAAGGCGCACATCCAGCTTGGTTTCCAGCTGGCGAATGCGGGTCGTAACATTCGACTGGACCCTGTGAAGCTTCTCAGCCGCTCGAGTGATACCGCCTTCGCGAACAACAGTAGTAAAAATACGTAAATCGGTCAGATCCATCCATCTCTCCTAGAGAACGAAATCATCATAAATATTCATTTTTAAATATTCAACGGCGGCATTAGATCTTCTTCTGCATCACTTTGGCGGGTCTTGTAACTGTGCCGACCAAAGGCTGTTTCATACAATCCCGCTGAAATTACCAAAGGAAGATAATCAAATGACGCCACAACAAAAACAGGTGGTTTGGCAAACCTGGGAAAAGGTAGTTCCAATTGCCGATACCGCCGCCGACTTGTTTTACAGCAGGCTTTTCGAGATTGATCCGGACGTTAAAGGTCTGTTCGAAAAGAGTGATATGGCCGCGCAGAAGACAAAGCTCATTCAAACCCTGGCTTCAGCAATATCCTGCCTCGATAGTCCTGAAACGTTGAAACCGTTGCTCGTCGATCTAGGCCAAAAACACGCAGGTTTCGGCGTCGTAAAGCGCCACTACGAAATAGTGGGATCTGCATTGCTTTGGACGCTTGAACAGGGGCTTGGAGAAGACTGGACATCAGAGGCCGCCGACGGATGGACTGCAGCTTACGCATTCATCTCTGAAACCATGCAAAGCAGCGTGAATAGTACTCCGGAGACCGGTTCTGTTTTCGGCGGCAAGGCGGCTTGATCGAGAAACGGAAACTGAAAAAAGGAAAATGTGATGAAAAAAGCTTATTGGGTCGTCCGCGTTGCCGTAAACAACGCCGAAAATTATCCGAAATATCTGTCAACCGCCAAGCAGGCTTTCAAAAAGTACGGGGCTCATTTTGTCGTACGTGGTGGTCGTTACCAGTCAATGGAAGGCACATCGCGGGATCGAAATGTTGTTGTCGAGTTCAAGGACTTCGAGACCGCGCTCGCCTGTTACCAGTCCCCCGAATATCAGAAAGCCAGAGCAATACGTCAGGCAAATGCGGAGGCAGATCTCGTGATCGTTGAAGGCAATTGAGCGAAATCGCTTCCGGGCGCGATTACTACTCCAACGCCCGATGCTGGCTTCGCTACGTTATGGGAAGTGTCAGTGGCTAGGTACGGACCACATAGACAGAACACTTAGCATGCGTAACCACATGGCTTGCCGTGGTCCCCAAAATATAATCCTTAATCTTGGGATTAGCCGATCCCATCACGATCACATCTGCATTGCGTTCTTCGGCAAGCTTAACAATTTGGCGATGCACTGCCCCGAGGGAAACGACCGTTTCTAGTTCGACATCATCAGCTGGATAGGCTGCGACGAATTTTTCCAAAGCCTTGCCCCAAAACGCTTCCGAATCGTGAATATTCAGATTGCGTTCCATCTCCGGAGCTACCGTCGCCACCAGAAGCTTGGCGCCACGGCGTTGTGCCATTGCCACAGCTTCTTGGTAAGCGCTGTCGTCCAGTTTGGCGTGGCGCAAATTTATCGGGCAAAGGATCAATTTGGTGTCGCGGGGCATGTCGGCCTTTCTGCTTATTGGTCGCTAAAGCCTACCAGCTTGTAATTCGCCCCTCAATATTTGGCGCTTATCAGAATTGCAGCCATCACCGATTGATGTTCATTCCCGGTTTCAAACGGCCTGTTTTCCTTTACGGGTTGAATAATCGCAATTCGGCTTAGAATTGATGCATTTACCGACTCTTAGAACTAGTCTTCCTAAATTGGAAATAGGCAAAAAGCGCCCCGCAGCAAACCAGGCAGTCGCCAAAATCATAATTTAAAAAATCAGCCTATGGTTTTGTATTGACTTGAGAAAGATTGATGAGACTCTCCAATTAGATCAGGTAGTTTGGGTTCAGTACAAACCACAGCCAAGGAACAATTCAACGTGAGCATTGGAGAAGAGCGGCAAGCTTTTGAAGACAATCAAAGCTCGCGAATTGCATATGCCCTGGCGAAAGAAGAGCAGACCGGATTCCTGCTCGTACTCTATGCCCGGTTCGTAGTGCTGACGGTTCTGCTCATCTGGGCAATTTTCACTGCACGTGCGGAATATGCCGTTGTATACGCAGGAATCTTGTTTGCGTTTGCAGCACTCGGAGTGCTGCCTTTGGCAATGCACCGATATGGCATGTTGAGCACCAAGTGGATGGCAGGGTTCATGACCATCGACGTCATACTTCTTACCATCGTTCTAATGGTGCCTGGATCGATGTTTCCGTCAACACTGACTCCCCAGTTCAATCTTCAACTACCGGGATTTCTGTATCTCTGTCTGTTTGTGGTCGGAATGGCGGTCAGTTACTCGCCGACCTTGGTATTGTGGACTGGTTTTGTCGCGATCGTTTGCTGGAGCATAGGCATGGTTTGGATTGCAAATCTGCCGGATTCGCTGAGTTACAGTTTTTCCCAATTGCTTGACCCCGCAAGATTCACGGACGAACGGCGGGTCGAAATCACGTCCTCCCGTTTGTTTGTCTCGTTGAGCCACTGGTATAATCGCATGCTGTTCCTTGGATTGGTCACCTTGGTCCTCGCAATCGCCGTCTGGAGATCACGGCGAATGCTGCAGAGACAAATCATGGCCGAGTCAGCACGAGCAAATCTCTCCAGGTATTTTTCTCCCAATATGGTCGATCGCCTGTCAACTGGAGACACTACATTGGAGGATGTCGATACCCGCAACATTGCAGTTCTGTTTGTAGATATCGTTGGGTTCACCGAAATCGCAGAAAGACAGGGGCCTCAACAAATCATGAAACTGCTTCGGGAGTTTCATGGTCGTATAGCCCAAACCATTTTTGATCACGGTGGCACAATAGACAAGTATATCGGTGATGCTGTCATGGCCAATTTCGGTTCTCCAGAAATCGGCAAACACGACGCTTCCGACGCTTTGCGTTGCGCATATGCGATCATTGATGAAGTCTCGCAAATGAATGCCGAACGGCAGGAAAAAGGATTAGAAGAAATCCGGATCGGGATCGGCATCCACTATGGAGAAGTGGTTACCGGCAACATAGGGGATTCCCACCACCTGGAATATGCCGTGCTTGGAGATACGGTCAACCTGGCAAGCCGACTTGAAAGGCTGACCCGCAAACTGCAAAGCCAACTTGTGGTCAGCGATGAGTTCGTGACAAAAGTGAAAAGTGAAAATGACAATCCCGAGCAATTGCTTCGCCATTTGATCGAAGATGAAAGAACAAAAGTTCGTGGACGAAGTCAGCAAGTATCGGTTTGGAAATTCTTACCCTTTCAGACGTAGTGCCTCTCAATTTTGCGGACAAGATTTGCATATGTCTGAAAAGGCACTACTCGTTTTTGGACCGCAAATCTGCCGTTGCACATTGACAAAATCTACATTCGTGCCAACTGCTTGCTTCTATACAACTCTCAAGCGATCCTCTTCGCATCATTCGGAACTCCCTGCATGTGTGGCATAGCCGGAATTGTAAGCATCAATGGCAGGTTCAATTTGCCTGGCATCGTCATCAAATCGATGACCGAGGCAATCGTTCACCGCGGTCCTGATGAAGAGGGATATTACTCTGCGCAGGGAACTGATTTCGGATCACGACGATTGAGCATCGTTGGCCTTGAAGACGGCCAGCAACCGATATCGAATGAAGACGGAAGCGTGAATGTAGTTTTCAATGGGGAATTATACGATTATCCGGAACGCAAGAAACAACTGCAACAACGTGGCCATGTTCTGAATACAGGCACTGATACCGAAATCCTCCCACACCTATGGGAGGAAAGCGGTGAGGACATGTTTCAGTCACTACGTGGACAATTTGCAGTTGCTATTCACGATACCAATCGCGAGTGCATCATTTTGGCGCGGGACCGGTTCGGAATATGCCCTCTTTATTGGTCAGTACAAAGCAGGCAGGGAAAAAAATTCCTGGTATTTGCGTCAGAAATCAAGGCCCTGATCGCGTCCGGGACGGTTGCTCCCGAACCTGATATGCGAGGGATTGATCAGTCGTTTTCCTTTTTTGCGCTACCGGGACCCGTTACCTGCTTTAAGGGCGTGCGCATGCTCAAACCCGGTCATTTCTTGCGGATATCGCAAGAGCACGCAGACAATTCGGCGGTTATCGAGGAACGGGCCTATTGGGAGATCGATTTTCCTGTTCGGGGAGACGAAGATCTGGGAGATGCCCATACGATCTCCAACTACAGTCAGCTTTTTCGGAAATCCGTCGAACGCCGTTTGCAGGCAGACGTGCCAGTCGCGTCCTATCTGAGCGGGGGCGTCGATTCTGCCTGGACCTTTGCAACTGCCAAGGAAATACTGGGAAAAGCGCCGCAAGCCTTCACGCTGCAAATCAAGTCGCCTGAGCTCGATGAATTGTCCAAGGCGGAGGCGCTGGCCAGTACCTTTGGTTCTTCTCCGATAGTCATTCCGATAACAATACCGGATTTGCTAAAGACATATCCGCGGCTAATCCAGGCTGCGGAGTGCCCCGTCAGTGACACCGTAAGCCCAGCACTTCTCCTGCTCGCTGAACAGGTCAATCGGCATGATTACAAGGTTGCACTCACCGGGGAAGGCTCTGACGAGATGCTGGCTGGTTATCCGTGGTTCAAACTTGCGCGTTTGTCGGCACCAATCGACGCCATGGGTTTTGGGATTGGGAACCGCTTCAGGCGGGCATTGGCACATGTGTTCGGGGTCACGCCCAATGATCGATCCTATGACCGAAGGACATTTGACGCGGTTGGCGGTGAGAATGTCTGGCTGGACCTGTATGGGCTTTCGGGTTCTCTCAAGCATGAGGTCTACGGTCCGCGTCTAAGACATCTGGTCAATGAATATGTTGCCTATGAAGATCTGGAGATTGACGCTGAAAAAATCAGGCGTTGGCATCCATTTAATCGCTCGCTTTATTTTGGCCAGAGAGTTCACCTTCCGGGTCTGCTGTTGAGCATTGCCGGAGACAAGGTGGCCATGCATTCATCGGTGGAAACCCGATATCCCTATCTCGATGAAGACCTCTGCGATTTCACGCAACAATTACATCCCAAATGGAAGCTGCGGGGATTTAGGGAAAAGTACCTGCTGCGTCGTGCGGCAGAATCTGATCTACCTGCGGCTGTCGCATGGCGTCCAAAACAGATGCTCAGAGCCAGCTGGGATATTCTGGAAAACAAAGACGCAGGTAATCCGTTTATCGAGCTGTTATCTGATCGCGCGTTGAACATAACCGGCTATTTTGATGAAGCTGCCGTGAAAAAATTGCGCTCAGCGAGAAAAAAGGGTTCTTCGTTCTCTCGGGTGAACCAAACTTTGGTTGCGGTCGCCGCTACTCAGCTATGGCACCATATGTTTGTTGAGGATTTGGGCGTACCGGTCGAAAGAATTACACTTCCGTCCAACGGTTGATGGTCGGGCTTCCATCTACCGAGCTTGCAACCAGTCTGCTGCCAAAGCTTCTGCTTGCTCGATGTCTTCCGGTTTCATCTCGCTGGAAACAAATCGAAGGTGCTTTGTCATCAAATCCGAACGGCGGGTAGCCGCGATCCTCAGCCATTTATAGGCCTGCACCTTGTCAAGTGACACGCCTTTGCCTGTCACATACATGAACGCCAGATCATGCTGGGCGAAAGTGTGGTCCCGTTCAGCCGCCAGCCTGTACCATTTCACTGCTTTCTTGGGATCGGGTTTGACCCCCCAACCATAATCATGAAGCACACCAAGGCGGTATTGTGCATCCGGAACGCCTTGATCTGCAGCCAGCAGATACCACTTCACTGCTTCGTCATCATTTGGCTTCAGGCCACGACCATATTCGTACATAATTCCCAGGCCATACTGAGCTTGCGGGTGACCGCCTTGAGCCAGGGATCGCCAGACTTCAAGGGCTTGAGAATATTCTCCAGCAACATAGGCCTTGTATCCGCGTTCATAATCACTTGCCCAAGTTAGATTGGTCAAACAAAATAAAATGCCTGCGAATGCGACAACGAGTTTTGATCCAGATTTCACAAACACCTCATCAGCCTTGGTATCTTTGGTATTCTTGCTTCTCTCAGTTTAGAAGCATGACCTAACGAATCCAGCCGGCAAACACGGAATTCAATCACATTGTTGCTAAGTCTGTTCCATCACCGCGTGAATAAGAAAGACCAGTCCGTGGTTATTGATTCAAGGGTTACCTGTGGCTTTCGTGATCAACAATTCCAGACTATTCGGCAACCGTCAGGATTTCCTTGAGTGGCTTTTTAATCTTGGCGGCGGCAGGGATTTTTGCGCCTTCGGCTGCATGGCCAGTTGCTATTATCATCATGGGCTTTTCGCTAGCTGGTCGTCCCAACAAATCGTTGAGAAACTTCATCGGGTTCGGCGTATGCGTCAGCGCCACCAATCCTGCATGGTGCAATGCGGCCAACAAGAAACCGCATGCGATGCCTGTGCTTTCAGGGACATAGTAGTTCTTGAATCGGCTGCCATCATCGAAATGACCCCAGCGCTGGGCAAAAACCACAATGAGCCATGGCGCATCTTCAAGATGTGGTTTGTCGTGACTCGTGCCAATCGGTTCCAGAGCCTTCAACCATTCGTCTCCGGCACCACCACTGTAGAAACGACGTTCTTCTTCCTCGGCAGCGTGGCGTATCTGCCGCTTGATGTTCGGATCGGAGATGGCCACGAAATGCCAAGGCTGGTGATTTGCTCCAGACGGTGCAGAGCCGGCGGCGGCAATGCAGGCTTCGATCACTTCTCTTGAAACAGCTGTATTAGAAAAATCCCGGACCGTATGCCGTTTCCTCATCCGGGCGAGAAACGCTTTGGCCTCTTCAAGACTCTGCTCAGCGGAATAATCCATGCGATCTGGCAAATCGACCGGTTCATACTTTACGTGGTTGCGGGTGAACATTTAATTATACTCTATTCTTTTGGTGGCGAGCTGTTTGACTAATCTATCATTATCAGGTCGCATCGACCTCCGGAATCTCGGTAATGACGACTTCACAGCGGACGAGGCCACCGTCTTCAGAGAGTTGCTGGTTCAGCAATCGCCAAAACTTGTCTACCTGTTGCGCACTGACGGGCTTTTTCGGATTGACATAGATGACAGCAAACCGTGTCCGACCGGCCTGCTGCACGGCGGCTCTCAAGAACCGGTAGCCATTATCACTGGCGAGTTCCTTGGCGCGGCGTGATATCGCCAGATGAACCGCCGCCGGTGCGCTTGCACCTGCGAGTTCCGCCAGCGCGCTGCGAAACAGGCCAAGCGGCTGCCAGATGATTACAACAACCATGATCAAGACGACAATCGCATCGCCAATCGGAACAATGGGCGCAAGTGACGTGTCCTGCAAGTAGGGCAGGGACATCAAGGCGATTCCGGTGCCGGCGCTGATTGCTGCATCGACCAGGGCAGCTTTGGCTTCTGCCCGCAGGATCGTACTCTTCTTCCCGCTTTTGGCATAAGCACGCCGGTGATAAAGCGCCAGACCGAGACAGATTATCACCATAGAAACGGCGTAGATGACAATCGGCCCAAACACGAGTTCCGGGACGCTGCCACCGGTCAAATAGGTGAAGATCTTGTTTGTGCTGGCCAGTGCCGCAAACAGCAAAATGCCCAGCAACACCAGGCTCCTGAACGTCACGTAAATCGATTCCTCGAAGGCGTAGCCCCATGGCCGGGAACGATCGGGTGGCTGGTTGACCCGTTTGGCGACACGAATGGCAATTATCGCCGAGATGACGTTGACCGCCGAATACAGACCATCAACCAGTATCGCATCTGAGTGAGACAACAGCGCAGCTACAATGCCGGCAAATGCCATGAACAAATTTGCCCATTTGTTCAGTTTGAGAGCGCGTATCTCAATGTCATTTTTTGACATTTAACAGGTCCATATTCGATCCATCTGAAGAACATCAAATGTGAGTTTCCGGAGTTTTGCAATCCTAGCTTGCTCATGCACCGAGCTGCGTTATGCTCAATCGTTCTTACTACACTGAAAACTGGAGGAGCTTTACGATGTATGATCTCGTTATCAGGCATATTGCGCCCTGGCAGCGCAAAGGGTTTACAAACAATGCAGCCCGTTTCCCGCAATCAGTGTCAAAGATGATTTCTGCGATCGGTTTTTTAATACTATTTGTCGGTGGTGCGCAGGCTCAGGAATCCCTGCCGCCGAAGGATCTGGTGAACACAATCTGGGTAGCTGATAACTATTCCTATGTTGCCGTTTCACCTGATGGAACCGTGGAATCCTTTCAAGGCGGCGATTTTTATATCGAGTTTGTTGAAATCAAAGGCAGCGTCCTGGTCGCCAAGACCCAATGGATCAGCCCTGAAGAAAAACTCAGCGGTTTTCAACATATGCTGTTTGCACCCCAGGGTTTTGGCGAATTTACCTTCCAGGCCGCCGGCGCACCGAATGTCGTCGGCGGTACAGTCAATGGGAGCATGCGCATCACCAGCGACACAGAGGCTACCTACACAAGCTTCAACTTGGAGAATAATCGTGCCGGAGCGATTGCTACGATAATGAATAAGGCCGATACGCTTCCCGAGAAATTCAAAGCCGACAATTAGAGGGGCTGGCAATACAGACTGGTTTGGCCGGGATTCCGCCAGTGACAGCAGAAGATGATCCCGGCCAATATCCGCTATTTTGTTGGCGTCACGTCAACAATCGTAGGTTCGCGATCGCCGCTTGTTGGAAAGACGATCATTTCGTCACCCATGCCCTCGAAGTCGATCTGTTTCAGATCGACCTTGTGAACCGTCCGGTCGTACATTGTGTGATAGTAATAGGTAAGGTTCTCGGAGTCGCTTGCGGTCGTGACCTGCGTCGCGCTGTAAAGCAGGTCATCCGATTGGACATCGTCCTGTGCGCCTTCGGCGGCGTCAGCCGGAATGTTGAAATTATCGAGGATGCGGAATGCCTCACGGACCGTGTCATAACCGCCTTCGGTTTCGCGGGCTGTCTGCGAGAATGCGACTGCACGAACAAAGCGCGAGGGCGGTGTGAAATCGCCTGGCAGACCAATCATGCCGCTTCCTGCACCCAGCGGCGCAAATTTGACACCGCTGGCCTCGACTTCGGGAAGGCCAAGGGCAGACAGGTTGACGTAATTGTTGAGGTTCGTCATGTGCCAGTCATAGTTTGGCGAATTGGTAATGACACCAAGCGGGGCTTCAAAGATCGTCAACTCACCATCAATGTACTCGACGACGATCCGGCCGCCGAAGCGGTCCGCCACCAGCATGTGGAAGGGAAACGGGAAGCCGAGCGTTTCATCGACCACGCCCACAACACGAACATCTTCGAGACCAGCCCGGGCTTGATCAACCGTTTCGAATTGCGACAAGACGTAGCTGGCAAGCAGGTCGCCCGGAATGGTGTTATCAGCCTGATCCGGCAGGTATTCCTGATATTCGGTGAAGCCCGGCAGGTAGAACAAACCTGCGGTCAATCCTGCCTCATTGATCCCATCGGCCGGCGCGCCGTGATCCAGCATGCTGATACCGACCATTCCGAAACGTCCGTCCCATGTCGCACCATTCTTTCCGTCCGGCATTTCGCCGGCACTGTATTTGAACCCGCGTGGGATGACATTGATCTTCGTTTCGAGATCGAACGGACCCCATTCTGCGGTCCTTGCGCGGATGATGCTGCCGTCCGAGCCGGTCAGCATGATGCCTGTGCATGACCATGCCACTGAGGCGGACGCAACCAGAACAATACCGGCGCGAGCAATTTGTTTTAGAATTCCAAAGCAAGCCATTGTGCAACTCCTGAATGCAGATTCCTGACCGATAAACCTATTTTATTGTGACGTTTGTGTGTTGTTTGGCTGGGTTAGTTCGGATCAATGCAACAGCCCAGGACAATAGCTTAACCTACCTCACATTCGTATCAGCCAGCACCTGATCCACAGCCTTTTCAAGGCTGTCTACGGTCCTGTCGATATTGTGCAATTTGTCGAGGCCGAACAGGCCGATCCGGAAGGATTGAAAATCCTCCGGCTCACCGCATTGCAATGGTACTCCAGCTGCTACCTGCAACCCGACGGCGGCAAATTTTTTGCCGGACTTTATGTCGGGATCATCCGTGTAGCAAACCACGACACCCGGAGCGGTGAAACCCTCCGCAGCCACGCTTTTGAAGCCCTTTTTCGCCAGCATGGATCGCACCCGGTCTCCGAGTTCCTGTTGCTCGTTCTTTACCTTGTCAAATCCATAAGCTTCGGTTTCCTTCATCGTCGCGTGGAAGGTGACCAGCGCATCGGTTGGCATGGTTGCGTGATAGGCATGGCCTCCATTTTCATAAGCCTGCATGATGTCGTGCCACTTCCGCAGATCACAGGCAAAACTTGTGCTGGTGCTGGACTCGACCGCAGCCAGGCCGGCCTCGCTCAACATTACCAGCCCACTGCAAGGGGAAGCGCTCCAGCCTTTTTGCGGAGCGCTGATCAGGACGTCGACTCCATTGGCCCTCATGTCGACCCAGATTGTTCCCGAAGCAATGCAGTCCAGCACAAAAAGACCGCCCACCGCATGAACGGCATCGGCTATCGCCCTAATGTAGTCGTCCGACAGGATCATCCCTGAAGATGTCTCGACATGCGGTGCAAACACAATGTCGGGTTTGTTGGATTGAATCTGCGCGACAACATCTTCGACCGGGGGCGGCGCAAACGGCGCCTGATGTCCGGCTTGCTGTGCCTTTGCTGTCAATACGGTTATCTCGGAAGCAATATCGCCCATTTCGAGGATTTGGCTCCAGCGGAAACTAAACCAGCCATTTCGGATTACCAGGCATTTCTTGTCGGTCGCCAACTGTCGTGCAACCGCCTCCATGGCGTAAGTGCCGCCGCCGGGAACCACGATGACAGCATCTGCGTGATAGACCGACTTCAGCGTGTCGGAGATATCACGCATGACAGACTGGAATGACTGCGACATGTGGTTCAACGAGCGGTCGGTGAAAACCACGGAGTATTCAAGCAATCCATCCGGATCAATATTTTGCAGCAATGCGGGCATGGCGTTCTCCAGGGTCAGCCTCGATGAGGAAGGGCAGGGCGATCAATCGACCGTTCATGCAAAGCATATACGCTTAAATCGCTGTGCTGGTAAATGCAGATAAATTCGTTGCTGCAATGCAGTCGGATTTCCTAAGCTCTTTGGCATTCCGACGTGGCCATATTGGATACAGACAGGAATGCTTGCAGTGATTTGGTTGGTGCTGACTGCATTTTATCTGAGCAGATCACCTGGCTGTTAATTGTATGTGATCCCGACCTGGCATTTAACGAGTCCAGATAAAAACGTGCTGTTCTCGTAATCCGAAAATCTGAATGTTTCGAATTGCCGTAGAAAGAGGACTTCAACAGGAATCCTTTTATGGTCAATCCCGCTCCGGTATCGCTTTGGTCCCTTTCATCTGAGGTGCCTGAACATTCGATCACGCAAAACTCCGTTCTCGAACATAGCGATGCTCTATTTGGCGACCGCTTTGCAGATTACGAAAAGTTGCGTCCGATTTTCGAAAATTCGGGCATCCGCAAACGACATTTATCGATGCCGCTTGACTGGTATCTGAACGAAAGGGACTTCAGCGATCGCACGACTGCTTATCTGGAAGCGGCGAACAAATTGTTTGCTGGCGTAACCAGCTCGGCGCTGGAAGAAGCAGGACTATTGGCGAGAGACATCGATGTGGTGGTGGTGGCGAGTTCGACCGGTATCGCTACCCCGACGCTAGATGCACGCGTCGCATCGCAAATTGGTTTTCGTCCGGATATTGTTCGCGTTCCACTGTTCGGAATGGGCTGCGCCGGAGGTATCGCCGGGCTGGCGGTCGCTGCGAAGATGGCCCAATCCCAGCCAGGTTCCAAGGTGCTGTTTGTTACAATCGAGCTGTGCACTTTATCGTTTCGAATTGATCAGTTTACGAAAGCCAATCTCGTCGCGACCGCACTGTTTGGGGATGGTGCGGCGGCTGCAATTGTTTCGACAACACCGAGCAAGATGGGCATCCAGTTAGGTGCTGCAAAACAGCATACCTGGCCCGATACGCTCGACATTATGGGGTGGAAGGTCGATCCAATTGGTTTTGAAGTGATATTTGACAGGGATATTCCGCCCTTTGCACGCCGCCACCTACAGCCCGTTCTCGCGGGATTTCTCAAGGAGTTGGATCTCGAGCGGCGAGATATCTCCCGCCTTACATTCCATCCGGGCGGAGCACGGGTAATTGAGGCTATAGAAGGCGCCTGTGATCTCAGCCCGGGCGCGCTCGACATCGAACGTCACGTGCTGTCTGAATATGGCAACATGTCCGCACCCACTGCATTGTTTGTGTTGAAACAGTCAATTGAAAGCGGGCTAAAGGGGCGCTCGCTTGTTTCGGCATTGGGCCCTGGTTTTACTGTCGCGTCACTGCCCCTGGAAATTCTCCATTGATTGCTGCCATTTCCATATTGTTGTTTGTCACCGCTCAGCGGTTAGGGGAACTGGTACTGGCCCGGAGAAACACACTCAGGCTATTGGCCCGTGGCGGTGTAGAGAGAGCGAGTTGGCAATATGGGCCGATTGTCGCCTTGCATACCGTCTGGCTGGCCGGACTATGGTTCCTGGCCTGGAATTCCGAAGTTTCCTGGCCATGGCTAGGTGCATTTGTTTTGTTGCAGGCAATGCGGGTTTGGACGCTGTTTACGCTTGGTGATCGCTGGACAACGCGTGTCATCATTGTGCCGGGAGAGGCAAGGATCGTCGCCGGACCGTATCGGTTCTTCCGACACCCAAATTATCTGGTCGTCATAGGCGAAATCGCAATCCTGCCGCTTGTTTTTGGAATGCCATTATATGCCTTGGTCTTTTCGATAATAAACGCGGTCCTGCTGTACTTCCGAATTAGGGATGAGAATGCAGCGCTCAATGAAGCGGAAGCATGAGGCATTCGGAAATCAGTTTGGCAGGAGCGTTGTTCGAAGTAGCAGCAAAACTGTTTCGGGATGTCCTGAGGAAGTTTAACAGCGACGGCGGGGATTAGGCGATCCTTGTGGGTGGTTTGGCAACTCCACAGAAAACCCATACACTCATATCCGAGAATTATGAGAGAATAATATGCGTTGCGAACGGTGTGGCATTGACCACCACGACACCCCCGAGAATGAGCTTGTACTGGCCAAGGACGGCAGGCGCGTCTGTCGGGGTTGTGAGCGGACCATCGAGCGGCAATCCTCACCATCTTCCACGCTCGACTTCGGTAATTAGGGAACTGAATTCCATTCCCGGTCAGCCAGCTCCTGGTTTCTGCCAGTAGACGGCGAAACCTTCTCCCAGTCTATTTTCTTGCGGCTCTCAAGATCAAAAGACCTTGTGCATTCGAGGTTTCAGCGGCACAAGACAGGCGACCCGGCATCGTTCGCATTCTGCCCGTAGATTAGCCTGGATATTCCGGCCCAGTAGGCAGCCGCTTCACACATGGGGCAGGGGCGTGAGGAAGAATACATTATGGTACCGCCAAGATTTCGATTGTTGCCCCGCATTGCTGCATCCCTGATGGCGGCCATTTCAGCATGGGCAGTCGGATCGTTGTCGATGACAACCCGGCTCCAGGATTGGCCAATGATGATGTTGTCAAGGACAATGACTGCTCCATAGGCCTGATCACCCAGGTCTACCGCGCGCTGTCGCATTTCAAATGCGCGAGCCATGAAGGAACGACCGTCAGCCGGAGACGGCTGAGCTATTTCACTCGGCATGCGTTCCTTCGTTTCTGCGGATGCCGGACGCCCATTTCCGGCGGTCAACAAGGCTGCGGCGGAGGCAAACAAGACCCTTCGCCTGTCGCGATTCCAATCGTATTTTGTCTTTGAGTGAACAAGCTTCATATGTCTGTTCCTCCATCCAGCGAAATGTAATGCCCTACGATTGGTTACTTCAGAAGATCGATCATCTGCGAATAGCCGCGCCGTTTCGCATGTTCGTAGGGTGTAACGCCGCTCCTGTCTGGAATCGATTTATCGGCACCTGCTTCCAGCAGGTAACGTGCGGTTTTAACATGGTCCGATCCGCCATCACCAAGAACGACGGATTCCATCAAGGCAGTCCAATGCAGGTTATTGATGTGATCAAGCGGTGCCCCGGCTTCGATCAATATCTTGACAACTTCGTGGTGGCCGAGATGGGCGGCGGCAATCAAAGCGGTCCCTTCGTAGGGGCTGGTGACGTTGCCGGGGGACGTTCCCAGTTCGAGAGCAGTTTTCAGAAGGTCAAGATCATTCGCAACTGCGGCAATCGTGACAATATCATAGGCCTGGTGGTCGAATGCATTTGCGTCTGCTCCAGCCTCAAGCAGGGCCTTTATCACTTCTTCATGCGAGGCGTGAGCTGCAATATGAAGCGGTGTGCGCCCAGAACCATCACGGGATTCAATTTCGGCCCCAGTTGCAATGAGCCGCATTAATTCAGCAATATTTCCTTCATGGGCTGCTTTGAATAGTCCATCATAGGCAAGAATTTCGCTAGGCGAGGGTGGTTGCTGTGCGCTCGCGATTGCCGGGATCTGACAGGCCAACCAAATGGCCAAAATGATTGTTTTTGTTTTATTCATGGCTTCTTCCCACACAATGATACCAAATGAAGCGTCGGGGCCAAGCATGGCGTATATCCAAACCACCCGCAAAAACGTTTTGGCTCAGATCGCTATGCTGTAAGGATGGTTGATGCGCAGTCTTCTGGAACATTTTGAGTTCTTTGTTGAACATTATGGGCTCATTGCCTTGTTCGTCACGGTATTTCTCGAAACCGTTGGCCTGCCACTTCCGGGCGAAAGTGTCCTTGTCACGACATCTGCAATCGCTGCAAATGGCGGCCTGAATATTCTGACGGTTGCCATAACCGGCATTATCGCGGCGGTAGCGGGAGACAATCTGGCATATTTTATCGGCCGGCGATTTGGCAGGGAGTTGATCTTGAAACACGGCTCTCGCTTTGGGGTAACCGATGAGCGGTACCGCAAGGTCGAAGAGGTAACGCAAAAATACGGCGCCTATATTGTTGTCATAGCTCGTTTTGTCGTGCTCTTGCGCCAGTTGAATGGATTGGTTGCAGGCTCGGTAAACATGAATTGGCACAAGTTCTTTATTGCCAATGTGATTGGTTCAACACTTTGGGTGCTGTTCTGGACAACCTTGTCCTATCAATTCGGGCAAAATGTCTCGCTTATACCGACCTTGTTACATCATTCATCGCTAGTTGCGGCGGTCGTGGTGCTTGTACTCTTGTTGATGATTTTGATTTTCTATCTTCGATTAAAAAGAGGCGTTTGATGGTTTAGATCCTAAAATACCCACTTGTTGTATGCTTAGAAAAGGAAAGTAATCCGTCTGCGGAGCAACGATATGGAATTGCAATCCAAAATCACCTGTCCAAATTGCCGGCATGTCGAAACGGAGACCATGCCGATTGATGCCTGTCAGTGGTTTTATGAATGCAAGGGATGCGGTGACCTTTTGAAGCCAAAAAAAGGAGATTGTTGCGTCTACTGCTCTTATGGCACCGTCGCCTGCCCACCCATTCAGGATGGTGCTTCCAACTGTAACTGACTGCCATCGCCGTGATGAATTTTGGAGACAATCAAATTGTCCGCAGCCCTTAAGATTGCCATTGGCAGTTTAGCAATAGGCGTGTTTGTGCTCTGCCTAAAGACCGTAGCTTGGTGGATAACAGGATCAGTTGCGCTTCTCTCTGATGCATTGGAAAGCACCGTTAATCTCGCAACGGCATTGGCTGCCCTGGTCGCAATAAGGATTGCCGCCCGTCCCCCGGACAAAAATCATCCTTTCGGTCATCACAAAGCTGAATTCTTCAGCGCGGTGTTTGAAGGGGTAATGATAATTGTTGCAGCGCTTCTCATTCTGAGAGAGGCGTATTTTGCCTTTCTAAATCCTCGTACACTTGATGCTCCAATCGAAGGTTTGCTGATCAACCTGACGGCAACCGCGCTCAACGGGCTGTGGGCCAGGTTCTTGGTGCGAAAGGGAAGGCAGTTGAGGTCTCCGGCGCTGATCGCTGATGGCAAACATCTGTGGACCGATGTTGTAACTTCAATCGGAGTAGCACTAGGTATCCTGCTCGCCTTTTTGACTGGTTGGTGGATACTTGACCCGATTATGGCGACTATAGTTGCAATCCACATCCTCTGGTCAGGTTCAAAGGTTGTGAAGGAATCTCTCAGTGGCTTGATGGATGAATCTGTAACCGACCATATACTCGATCGGATTCGACAAATCATAGCTGCCGAAGCTCGTGGTGCCGTCGAAGCTCATGATCTGAAAACCCGTAATGCCGGCAGCGTCATCTTTGTCGAGTTTCATATGGTGGTTCCGGGAGACATGACGGTTTACGACGCCCACGAGATCTGCGACGCGGTGGAAGCTGCCATCCAGGAGGCAATACCCGAAAGTCTGGTTACCATTCACGTCGAGCCGGAACACAAGTCTAAAGAGCAAGGCGCTATTTCCTTAAACAAGAGCCAGGAAGGCAATTGATGACGCCCAAAAAACACTATTTCATCTATCGAGTTGACAAGCCTGGCACCAAAGAACTGAGGCTTCGCACTAGACGGGCGCATCTGGAATATGCGGCGAAACTTGGTGAAACACTGGTATTTGCCGGACCAACCCTTGCCGATGATGAAGAGACGATGATCGGCAGCGTTTGGGTGGTGGCCGCTTCTTCCAAATCTGAAGCAGAAGCGCTAGCTGCGGCTGATCCATACGAGCAAGTCGATCTATTCCAATCCAAGCTCATCCAGCCGTTGCTCAAGGTAATCCCGTCAGATGCGCCGTAAATTACCCGCTACGTCTTTAATCGCAGGTTTCGTCTGAACAAGCCATTCATGGCTGCGCTATTGAGCCTGGCTCAAATTTCCGTTCTCTGACAATGCGATTGCAATGGGCCGTGTAGCCTCGAACTCGGCAAAGATGATCATCGCGATGACTGTCAGCGGAATGCAAAGGAACATGCCTGGTATCCCCCAGATCAAACCCCAGATTGCCAGCGCCAGTATCACAATAAGCGGACTCAGATTGACCGAGGAACCGACAAAGCGCGGTTCAACCACATTTCCAATGATCAGATGGGCAGTCGCAACACCGGCAATGACAATCATGAATGGGCCAAGTGTCGGAAACTGGACCAGTGCCAACAGAGCCGGAAAGGCGCCACTGACAATACCGCCCACGACGGGAATGAAGTTCAGGATGAAAACAAGCAATGCCCAGAACCCGGCAAAATCGACGCCAGCGAAGATTAGGAAAATCCAGACCACGCCGGCCATTGCCGCGCTGGTCAGGCTTTTGGTGAAGAGATAGGTGCGGATACGCAGGCTGATATCATCCATCACTCGACGAATTTCAGCCCCTCTTTTATCTGTGCCAGCGATGGCGTTTAGCTTGATTGGCATGAATTGTTGTTCCACCAACAGGAAAGCCACGTAGAGAATGACTGTACCTATGTTACCGAGCAGGCTGGCGGCACCATCTGTAAATGCAAGAATGACCGCCTCGAAATCCAGCCCGTCAATCGCAGTCACGATTTGCGACATGATTTCGAAACCAAGCAGAAGCGAAAGTTTTTCGGACAATGCGCTCAGGTTTTCGGCGTATTGCGGAAGGCGGTCAAGCATTGCCAATCCGCTACTGGCTACGACTTCCGCCAGGCCTATGACAACTGCGATCACGATCAGCAGGGCTGCCAGCAGGCCTGTCCATTTTGGCATCACATGAGATCCGAGCCTAACCGCATTTCGTAACGCCGTCGCCAATGCATTAATGATGAACCACAGCAGCAGTGCGATTGCGAACGGGATCAGGACCGATTGCCCAGCCATTAGAACAAAAACAAGCATCAATGTAAGGGCAACGGCAAGCGTGATGGTCATGAGATTTGACTGCATGACGATTGCCTTGATTTGTTGGGTGTTCATTGTCTCTTTCCGTGTATATTTTTACATAAAATCAGGATCTTACGTCGAATTCTTGGAGTATACGTTTACCTGCGGGTGATCGTCGCAACAGGTATGCTGGATTTTGCGGATATCGACGAGTGAATCACCGTGAACTAGCATTCAGGCGCGCATCGCAATCATCAGCCTGCTGATTGTTGATGGTGGCAATTTTTCGGGACGTAGTTTCCAGAAACCTCGAAATCGAAGCAGGATATGAAGTGATAGTGGTTTCGTCCGATGCCATAGCCGGAAAGCACCACCAGAAACGCAATCGCCAGGATTGCTGTTCGAAGTGTCGGGTTCGTCAATCGCTCGACGTCCGGAATTGCCACCATTACCAGCACGAAGATCAGATAGGGCAGGGTAAGTCCCATGATGGCGAGCGCCAATATCCAGTCGATCCAGCCGCCGGATTCGATATTCATCGATGCGCTGTCGTTGAAAAAGAGCCAAATCAGGAGAAACGTCGGCAATATTAGCACAAATCTGCCACGCCACGATATGAAGGCCGGTAATGCGTCCACGGGCGGAACGAAAAGACTTGCCGCAAGCGCAACCGTGGAGGCTACCCATACATAGAACAGATGTTCAAAAAAGATGGTGCCGAAGACCCCGTAGTAAAAAGCGATGCTAAAAAGTCCTGTTGAAACAGCGATCGACGACAGCACAAAGGCACGAGACTCCTCCGTAGATACGGAGGGTGTGGTGAAGATGTTGGCGAACATTGATTTGCTCCCGAATGACGAACTGAGATGATGATCCCAATATGCCCGGGAGTTGTTGTCTTGATCAGTGATTCACCGTTACCGGCACGTTGTGATGGTTAGAGTTTGACGTTCAAACCGGCCTTCCGCCAACCATCAGCCATGTGTTGCATGTCTGCAGTTTGGAAATTCCATAGCGAAAGGGCAGCAAATGCGGTTTCCTCGAAATCGGGTGCCAAATCACGCGCGATCTCAACTGCCGAACTAGCAGCTTCCGTGTCGCCAAGCTGGCCGTAAATCATTGCGCGGATAAGATCACCCCAGAAAAATGCACCCAGTTGTACAGACTCGGTTTGTTCAAGAGCCATTTCATAATCTCGCTTTATGTAGAAATAAACAGCCATGAATGCCTGATACCATCCCGGCGGATGGGGACTGAGGTCGATGGCACGTTTGACATATTCATATCCGCCATCCCAGTCGCCGGAAAATGCCAGACACGAACCATAGTCTGCTATGAGATCGGGATAGTTGGGATTGAGTGCCAAGGCCCGAGCAGCAGCCTTTTCATAGGCCGAGATCTCGCCACGATGAAAATGCGTTATGAACAGTGCATGATAGCCGATCGCGTTCATTGGATCGATTTCAACCGCCTTTTTCGCGGCATCCAATGCCCGGTCAAGTGGTGGGGGATCCGCCTGGTAATTGTAACCACCCCGAACTTCGTCTCCATAGACAATTGCCAGCATTGCCCACGCACCTGCGTAGCGCGGGTCGGCTGTCACCGCGCGTTCCAATAAGCTGCGCACCCGCTTGTGGGACTCTACATTTGGCTCACGCCAATATTCAGATGCCAGCAATCGGCATTCATAAGCATCCAGTACATTCGTTTCCGCCCTGCGGAGATGGCTCCCGGTTCGATGGATTACACCATGAGGTTCAGCAATTTCGGCTGCAATTCGCGCGGCAATGTCCTCCTGAATGTCAAACAGGTTCTGGGCGCTGATATCTTTG
>JANQQM010000070.1 GCA_028289365.1 Salaquimonas sp. | reverse complement strand
GGCGCCATGAGCCAGTGGAAAAGTGTCTTGAACCACAGATCTTCCGGCACCTCCGCTTCTTGCAAGGCAATCAACGTGTCGAGGAGCGAATCGGTTCTGGCACTTTGTGTCGGTTGCGAAGCGGCAATCACCAGCCGGCGCAGTCTGTCGGGCCAGCGAGTGGCAATATAGGCAGCGATCATTCCGCCCATGGAATGACCGAGAATGTCGGCCTGCGCCACACCGAGCGTGTCGAGCAGTTCCATGCAATCGGCGGCCATCAACTCGATGCTGGTTTCCGCGTCTTTCGGTTCGGTGCGTCCAACCGACCGGTTGTCGGGCATGATCAATCGATGACCGGCCGATAGCAGAGGTACCACCGGCGCCCAACTCTGGCTGTCGCTGGCAAAACCGGCGATCAGGAGCAATGGGGGGCCATCTCCGGCAGTCTCATAGTAGAGGTCGACGTCGTTTGTTCGGATGCTTGGCACTCGAAAACTATCGCTATTGCCGGCGGGGCTGTAAAGGCCAATTCGTTGACATCAGGTATCGCATGAGGCTCGATCCAATCAAAAATTGACAAAAAAAATCATGAAATATGAGGCGATAGTCTGGAAATATTCTAAAAAACGGAATACAAGCGCCTTGGACCATGGAAATCAGCCATTTGCGGCACTAAATCGCAGTGTGGTGAAGGCTTGAAGCCATGGCCGACTAACATATGACGTTGACAACTGCCGGACCTTGAACCCGGCAAGATTGGAGAGCGCCAATGCCTGCAGTGCAGGAGACGATCGATCAGGTTCGCCAGATCGATGTGGACCAGTATAAGTATGGGTTCGAAACTTTCATTGAAATGGATAAGGCCCCCAAGGGCCTTAACGAAGACATCATTCGATTCATCTCGGCCAAAAAGGAAGAGCCGGAATGGATGCTCGAATGGCGGCTAGACGCATACAAGCGCTGGCAGACGATGCAGGAGCCAAGCTGGGCTCGCGTCGAGTATCCGAAGATCGATTTCAACGATATTCACTACTATGCCGCGCCGAAGAACCAGGCGGGTCCCAAGACACTCGACGAAGTCGATCCGGAATTGCTCGCGACCTATGAGAAGCTCGGAATTCCGCTGCGTGAGCAGGAAATTCTTGCTGGCGTGCAGGAATCCAAGATAGCGGTGGACGCGGTCTTCGATTCCGTTTCGGTCGTGACGACTTTCAAGGAAGAGCTCGCCAAGGCCGGCGTGATCTTCATGTCGATCTCCGAAGCCATTCGCGAGCATCCCGATCTGGTCCGCAAATATCTCGGTTCGGTCGTGCCGGTGTCTGACAACTTCTACGCCACGTTGAACTCGGCGGTCTTCACAGACGGTTCCTTTGTCTATGTGCCGAAGGGCGTTCGATGCCCGATGGAACTGTCGACTTATTTCCGCATCAACGAAAAGAACACGGGTCAGTTCGAACGCACGCTGATCATCTGCGAGGAGGGGGCCTATGTGTCCTATCTGGAAGGATGTACGGCGCCGCAGCGCGACGAAAACCAGCTTCATGCGGCGGTTGTTGAACTGATCGCACTCGATGATGCGGAAATCAAATACTCGACGGTTCAGAACTGGTACCCGGGCGACAAGGAAGGCAAAGGCGGGATCTACAATTTCGTCACCAAGCGCGGCGATTGCCGCGGCAACAATTCCAAGATCTCCTGGACCCAGGTTGAGACCGGATCGGCTATTACCTGGAAATATCCATCGTGCATTTTGCGTGGCGACAATTCGCGCGGCGAGTTCTACTCGATTGCGGTGTCGAATGGACGCCAGCAGATCGATAGCGGAACCAAGATGATCCATCTCGGCAAGAACACCTCAAGCCGGATCATCTCCAAGGGAATTGCAGCAGGCCACTCCGACAACACCTATCGTGGTCAGGTCTCGACGCACCGCAGGGCGAGCAATGCGCGCAACTTCACGCAGTGCGATTCGCTGCTAATCGGCAACAATTGCGGTGCTCACACGGTTCCCTATATCGAGGCGAAAAACTCGACGGCGCAATTCGAGCACGAGGCAACCACGTCGAAAATATCCGAAGATCAGCTGTTTTACTGCCTGCAGCGCGGGATTCCCGAAGAGGAGGCAATCGCCCTGATTGTCAACGGCTTCGTCAAGGAAGTTATCCAGGAGTTGCCGATGGAGTTTGCCGTGGAAGCGCAAAAGCTGATCGGTATCAGCCTGGAAGGCAGCGTCGGATAGACGATCGACACACTTACGACAGACAGCAGCGCCAGCCAGCTCCATGACCATCAACGGCCGGGCGGCGCGCTAAGCAAATGAGCTGGAAAAACAGACATGCTTGAAATCAAGAACCTTCATGCCCGCATCGCCGAGGACGGCACCGAAATCATCCGCGGCCTTAACCTGACGGTCCGCAACGGCGAGGTCGCAGCCATCATGGGCCCCAATGGCTCCGGCAAATCGACACTTTCGTACGTTCTGACCGGACGCGAGGATTACGAAGTCACCGAAGGCGATATTCTCTACAATGGCGAGAGCATCTTGGAGATGGACGTCTCCGAACGTGCGGCCGCCGGCCTCTTCCTGGCCTTTCAGTATCCGGTCGAAATTCCGGGTGTTGCCACGATGCAATTCCTGAAGGTGGCGATGAACGAGCAGCGCAAGGCGCGCGGTGAAGACGAACTGACGACCCCGGATTTCATTCGTCGGGTCAAGGAAGCTGCCGGCGCACTTGATATCGACATGAACATGCTGAAGCGGCCACTCAATGTCGGGTTTTCCGGTGGCGAAAAGAAGCGGGCTGAGATCCTTCAGATGTCGCTCCTGGAACCGAAGCTATGTGTTCTCGATGAAACCGATTCCGGCCTCGATATCGATGCTCTCAAAGTTGTGGCTGACGGGGTCAATGCACTGCGGTCGCCGGATAGGGCGATGGTTGTCATTACCCACTACCAGCGTCTTTTGGAGTACATCGTTCCGGACAGCGTCCACGTTCTTTATCAGGGCCGTGTGGTCAAATCCGGCGACAAGTCGCTCGCCCTGGAGCTTGAAGACAACGGCTATGGCAGCATTATCGAACAGGCGGCTTAGGTTGATATGAATATGCAGAATGCGAAGTTGATCACGGCTGCCGAGCAGGCTCTTGTTGATGGCTTTCTCGATCAGGCCGGCGATCTTCCTGGCGACGAACAGGTCGCTGCCTTGCGTCAGAACCTTATCGAGGAAATACGGCTGAACGGTCTGCCGACCCGCCGGGTTGAAGCATGGCACTACACCGATCTTCGGACGCTGCTGAGGTCCGTTCCGCAATCGGATCCCGGGGGCGCTCCGCGCACGACCGAACCGCTGATTGCCGGATCGGCGGTGCTTTCTGTGGTCAATGGGTCCGCGCTCGCCGGTGACGTGCCGGCAGGTGTCAAACAGGCGTATTTCCGAGATGCACTGTCAGCCGGAGAAGCGATTTCAAGACTGACGATCAAGGACCAGGATGACGTCATCGGCCGAATCAATGGCAGCCTTGTCAGTGATGGGTTCGACCTAGAAATCGGCGATGGCGTCAATCTGGACGAGGTGCTTGAAATTCAAGTCCTGCAATCCGGTGGCCAGGCTCACACTCGGTTTCCTGTAAGAATTGGTGCATCGGCGAGCGGTACGTTCGTTGAACGCCATTTGGCGGCCGGCAACCAGGACTCGCTGGTCTCCTCCATCACCGATTTGCATGTCGGTGAAGGGGCGGAGATCGTTTGGATCGTCAGCCAGGAGCAGGGCCTGTCCGATACGCATTTCGGTCAGATCAACGTCCGCCTCGAGGCCAATGCGAAGCTGATGCTGTTCGTTGCCAATGCCGGGGGTCATCTCGTTCGGCAGGAAATCAACATAGAAGCGACGGGTGAGGGCTCAGAACTCGCACTGCGTGGCGTCAATCTGCTCGGCGGCGAAAGCCACACCGACGTAACCATGACGCTTGATCATCT
>JANQQM010000069.1 GCA_028289365.1 Salaquimonas sp. | reverse complement strand
GCGCCAGCAGTTCGGCCATGCCCATCACACCGTTCATCGGCGTGCGGATCTCATGGCTCATATTGGCAAGAAATTCAGACTTGGCGCGATCAGCGGTCTTTATCCTCTCGCTGGCAGTTTCCAGTGTCTTGAACTGTTGTCTGATCAACCGTTCCATCGGCAGGAAGATCAAGGCACCAACCAGCAAGAGAAGGCCTGCCAACGAAAGAACAAACAATTCGGTGATCGTCTTTATCCCATCGGAGAGCGAAAGTAATCGGGCGTCGATATAGGATCGTTGCCTGTTGCGCTGGGTATCGATTACCTGCTCATCCTGTTGGTGGATCCGGGAAGCTGCCAATGCATAGGGCGAAACGACGTCAAACCGATTTCTACCTGAAATCTGACTTCCGGCGCGTTCACTTACAATTTGTCGATGCCGTTCATTGAGTTTGTCGACGCGCTCGACAAGCACGTTATAAGCCTCGGTGATGCGCCCCTCGATTGCCATCACCTCTACCAACCCAAGACTGGATTCCGAATGAACTTTGGAGATCGCTGCTGCAACCTCCTTGATCGATTTTTCGAGCTGAACCCGTTGCACATTGATTTTGTCGATTAGCGGTTCATAACGCCCCGTTTCTGTGGTGAATTGCAATTGTCGTGCTGTATCGCCCAGGTGTTCGGACACCTGATTAAGCTCGAACAGCTTTCCGCCGGTTTCGACAAGCCAGCCAACTTCCTGATTTTTCTGATTAAAAACAAATCCAAATCCAATGCCCAGACCGGCAATCAGCAAAAGGCTGAGCACATATCGAACACGGATATGATTTGTGCTTTGCGTCCTTTTCAAGGAACAACCCCCAAAGCAATTTCCAAGCCCGCTCAGCTTATCGGAGTATGATTAATTTACAGTGAATTGTGATATTGGCACCGGGTAACCGCCGGTTGTTCCAATCATTTGCTGGCGGGATACCAATAGGATGCTTCATCCTTGCCGCGTTCTATCACCGCAAAATTATTGGCAAAGACCCGATATTCATGGCTCCAATCGCCATCCGGCCATTGAATACGAACGCTTGCCCGCTCGGCAACACCAACACCAAAATGAACAAAACCGACCTGGCCCGATGCGTGGCCGCCACCAATTTGCACCGTTCGGGTCTGGCTGTGATTTCCTGTCTTGACGGTAATGCGCGCGCCGATCGCATTTCGGTTCACCTCGCCATTGCGCAATTCAATCGAAACCCAATTGCCCATGGGGCGGTATCCCCAATCCACCTTGGCTCCGCGGTTGCGGAACAGGCTGGCAGGTCCCATGCGATTGACCACGAGCAGATCTAGTTGGCCGTCGGCATTGAAGTCTTCAACCACCGCTCCCCTGCCGCGCCGGTCAAGCGCTATTCCGGCAACATCGCCCTTTTCGGTAAATCCACCCTGGCCATTGCCGAGCAACAGATTATCTGGATCAAAGGCAGCAAAATCCGGCATTGCTTCCACATTGCCCTTGGCAATGTAGAGATCGGTTTTTCCGTCATTATTGAAATCCGCAAACTGCGTGTGCCAGCCGGTTGAAGGTTTGAAGTCCTCACCGGTATAGGGACGGTGCGCCGTAGCTCCCTTTTCAAATGCAACATCGGTATAGACTGGACGGTCTTCCTGGGCCTCCTCGCTGAGCGCCTGCAGTTTTGTGTCACCCATCGATGTCAGCGCATATTCCGGTCGGCCGTCATTATCCAGATCCGCTTCGGCAATCCCCATGCCCCAGATCTTGACGCTTTTCCAACCGTCCCTGGCGCGATATTGCCGGGCAACTCTCCCAGGCGAAACCGACCACAATTGCTCTTGCCCGCCTCGATAATATTGCCGGTCATTGGTAATCCGCAGCGCAGGTTCGCCCGACCGGTTCCAATCGGTAAACAGGATGGAAAGCGCACAATATCCAGGAGACAAAGGGGACGCCTCGCCATAGTCGGGAATGAGAGAACCACTTGGCCTAAAGAGCATATTGTCGTGGCAGGTTCCCCAGGGAGAACCCGGTGCAGTCCGGTCGACATAGTTACCAAATGCAAGCGTGGGAAAGCTCTCATCATTTTCCCAGATCGCCGAAAATGAGGTCGTCCACTCCCTTCCGCCATCGAAAGTGAACTGCCGATTTACCTTGGAGAAAGTACAATCCGGCCCACCTTTGAGTAGAAGATTCTGTCCCAATCGCAGGATTACCAGATCACCTTGGCCATCATTGTCGATATCGATCGGATAGGCTCCCAGGACCTTGGTCAAATCCGCACTCGATAGTCCGATATCTTTCTTTTCGAATGAGAATTCGCCACCGGCAGCCGACCGATTGACATAGAGTTGAGCCGGATTTGTGCCACCAGCAAGAAACAGATCAGGCAGACGGTCGCCATTGCAATCGAGGCTCGCGGCACCGCCGCCGACGAAATATTCCCATGGCCCCGAATACATATGATCAATGCCGGCGCTTGCCGCCTGTTCCTCAAAAATCGGCACATCGAAGGTAAACGGCTCGGATTCCTCGGCCAATGAGGAATTGTACCCGGTTATCACCTGGGCAACCAAAATCCCGGCAAGGATTGTCAGCGAAAGGTAGCGACTGTTCTTCATGGCTGGATCACCAAAGTCCGAAGGAATGCGATTATTGCCGATCTGTCGTTCTCGCCCGCGTCTCGATATTTCAATTGCGCATCGCGAGCTTCACCGCCATGCGCCAGAATGATTTCGTCCAGTGTCGAAAAATCATTGCGATGACCATAGGGCGCGGTGGACCCCACGCCCCACAACTCTGCCGTCATGAAGATATTTCGATCGACAAAGCGTTGTGAGAGCAGTTCATTGCCCAGCTGTTCGTTCCTGACATCTGTCATGGCATGGCGTTTCAGATCGCCAAACAGAGGCACGAGGATCTCGCCGTCCTCATTGCGCTCCAGCTGTTTTGTCCATTCGAGCAATTGCAGGTCGTAGACGGCCGGTGCCGCCACCTGCGAGTCATTCAACGTTCCCGAAACATCCATCGGCCCGGGGTCACTGAACTTCAACGACTTCAACGGCAATGCCGGTATATGGCAGGCGGCACAGCCAAAGTCTGAAAACAGTCTCTCGCCACGTGCAGCCACATCTATCCAAGCCGCCTGCTCTGGCTCCATCCTGACCGGATTTGGCAGCGTAGCCTGCCAGGCTACCAGAGCAGAAATGTCGGCCGCAGCCAATTCTGCTGATCTTCCGTCTTCGTCAAAATCATCACTACCGGTCCAGCGTGGCCCGAAACGCTCGACTGCTTGCATACCGTGGTGATGGTTCATCGCATTGACGGTGAATTGCCTGAGAGAGGCCATTACCCCTTTCTGGCTGAACGGTCTGACGACTAGATCGGCATCGATACCGTCTATTCTGCTCAGATCGACAATGCCGTCCGGCATTGCCGTCAAACTTCCAAAAAGTACGCCCTTTGTTTCCAGGTCAATCGTGACCGGTTCGCCGGATGATGCCGCTTGTGCCAGTGCCGCCTGCCGAATGCTGTGCAGGTCATCTGTCATTTCCCGCGCGAGCAATTCCACCAGACCGGCACCAAAAAGGTGATTGGTGCCACGTTCATTGGAAAATTGCGGATCGGTCGTATCGAAATCGGCATTGGTGAAGCCTTCGGACACAAAGACATTCGTAACAAAGTCGCCGGCACCACCCACCGCAGGATCATTATGACAGGAAGAACAGGCGTTGGCGTCAGGACCGGCCGTTCGCGAAAAGGCGATCTCCGTCCCCTTCCTCGGCTTGGTTGGGATAATCGCCTGTGTTGATTTGGGTCGACCTGCTCCTTCTACCGCCGTGAACTTGGCAATGAACAGTTCTTCCCCGATATCGGTAAGCTGCTCCAATTCTTCCTTTGTCAAAACACCCGATGGCAGTTTGTCAATCTTGCCGACAGCCGGTGTGACTTCTGCCCAGGGCACGGTCTGCGAATTTGCTGCCGCGCCAAAAAATCCGGCGCAGGTAACAAGAAGGATAGATGCAATTAGCCGGCACGATGTCATTGCCCAAGCCCTTCCGCACGACGTTCAGCGATGACATTCATATCCAGATCCACCAGTGACGCTTCGACATTGCCTTCATAAATCAGATTGGGCTCATCCATCTCAAGAGAGATTTCCGGCACCGATTCAAACCGTACTTGAAGATTGGTACTGACATGTTTTTCAAACCCGCTCTGCATCAGGTCGAAGAAGCGCACGCCAGGCCCGGTAATCGTGACTGGCATCAAACCAAGAAAACTGTGCAATCGGGAAATTCCCATGCCGACCGCATCTCCCGCCAGCCGGAAAGCGTATTGGGCCATTCGATCTCCATTTCGTGCATTGTCTGCAATCTTTTCCATTTCCTTTAAAGGGATGAATTTGGCCGGTATTACGTCGGGCGGCGCTTCGAAGGCAGTGCGCAATATCCCGTAAAATCCAGTATAGGCTTCTATACATCCACGTAATCCACATCTGCAAAGTGGCCCATCCGGGTTATGAACCATATGGCCAAAGGGCGGCGCAAATGATGTTATTTCACCGGCCAGGTCGAGCGTGGCAACGCCCAATCCAATTGCGTGATCCAGCGACAGACACGCAAATCTTCTGGTTTCCAACTGAACTTCGCTTGCCCGATGTCTTGACGCCAAAGCCTGCGCGGCATACCGAGTCTCGTTGGTAAGCGTCACATGCGCATTCCATTCGGGTTTGAGCATCTGCGCGAAATCGATCTTGCTGTCATCCAGAATCGGTGACCAGAGCAATATCGGCTGACCGCGTGCGACCAGTCCCTTGCTGGTGATGGAAATCGTCCGAATTTCATTTCTGGAAATTGCGGCCCGTTCGACCAGACGTTCCAGTCCGGTTTTCACATTCTCGATAAAAAAATCGGGTTCCTGGCTAATGGATTCCCGCTTGATCGTGAATCGGTCCTTGAGCGTACCTGAATAATCACATAGCGAGAATTCCAGATTTTCAGCATAGATGCGAATTGCCGCAATGAACGCACAGTCCGGATTTTGACCGAATAGGATTCGTGGGCGCCCGCGCCCGCCAACCTGTTGCTGTTCGCGTTTTTTCAATATGTTTTCGGCTTCAAGCTCCGTCGTGATCGCGGACACCGTCGACGAGCTAAGGCCGGACCAATCTGCAATTTCCGTATGCGAAGCCCTGCCGAGTCGCCTTAGTGTCGAGAGCACCAAAGCCCGGTTTTGCCTGCGCAAACTTTCAGAACTGGCTTTCATTAACATCCGCAACCGGTCCGCTAAACTACTGTTTGGCCTGCCAAAATGGGCACAGAAACTGCCTCGTAATCCAAGTGAAACCTCCTGCCCATTGACTCCCGTTTCAAATTCTGCAATTTTTTTTCTCGACTGTCGAGAAAAATAACTTGCTCACGACAGCTTCGGTCGAACGCACCATGCCCCAATGGCAGCGGATGCCTTCGTTTCGGTACATTTGATTGGGAGGATACCATCTATGAAGAAGTTATTTGGCGTGCTGCTCGCCGGCGCGACTGCGTTTGCGGTAATGAGCAGCGTAGCTCTAGCCGAAGGTAAGACAATTGCTGTCTCCTGGAAGATTTTCCAGGAAGAACGTTGGAAGCGCGATGAAGCGGTTATCAAGGAAATTGTCGAAGCCAATGGCGACCGTTACATCTCAGCCGACGCACAGGGATCTGCTGCAAAACAGTTGACCGATGTGGAATCATTGATCTCCCAGGGCGCTGATGTCCTGATGATCGTTCCATTTGACTCAGAGGCAATTCTGCCGGCGGTCGACAAGGCAGCTGCAGAAGGCATCCCGATGATTGCCTACGATGTTCAGATCGAGCATCCGGATTCGCTTTACATCACCTTTGACAATGTCGGCGTTGGCCGCCTGATGGCAAAGGTCATGCTCGAAAAGGGTAAAAGCGAAGGTAACTTTGCATTCATCAAGGGCGACCAGGGCGACCCGAACGCCACCTTCCTGTTCCAGGGCATCATGGAAGTACTCAAGCCCAATATTGATGCCGGCAAGATCAAGAATGTTGGTGAAGCGTTTACCGATGGCTGGAAGCCTGAGAATGCACAGCGCAACATGGAACAGATGTTGACTGCCAACAACAACAACATTGATGCCGTGGTCTCGGAAAACGACGGCATGGCCGGTGGCGTTGTTGCCGCACTTGCAGCCCAGGGCATGGCCGGACAGGTTCCGGTTACCGGACAGGACGGCGACCTTGCAGCGCTGAATCGCGTTGCGCTTGGTACCCAGCTGGTTAGCGTCTGGAAAGACTCCCGCGCACTTGGCAAAGTGGCTGCTGAAGCGGCACTGATGCTGGCAGATGGCAAGTCCATGACGGATGTGCCCGATGTCGGCAAATTCGATGGCGGAAAGCGCGGCGTTGAAGTCAACGCGATCCTGCTCGAGCCGACGCCGATTACCAAAGATAACCTCAACGTGGTTATCGATGCAGGCTGGATCGACAAAGCAACTGCCTGCGCTGGTGTCGCAGCAGGTACAGTGCCAGCTTGTAACTAGTCTCTCCTGGCAATTCGACTTACACTCATAAATCAGATTCCGCGCCCTTATCCTGGGCGCGGTTTCCACCTGCATAATGTCGGCGATATTGCTGGGGAGGATTTTCATGTCAGAAAGCGCGTTGGAAAACACCACTAGTACAGAGCACAAGGAAAGTGCACTGGTCCGCTTTCTCCGTGCCACGGAAGTGGATACCCGCATGTTGGGCATGATCGGCGCATTGTTGCTGATCTGGTTCGGATTTCATTTTTATGGGCACTTCGTCAACGGATATGGGGCATTCCTGACACCCCGAAATCTGTGGAACCTGTCGGTTCAGACATCATCCATCGCTGTCATGGCGACAGGCATGGTGCTGGTAATCGTCACCCGAAATATCGATCTGTCCGTCGGCTCCATGCTGGGCCTGACCGCAATGATAATGGGGGTCACCCAGGTCTGGGTTCTGCCTGACTATCTGGGCCTTGGAAACCCGGCAATCTGGATTATCACCGTGGTAGTCGGCATTCTTTTTGGTGCCATCATCGGTGCATTTCAGGGCTTTCTTATCGCATATTTGACCATTCCCGCATTCATCGTGACCCTGGGCGGCCTGCTGGTTTGGCGGGGAGCAGCCTGGTGGGTTGCACGCGGCGAAACCATTTCACCTGTCGATAGCACGTTCGCGCTAATCGGCGGAGGACCCTACGGCACGATTGGAGCAACCGGCAGCTGGATTGTTGGCGCCGCCGCCTGTCTGGGAATAGTCTGGATGATTGTTTCCGGCCGCGCCCAAAGAAAACGCTTCGGATTTCCGCTGCGGCCCATGTGGGCCGAATGGCTGATCGGAGCAGTCGGATCGGCAGCCGTCATCGGCACCGTCATGGTGATGAATGCCTATCCATGGCCTGCTGGAATTGTCCGTCGGTACGCCGAAGCAAACAATATTGAAATTCCCGAAGGTGGATTGTTCATATCCCATGGGTTCGCCATTCCGGTGCTGATTGCGATCGCAGTCGGGATCACCATGACCTTCATAGCGACACGAACCAAATTTGGCCGTTACGTCTTTGCCATGGGCGGCAACCCGGAAGCAGCAGAGCTTGCCGGTATCAATACCCGCCTCATGACGGTGAAAATTTTCGCGTTGATGGGTGCCCTGGTCGGCATATCCGCCATTATTGCCAGCGCGCGCCTCAACTCGGCGACCAATGCTCTCGGCCAGCTTGACGAACTCTACGTCATCGCCGCTGCAGTGATCGGTGGAACGTCGTTTGCTGGTGGTATCGGCACGATTTACGGCGCCATGCTGGGTGCATTGGTCATGCAGTCATTGCAATCAGGCATGGTCCTGGTTGGTTTCGATTCCGCCGTCCAGCAAATGGTTGTTGGATGTGTCCTGGTAATTGCTGTCTGGCTGGACACAATTTATCGCCGTCGCTCAAACTAAAGGGTAGCCATCATGTCTAGAGAAAACAAAGGCACGCCTCTCGTTGAAATGCGCGATGTTTCAATTGCATTTGGCGGCATCAAGGCAGTGGACCATGCTTCGGTGGATCTGTTTCCTGGCGAAGTCGTTGGACTGCTGGGGCATAACGGTGCAGGCAAGTCCACGCTGATCAAGATACTCTCCGGAGCATACCAGGGAGATTCCGGTGAAATTTTCATCGAAGGGGAAAAGGTGGAAATACACAATCCGCGCGATGCCAAGCGTTATGGGATTGAAACGATCTACCAGACACTTGCCGTAGCAGACAATGTCGACGCGGCCGCAAATCTTTATCTTGGCCGTGAACTTCAGACACCTTGGGGCACACTTGATGATGCTGCGATGGAGGCGGAAGCGCGCAAGGTCATGGGCCGCCTGAACCCAAACTTCAAGCGTTTCAAGGATCCGGTAAAGGCACTATCCGGCGGGCAACGCCAATCCGTTGCCATTGCCAGGGCAATTCTCTTTAACGCGCGTATCCTGATTATGGACGAGCCGACAGCAGCACTCGGCCCACAAGAGACCGAGCAGGTCGGCGAACTGATCAAGCAATTGAAGAAGGAAGGCATTGGCATCTTCCTGATCAGCCACGACATCCATGATGTGTTTGACCTTGCAGATCGGGTCGCGGTGATGAAGAACGGCAAGATGGTCGGTCACGCCAAAACGGAAGATGTCACCAAGGATGAAGTGCTCGGCATGATCATCCTCGGGAAATGTCCGCCGGGGGCAATCGAGGGACCGGGCGCAGTTGCAGCCTGAACAAACTTGGTTTGTCTATGCCATTCAGAGAAGCTAGGCTGATATTCAGCCCACCTTCTCGGGCAAAAACTGGAAGCTGACCGCATTCGGGAACATCAGAATTGAGAGTAAGTAATGTATCTTGGCATCGATCTGGGCACATCGGGCGTTAAAGCACTACTTGTCGATGACGATCAGAATATAGTCGCCTCCGCAAATGCGTCTCTGACGGTGGACCGCCCTGCCCCCGGTTGGTCCGAGCAGGATCCTGCCGATTGGATCGAAGCGACAAAACAGGCGGTTGGTTCGCTTAAGGAAAGCCACGCAAAACAGTTATCGGCGACCAAAGGCATTGGCCTTTCCGGTCAGATGCACGGCGCCACACTGCTCGACACAAATGCGGATGTAATTCGCCCATGCATGTTGTGGAACGATACAAGGAGCCATCAGGAGGCCGCGGCACTTGATGAGAACCCTTTGTTTCGAAAGATTTCCGGCAATATCGTTTTTCCCGGATTTACAGCACCCAAGATTGTCTGGGTGAAAGACAATGAACCCGACGCCTTTGCCAGGCTGTCGAAAGTTCTACTGCCCAAGGATTATCTGAGGTTTTGGCTGACCGGCGAATTTGTATCCGAGATGTCGGATGCTTCTGGCACAAGCTGGCTGGATGTTGAGAACAGATGCTGGTCTGATGATTTGCTGACGGCGAGTGGTCTAGACGAGAGTTTCATGCCGGGGCTTGTCGAAGGCAGTGCCACAAGCGGTATTCTGCGCAATGATCTCGCCTCAGACTGGGGAATGAGAAATGGCGTGGTGGTTGCCGGCGGTGCCGGCGATAACGCTGCCTCCGCTGTGGGCATGGGAACCGTGAACGCCGAGGATGCATTCGTTTCACTTGGGACATCCGGCGTACTGTTTGCCGCGACCGATGCCTACCGACCTAAGCCCGAAAGCGCTGTTCACACATTTTGTCACGCATTACCGGGCATGTGGCATCAGATGGGCGTGATATTGTCCGCAACGGATGCGCTCAACTGGTATGCCGGTCTCGTTGGCAAAGATGCAGCCGACCTGACCGCGGGTCTTGGAACAGACCTCAAAGGCCCATCAGGCGTAATTTTCCTGCCTTATCTTTCAGGAGAGCGCACGCCGCATAACGATGCTGCCATCAGAGGCGCTTTCATCGGTTTGGACCATGATTCCGACGACCTCACCCTGACAAGAAGCGTATTGGAAGGTGTGACGTTCGCACTCCGGGACAATCTGGCCGCGCTTGAATCTGCCGGAACCAGGTTGACGTCAATCACTGCTGTTGGCGGTGGATCCCGCTCGATCTACTGGCTGGAACTGATTGCGACAGTCCTCGGTCTGCAGGTCAAAATTCCAGCCGACGGCGATTTCGGTGCAGCATTTGGCGCTACCCGACTGGGCATGATCGCCGAGCGAAATTGTGATTGGCAGGATATCTGCGTTCCCCCGGCAACCGATACCATTATCGATCCGGAAACCGCATTGACCGCCAAATTCGAGGAACAATGGCAGCGATATCGATCAATTTATTCAAACATAAAAGGTCTTTGAAATGACGACAGGTTTCTTCGGTGACATCACCAAAATCCCCTTTGAAGGTGCAGATTCTCAGAACATGCTTGCATTCCATCATTACGATCCCGATGAAATTGTGATGGGCAAACGCATGGAGGATCACCTTCGCTTTGCGGTTTGCTATTGGCACAATTTTGCCTGGCCCGGCGGCGACCCGTTTGGTGGCCAAACCTTCGACCGGCCATGGTTCCCGGACCGGATTTCAGATGGCATGCAGGCAGCGAAACTCAAGGCAGACGTAGCCTTCGAAATGTTCACCGCACTCGGCGTTCCGTTCTATTGCTTTCATGATGCCGACGTTCGCCCCGAAGGTTCAAACTTTGCCGAGAACACGAAAAACCTGAACGAGATCGTCGACTACTTTGAACAGAAACAATCCGAAACCGGCATGAAGCTGCTTTGGGGGACCGCCAATTTGTTTTCCAATCGACGCTTCATGTCCGGTGCCGCAACCAATCCCGATCCGGACGTGTTTGCCTATGCTGCTGCGACGGTCAAAACCTGCATTGATGCTACCAACAGGCTGGGAGGGGAAAACTATGTTCTTTGGGGCGGCCGGGAAGGTTATGAAACGCTCCTGAACACGGACCTTGCCCGCGAGGATCAGCAACTCGGCCGGTTCATCAATCTGGTGGTCGAATACAAGCACAAGATCGGTTTCAAAGGTACGATCCTCATTGAGCCCAAGCCACAGGAACCAACCAAACATCAATATGATTATGACGTCGCCACGGTATACGGTTTTTTGAGACGGCACTGCCTTGAAAATGAAGTGCGTGTAAACATCGAGCAGGGCCATGCAATTCTAGCCGGTCACTCCTTTGAGCACGAACTGGCCATGGCTGGCGCATTGGGAATTTTCGGCTCGATAGACATGAACCGCAACGATTACCAGTCCGGCTGGGATACCGACCAGTTCCCAAACAATGTGCCCGAAATGGCGCTTGCTTTTTATGAAATAATCAAGGCCGGCGGCTTCACGACGGGCGGTACAAACTTCGACGCCAAGCTTCGCCGGCAGTCGCTTGACCCCGAAGATCTACTGCTTGCCCATATTGGTGGGATGGATTGCTGCGCTCGCGGGTTCAAGGCCGCCGCTGCGATGTATGAAGAAGCCGCTCTCAGTAATTTCGTTAAGGACCGCTATGCCGGCTGGTCAAACCCCGAAGCGATGAAAATGCTCGACGGCACCTACTCGCTGGATGACATCGCTGCCTATGTGGAAGCTGCCGACGTCAATCCGGATCCCGTTTCCGGGAAACAGGAATATCTGGAAAACGTGGTCAACCGTTTTCTCTGACCGAGAAATTACTATTGTGAAGACAAATTTGGGCGCAGTGACGAAGTCACGGCGCCCAGGCCATTTGTGGTGCAAACAACCTGCCGCAAATGCAGCACCAACAATTTAGGCCTAGTTTGGCCAGCTATCCAATAAAATTATGCTTCTCTAATATCAGCTAGGCAGTTGCCTAATTAATAGTCATCGGTTCCTTTATGGCCAATTTTTAATCATTTTTCGGGTTAGTTGGCAAAATTCATAACACTGATTCCTATGCAAACATCTCTTAACTGACTGATTAAACTGCACTAATTCGGCATTTATTTCAGTTCCGCAAAGATTGGCACGCTCATTGCTTAAATTTGTGCGGTGCAAACAAACCTGTCGGAGGTAAGAATGACTGGTTTATCTTACAAAATGAAAATGACTGCGGTCGCAGCGCTGATGAGCGCCGCAACCGCACTACCTGCGAATGCCGAAGAAACGATCAAGGTCGGTATTCTTCATTCGCTGTCGGGAACAATGGCAATTTCCGAGACGACGCTGAAAGACGTCATGTTGATGCTGATCGAGGAGCAGAACAAGAAAGGTGGCGTCCTGGGCAAGAAGCTTGAGGCCGTCGTCGTTGATCCGGCTTCCGACTGGCCGCTCTTTGCCGAGAAAGCCCGCGAACTGATTTCTGGTGAGGAAGTCGACGCGGTATTCGGTTGCTGGACTTCAGTCTCCAGAAAATCTGTTCTGCCGGTCTTCGAAGAACTCAACTCTCTGCTGTTCTACCCGGTCCAATATGAGGGCGAAGAAAGTCAGCGCAACGTGTTCTACACCGGCGCCGCGCCAAATCAGCAGGCGATCCCTGCTGTTGATTACTTGATGAATGAGGAAGGCGTTGAGCGCTGGGTTCTTGCCGGTACCGACTATGTCTATCCGAGAACAACCAACAAGATCCTCGAAGCATACCTCAAGTCCAAGGGTGTCGCGGAAGAAGACATCATGATCAATTACACGCCATTCGGTCATTCCGACTGGCAGACAATTGTTTCCGACATCAAGGGCTTCGGATCCGCAGGCAAGAAAACTGCGGTCGTGTCGACCATCAATGGTGATGCCAACGTTCCGTTCTACAAGGAATTGGCAAATGCAGGCGTGAAGGCTGAAGACATTCCCGTCGTTGCATTTTCCGTCGGCGAGGAAGAGCTTGCAGGCCTGGACACCGGACCGCTCGTGGGCCATCTGGCCGCCTGGAACTACTTCCAATCCGTCGAGAACGACGCTAACGCCGAATTCATCGAAACCTGGAAGGCATTCATTGGCGACGAAGACCGCGTGACCAATGATCCAATGGAAGCCCACTACATTGGCTTCAACATGTGGGTCAAGGCAGTCGAGAAAGCTGGCACCACCGATCCGGACGCAGTCATTGATGCAATCGTCGGCGTATCGGTACCCAATTTGACCGGCGGCTATTCTGCGATGATGCCGAACCACCACATCACTAAACCGGTCCTGATCGGTGAAATCCAGGAAGACGGTCAGTTCGAAACCGTGTTCGAAACGCCTGGCCTCGTTGTTGGCGATGCCTGGTCGGATTACCTGCCAGATTCCAAGGACCTGATTGCAGATTGGCGCAAGCCAATGTCCTGCGGCAACTTCAATGTCGAAAGCGGCAAATGCGGCGGCAAAGGCTCCTGACCTGAAAACCGGCCGGGCGGATAACCAGGGTTCGCCCGGCCCTAATTTTACTCAATAATTCAAACAGCTGGCGAACCCACAAATGTCTCTACCTGTTGTTCTGAGATCCATATTCTCCCTGGTAATTCTTTTGTTCTTCCTGGCGGGCCAATCGATCGCCCAGGATTCTTCAGTCGGCACCGTCATTCAAAAATTTGCCACCGCAAAGGGATTCTCGCAGGTCGGAAAGATCATTGACGAACTGGGCGAATTGGGCGATCCGAAAGCCGCGCCCGCTTTACGTGCCCTCAGCGAAGGCAATCTGAAAACAGACCCATCAAATAACTCGGTCGTCATTGTCAGTGGCGACAATCTGCTCGATCCGGTCACCGGCGAAACAATTTCGGAAGCTGCCGGAAAATCACTGAAGAAAATCAGGATCAAGAACTCGCTGCGTCGCGCCATCACCGCGGCACTATCCGGTATGACATTGCGTGCGCAGGATGCCGAAATCCGCAGGAGCGCCGCGCAGACCATATTCGATACGAGCGACGCAGGTCAGCTGGAAGCACTCGAAAAAGCTATTACGGCAGAAGAAGACGCCAGCATCCTTTCCTTGATGAAACAGGCACGCGCGTCGATTGTGTTGAACACGACTGATGATCCGGCCGCCATGATCGAGGCAATCTCCGTTATCCAGGAGCGCGGCGATCGCGAAGCGCTTTCGCTGCTATCCGCATTTGAGGCGTCCGCCGAGGGCGAGCCCAAACAGGCTGCAGCAGCTGCCATCACCCGCATCAATGACAGGCTGGAATTGTGGGAAATCGGACAGAATGTCTGGTACGGACTGTCGCTGGGCTCGGTCCTGTTCCTCGCAGCCATCGGCCTGGCAATTACCTTCGGCGTCATGGGCGTCATCAATATGGCCCATGGCGAAATGGTCATGCTGGGCGCCTATACGACTTTCGTAGTCCAGGAAATTTTCCGCCAAAGCGCGCCTGCATTCTTCGATTATTCGCTCCTTCTTGCACTGCCGCTTGCATTCCTGGTGACGGCCCTGGTCGGCCTGTGCATGGAACGCGGGATCATCCGGTTTCTTTATGGCCGCCCGTTGGAGACATTACTTGCAACCTGGGGCGTATCCCTGGTCCTGCAGCAAACGGTTCGGACCATATTCGGGCCAACGAACCGAGAAGTCGGCAACCCTTCCTGGATGTCCGGCGCATTCGAGATCGGTGAACTTTCAATCACCTGGAACCGTCTGTGGATCATCGTGTTTTCTCTGGCGGTTTTTGCCATCCTGATGATCATCCTGAACAAGACCAGCCTCGGCCTGCAAATGCGCGCCGTAACACAAAACCGGCGCATGGCGTCTGCAATGGGCATCCGCACAAACTGGGTCGATGCCATGACCTTTGCGCTTGGTTCAGGCATTGCCGGAATGGCAGGCGTCGCGCTCTCTCAGATTGACAATGTCTCGCCCAATCTGGGCCAAAGCTACATCATCGACAGCTTCATGGTTGTCGTCTTCGGCGGCGTCGGCAATCTGTGGGGAACCCTGGTCGGCGCCATGTCGCTTGGCGTGGCAAACAAGTTTCTTGAGCCCTATACGGGCGCAGTACTCGCCAAGATCCTGGTTCTGATCTTCATCATCCTGTTCATACAGAGACGACCCCGCGGCCTCTTCGCAATCCGTGGAAGGGCGGTTGACGCATGATCCTCACCCACTTCCTCAAAGGCGGCATCCAGTCTCGCTCCGTCCTTACCATGATTGGCTTGTTATGCGTGATCGCGATCCTCATTCCGATCATGAACCTCGTCGTCCCGCCGGCAAGCCCGTTTCATGTTCCCGACCATCTGGTGCCGCTCTTCGGCAAATATCTTTGCTTTGCGATTCTGGCACTCGCACTCGACCTCGTCTGGGGCTATTGCGGAATTCTGTCACTGGGTCACGGCGCTTTTTTTGCCTTGGGCGGCTATGCCATGGGCATGTATCTGATGCGCCAGATCGGCGCGCGGGGCGTCTACGGAAATCCAGAACTCCCCGATTTCATGGTCTTCCTCAACTGGCAGGAACTGCCCTGGTACTGGTACGGGTTTGATCAGTTTTGGTTTGCCGCGCTGATGGTAATGCTTGTCCCCGGCCTGCTTGCCTTCGTGTTCGGCTGGTTTGCCTTCCGCTCCCGCGTAACCGGCGTTTATCTGTCCATCATCACCCAGGCAATGACCTATGCATTGCTGCTGGCGTTCTTCAGGAACGATATGGGATTTGGCGGCAATAACGGCCTGACGGATTTCAAGGATATCCTCGGTTTCAACATTGCAGCTCCCGAGACGCGGGCGGCATTGTTTGCGGCAAGTGCGCTCACCCTTGCGCTGGCCCTGCTCCTGATCTCTTCGATGGTGAGCTCGAAATACGGCAAAATTCTCCAGGCGGTCCGGGATGCCGAAAGCCGGACCCGTTTTCTGGGTTATCGACCGGAAAAGGTAAAGCTCATCGCCTTTGTCGTCTCCGCAATCGTCGCCGGTATTGCCGGCGCGCTCTACGTTCCGCAGGTCGGAATAATCAATCCTGGAGAGTTCGCACCAGCAAACTCGATTGAGATAGTCGTTTGGACGGCCGTTGGCGGACGCGGAACCCTGATCGGTCCGATCATTGGCGCAGTTCTGGTAAATGCAGGCAAGAGTTGGTTTACCGGCGTCCTGCCGGAATTCTGGCTTTTCGCACTCGGTGGATTGTTCATTTTTGTAACGCTGTTTATGCCCAAGGGAATTGTCGGCCTGGCGAAGAAACTCTCAAACTTCAGCCGTCCAAACATCACGACCAACAAGCCGCAATCGTCCGATGGGGCGATTGCCAAACCGGCGGAGTGATCCCCATGCAGGTTTCATCCAGCCTCCTCTATCTTGACGGCGTTTCGGTTTCCTTTGACCGGTTCAAGGCGATCAACGATCTGTCGCTCTATCTCGAACAGGGAGAAATGCGCGCGATCATCGGACCCAATGGCGCCGGCAAGACCACCATGATGGACATCATAACCGGCAAGACCAGACCCGATGAAGGCAAGGTCTTGTTTGATGGCGAAATCGACCTCACCCAGCATGACGAGGCCGAAATCGCCATGTACGGCATTGGTCGCAAATTTCAAAAACCCACCGTGTTCGAGACACAGACGGTGGAAGACAACATCCTGCTGTCGCTCAAGGGAACCCGGAACAGCCTGCCCGCACTGTTTTATCAGCCAAACGAACCAGACAATCAGCGTATCGACGAAATTCTCGAAACCATTCGTCTGGCCTTTAGACGAAACGACCTCGCGGCAAACCTTTCCCATGGCCAGAAACAGTGGCTGGAAATCGGAATGTTGCTGGCCCAGGACCCAAAACTACTTTTGGTCGATGAACCGGTTGCCGGCATGACCGACGCCGAAACCGCTGAAACAGCCAAACTCTTGCGAAAGATCGCCGAAACCCATTCGGTCATTGTCGTCGAACATGACATGCATTTCGTGCGCGATCTGGATGTAAAGGTGACCTGCCTGCACGAAGGATCGGTGATCGCAGAAGGATCGCTTGATCATGTCAGCAGCGACCAAAAAGTAATCGACGTCTATTTGGGGCGATAACAAATGCTAAGCGTTCACAATACATGGCTGCATTACGGCGCCGCCGAAGCGCTCCGCGGAGTTTCACTGGATGCCGAGGATGGCAAGATCACCTGCCTGCTTGGGCGCAACGGTGTCGGCAAGACCAGCCTGATCCGGGCAATTGTTGGCCAACACAAGCTGTCAGCCGGAGATATCGAGTTTGAAGATATCAAACTTGGAACCAGGCCCAGCTATGAAAGAGCCCGCATGGGCATTTCCCTGGTGCCACAGGGCCGCGAAATCTTCCCCCTCCTTACGGTCAGGGAAAATCTCGAAACCGGTTTTGCCCCGTTGAAAAGCTCTGACAGAACCATCCCGGAACACATCTTCGAACTTTTCCCGGTATTGGAACAAATGCTCGATCGTCGTGGCGGCGATCTTTCTGGCGGACAGCAGCAACAACTCGCGATTGGACGCGCATTGGTGATGCGACCGAAGCTGCTTGTACTTGATGAACCGACCGAAGGCATCCAGCCATCGATCATCAAGGATATTGGCCGCGCGATCCGATATCTCAAGGAAAGTGCCGGCGTAACAATCCTGCTGGTCGAACAATATCTCGATTTCTGCCGTGAACTGGCCGACAAGGTTTACATTCTCGATCGCGGCGAGATTGTTCACTCCGGCGCTGCAGCCTCATTGGATGATCCGGAAGTCCAAAAATTCCTGACGGTCTAGACCACCCGGCAGTCAATTTGCTTCGCATCGGAATTCATTACCTCCTGTTGTTGTGACAAACCCCATTCTCCGCTATTACCCGCCCACTAGCCGGAGATTTTCATGACATTCGATTTCGATACGCCAGTGGACATCAAAAATGCGCACGCGTCCAAGAGCGATTTCCTCAGCCAAGTCTGCAAGGTCGATGCCGATGACGGGTTGGCAATGTGGGTTGCCGATATGGATTTCGCGGCACCCGATGTGGTCAAACAGGCAATAATCGAGGAAACGAAACGCGGATTTTTCGGCTACTACGGAATTCCCGACACTTGGCGCGAAGCGCAGTGCGATTGGCTGGCCACCCGCCATGGCTGGAAGGCGCAACCTGATTGGCTGACCCCGGTTCCTGGGATCATGTTTGCGCTTGCGCTCGTAATCCACAAGTTCAGTGATCCGGGCGACACTGTCGCGATCTTCTCGCCGGTCTATCACGAGTTTGCAAAAACGATCGTCGCAAATGGCCGCAATGTCCATAACCAGCCCATGATCGAGGAACAGGGGCGGTACCGGATGGACGTTGAGGGCCTTGCGCGCGACATGCCGAAAAACACCCGCATCATCGTGCTTTGTTCGCCGCAAAATCCCGGTGGCAGGGTCTGGACAGTAGAAGAACTGCGCGAAGTCGCCGATTTTTGCCTCAAGCGGAATATCATCCTGGTCTCGGATGAAATCCATGGTGACCTGATTTATCCGGGCAGCACCTTCATCCCGACTGCTGTCGCAGCGCCAGAAGTAAGCGACCTTCTGGTAACGCTCTGTGGTGCCACCAAGACATTCAATATTGCTGGCACAAAAATCGGCGCTTCAATCGCTTCCAACCCCAAAATAAAGCAACAGATTGATGCAGGCCTGCGCGCTTCGGGAACTGGATCGCCAAACCGATTCGGAATGGCAGCCACGCAGGCCGCACAAAATCACGGAGCCCCCTGGCTCGATGCGCTCATTCCCTATCTTGAAACCAATCGCGACCTGTTTGCCAAACAGATCACACGCGCCATTCCTGGTGTCCGCGCCATGCATCTGGAAGCTACCTTTCTCGCCTGGACGGATTTTTCAGCAACCGGACTGACATTTGAAGATGTCCTGCATCGGATCAACAAGAAGGCGCGTATTGGCGTTTCTCCGGGCCCGCAATTCGGTCCCGGTGGTGAAAACCACATCCGATTTAATATTGCCACGCATCATTCGCGCATTGTTGAAGCGCTGGACCGGCTGGAAGACGCCTTCTCGGATTTGGGTTAGCGCACCTGTTTGCTACGCTCGATTTGCTCAGCACGCGCCTGGCGTTTGCGCTCACGTGCCGCCTCATAATCCGCGCCTATGTGAACGTCACCCCTGCGTTTTGCCAATTCGACCTGTCTTTGACGCGCGGCAAATCTCTGCTTGCGCGCTGAAGATGAGCGATCATGACAATGCGGACAGGAGACGCCGGCAACATAAAGCGATGATGCCTTGTCCTCGGCGCTGATCGGCATTCGGCAGGCATGGCAAAGATCATAAGGACCCGGTGTCAGCCCGTGACCGACAGAAACCCTGTTATCGAAGACAAAACACTCCCCTTCCCAGAGGCTCTCTTCTTCTGGCACTTCCTCCAGATATTTCAGAATGCCACCCTTGAGGTGGAACACATCCTCAAAACCTTCCGCCTTCACCAGCGCAGTTGCCTTCTCGCAGCGAATGCCGCCGGTGCAATACATCGCAATCTTCGGCTTGTTATGAAATCGATCCTTGTTTTCCCGGAACCATTTCGGGAAATCCCTAAAGTTTACGGTTTCGGGATCTATGGCACCTTTGAACGTGCCAATCGCCGTCTCGTAGTCATTTCGGGTGTCAATGACCACCGTGTCTGGATCGCTGATCAGTTCGTTCCACTGCGCAGGATCAACATAGTCGCCCGCCTGCTCGACTGGATCAATTCCCGCTACCCCCATCGTCACGATTTCCTTCTTCAAACGGACTTTCAGCCTGTAGAAAGGATTTTCGTCGCAATAGGATTCCTTGTGCTCGAGATCACACAGTCTGGGATCGGATTTCAGATATCCCAGCACAGTTTCAATATCATCTCCGCTGCCGGCTATCGTTCCGTTGATGCCTTCCGCGGCGAGCAGCAAAGTGCCCTGAACGCCATGGGATTTGCAGGCCTCGTAAATTCGAGGCTGCATTTCTTCATAGTCCGGCAGGTGAACGAACTTGTACAATGCGGATACGGTAATCTCGGCCATTTCCATTCCATGCGGTTCTGACAAGCAGATACGCCGTGTCGCCTCAAATTTCAAATACTGTATTGGCATCTGTTGCCGCAGGTCACCGTCCATGCAAACCTGTCCAATGTTAGCACCACCGGCACCAGGTCAACATGAAACAAGAAAAACTAGATGAGACAGATCTGAAGATATTGCGGATCCTGCAACAGGATTCCGAGCGTAACATATCCAGCATTGGCGAGGCTGTCGGCCTTTCCCACACACCGACCTGGCGGAGGATCCGAAAACTGCATGATGCCGGAATTATCCGCGGAAAAATGCTCATCCTGGATGGCGAAAAAATCGGACTGGATGTTTCAATTTTCGTTTTTGTCCGTCTGGCTCAGCATTCTGCTTCAGTCCTGGAGGAATTCGAAGCAGCGGCCCGGAATGTGCCAGAAATTCTGCAGTGCTACACCATGAGCGGCGATTTCGACTATCTTCTCCGGGTTGTTGTGGCTTCAGTAAGGGACTACGAAAAAACCGTGAAACAACAACTCCTTAAACTGCCGCATGTCGGTCAACTCAATTCCCACTTCGCCTTGAACGAAATCAAGAATACCAACCGGTTGCCAATTTGATTCGCTTGCTGCAGTGCAACAAAAATTTCTTTCCTCTAAAAGAAAGAAATTTTCATCCTATATATCTATGAGAAATTGCATTCACATCCCATGAAATTGAAGTGAGCAACCGATAATAAAACTTTCAGTTTCCACCGGTTGCGCCATAATAAAGGTCGGACGGGTGCGCTCGGAGATGCTTCGATGAATGAAACAAAGCCTGCTGCCAAAATACTAAGAGATAAAATTTCCCTCGATGATAAATACACCGCTGTCGAGGGGCAGGTTTTCATGAACGGTACCCAAGCTCTGGTTCGCCTGCCGATCGTTCAGATGCGGCGTGACCGAGAGGCTGGTCTGAATACCGGCGCATATATTTCCGGTTATCGCGGCTCACCGCTTGGCGGCTATGATTTTGCGCTTCAACAGGCAAGGCGCCACCTCGATCCGCTGGATATAGTATTCAAACCGGGCGTCAATGAAGAGCTTGCTGCGACAGCAGTTTGGGGATCGCAGCAAGTCCAGATGTCGCCTGGATATACCAAGGATGGGGTCGTCGGCATCTGGTACGGCAAGGGGCCAGGCGTTGATCGTTGTGGCGATGCCTTCAAGCATGGCAATTCGGCGGGAACCGCAAAACATGGCGGCGTCCTTGCCTTGGCCGGCGACGACCATTTGGCTAAATCCTCGACGGTCGCTCATCAGTCCGATCATGCCTTCATGGCGGCAATCATGCCAATGCTGTTCCCCTCCAGCGTGCACGAATTTGTAGAACTTGGCCTGTTCGGCATCGCCATGAGCCGATATTCGGGCTTGTGGACCGCCTATAAGGTCATTGCCGATACGGTGGAGACCACCTCGGTTGTCGATCTCAAGAATGAACACAAGCAATATGTCATTCCGCAGGATTTCGAACTGCCGCCCGACGGCCTGAACATTCGCTGGCCGGATGATCGTTTTGTCCAGGATGAACGGCTTCAGGAATACAAGGCCTATGCCGCAATTGCGTTCGCGCGGGCCAATGGCGTTGACCAGCTTGTGATTGATTCCAGCAAACCGCGCTTCGGCATTATTGCGTCCGGCAAGGCATATGAGAATGTGCGCGAAGCACTTCGCCATATGGGCATTGACGAAAAGATCGCCGATGCAATCGGCCTGCGCCTTTTCAAGGTTCGCATGCCCTGGCCGCTGGAGCCCGAAGGCGTTCGTCACTTTTCAGAAGGACTGGAAGAAGTCCTCGTCATTGAGGAGCGGCGGGAGGTCATCGAGCATCAGATCAAGCAGCAATTGTTCAACTGGCGTGCCGATGTTCGTCCGCGAATTGTAGGAAAATTCGATCACAAGGATCGCCGCATTCTTTCGCTGCATGAGGAGATAACAACCGGCGTGGCACTACGTGCAATTGCAACTCGGCTCCTGACATTTGATCTGCCGGAGGAGCTGCGCGCTCGCACCGAGAAGATGCTGGCATACTATCAGGCCCGATACGACAGGAAGGTCAGCCACAAGGCGCCGGTGTCCCGCATTCCGCATTTTTGCTCCGGATGTCCGCACAACACGTCGACCAAGGTTCCCGACGGTAGCCGGGCGACCGCCGGCATCGGATGTCATTTCATGGCAGTCTGGATGGATCGCAGCACGGAAACCTATACCCATATGGGCGGCGAAGGCGTGCCCTGGGTGGGCACGGCACCGTTTACCGAGGAAGACCATATCTTCGCCAATCTGGGAGACGGCACCTACTTCCATTCCGGCCTGCTGGCGATCCGCCAGGCGGTCGCCTCCGGCGTCAACATTACTTACAAGATTCTCTACAATGATGCTGTTGCGATGACCGGCGGACAGCAGGTTGATGGCACACTGACCGTGCCTGCCCTTTCGCATCAGCTCTATAACGAAGGGGTTGGCGAAATCTGGCTTGTCTCCGATGAGCCTGACAAATATTCACCATCCGATCTGGCCCCTGGGGTAAAGATCAAATCACGGGAATACCTGGACGAGGTTCAATCCCATCTCAAGAAAGTGCCCGGATGTACAGCGATAATCTACGATCAGACTTGCGCATCTGAAAAGCGCCGCCGCCGCAAACGTGGCCAGATGGTTGACCCGGCCAAGCGGGCCTTTATCAATCCGCTGGTCTGTGAAGGTTGCGGAGATTGCTCCGTTCAGTCGAATTGCATATCGATCGAACCACTGGAAACCGAATTCGGCCGCAAACGGCAGATCAACCAATCCTCCTGCAACAAGGATTTCTCCTGTATAAATGGTTTCTGTCCGTCTTTCGTCACCATCGAAGGCGGCGCGCTGAAAAAACACGCACTTCCCGAGATGGGTTCTGTTGATTTGCCCGAACCGGAAACGGTGGGGATAGACGACGTATACAATATCGCCATTACCGGCGTTGGCGGCACCGGCGTTCTGACGATCGGGGCAATCATCGGAATGGCTGCGCATATTGAAGGCAAGGCCGCCATGATCCAGGACTTTTCCGGTCTGGCACAAAAAGGCGGCGCGGTTCTCTCCCATGTGCGCCTGTCCAGAACACCCGATCTGGTGGCATCCCCGCAGATTGTGACCGGTGAGGCGGATGTACTGCTGGCGGCTGACACTGTCGTGGCCGCGGCCAACACATCGATCGCTCTTTATGACAAGGATAGAACGACCGCGGTACTAAACACCCACCTGTCACCTGTTTCGAATTTTGTTTTCGATCGGGATTTCGATTTCCGGGAGAAACAGGTCGTCGAAGCCATATCAAAATATGTGGCGCCGAGGCCGGTGAAACTCGACTTCACAAAACTGGCCGAGGCTGTTTGCGGCGATTCAATCGCGACCAACATCATGCTGCTGGGTTTTGCCAGCCAGTCGGGCATGCTTCCCGTCAGCGCTGAATCGCTCCTGACGGCGATTGAACTCAACGGCGTGGCGGTCGATGCAAACAAACGGGCATTCCGTTGGGGCAGGACGTTTGCCGTCGACCCGAAGCAGGCAAAGACAATCCTGTCATCTCTCCAGTCGGCACCTGACAGCCAGCCCGATCTAGACCAGATTGTTGAGACGCGCGCCGAGTTCCTGACTGGGTACCAGGATAAGAAATATGCGGACCGCTATCGCGAACTGGTTGCCAGCGTCAAAGACGCGGAGGCTGCAATCGAAGGTACGGGTGAGCTGACCAAAACCGTCGCCCGCAACTATTTCAAACTGCTTGCCTACAAGGACGAGTACGAGGTCGCCCGCTTGTTCACCAACGGAGACTTCGAAAAGCGTTTGGGAGAGACCTTTGAAGGTGACTACAAGCTCAAATTCCACTTGGCGCCACCGATATTCCAGGGCGAGATTCTACCGAATGGCCGACCCAGAAAGAAAGAATACGGACCATGGATGTTCCGGGCTTTCAAATTGCTGGCGAGGTTGAAATGGCTCCGTGGTACGGTATTTGATCCTTTTGGCCGTACCGCGGAGCGCAAGACCGAAAGAGCGTTGATCTCAGAATATGAGCAGATGATCGCCGACATACTTCCTGAATTGACCAAGAAAAATCTTCGCTTCGCAATTTCATTGGCTGGCCTGCCGGGTGAAATCCGCGGATTTGGACCGGTCAAGGAAGCATCCGTCACAAAGGCAGCGGCAGCGAGAACCCGCCTCCTCGAGCAATTCCGCAATCCGCCCAGGGAAACCAAAAAGACAGGCAACAGGAAACTCGAAACCACCAAATAAAAAACGGCGAAAGATTTGCTTCCGCCGTTTTCATTCATGAGTCTGGTTATTACAGCTTTATTCACGCAATTCGCGGCGAAGAATCTTTCCGACATTGGTTTTCGGAAGTTCCTCGCGAAATTCGATAATGGTGGGCCGCTTGTAATTGGTAAGTCCGGTCGCGCACCATTCCTTTACTGCTTCCTCGGTCAGGGACGGGTCCTTGCGCACGACAAAAAGCTTGACCGCTTCACCGGTCTTCGGATCAGGGACGCCAATTGCAGCAGCCTCGACAATGCTGTCATTTGAGACAGCCAGTTCCTCGATCTCATTGGGATAAACATTGAAGCCCGAAACAAGGATCATGTCCTTTTTCCTATCAACAATTTTGACATATCCCTTCTCATCCATCAGGCCGATATCGCCGGAACGGAAAAACCCGTCCTTTGATATAGCATTCGCCGTTTCTTCGGGCCGATTCCAATAACCCTTCATGACCTGCGGACCACGAATGCAAATCTCCCCCACTGAACCCAAGGGCAGATCCTTGCCGTCATCATCGCGTATGGTGACATCGGTCGAAGGAATTGGCAGCCCGATCGTTCCGGTAAATTCGGTCTCGTCAAATCGATTGGTTGTGACGACCGGCGAAGTTTCGGACAGACCGTATCCCTCATGGATGACACAGCCGGTCAATTTCTTCCATCGCTCAGCGACAGGTGCCTGGACAGCCATTCCCCCACCCAGGGTCAGCATTAGCGGCTTGAAGTTCAGCCGGACGAAATCTTCATTGTTCAACAGCCCATTGAACAAGGTGTTGAGTCCCGGAAAAATATGAAACTCATACCCCGACAGGGTCTTTACAAATCCTGGCAAATCACGGGGATTCGGAATCAAAATATTATGGGCGCCCTGCGACATTCCGATTACCGCATTCACGGTCAATGCGAAGATGTGATAGAGCGGCAACGCGCAAACATAAACTACCTGATCCGGCAGTTTCTGATCGCGGAACACGACATCCAGCCACAACCCGTTTTGGGCGACATTGGCCAGGATATTGCCATGTGTGAGCGTAGCCCCCTTGGACACGCCAGTGGTCCCGCCGGTATATTGCAGAAACGCATTGTCATCATGGGAAATCTCGACCTTTTGTGGGCTCTTTCCCTTCGCTTCATCGATCATGTCATTAAATTGCACATGATCCGGAAGCGAATAGTCCGGCACCATCTTCTTAACTCTTCGAACCACGAAGTTGACCAGCGTTCCCTTGAAGGTCCCTAACAGATCACCCATCGATGCCACCACGACGTGCTCAATCGGCGATTTGTCGACTACTTTCTCCAACGTTGTCGCGAAGTTCTCGAGAATGAAAATTGCCTTGGCGCCGCTATCGGTCAGCTGATGCTCAAGCTCCCTCGGCGTGTAGAGCGGATTGACATTGACCACCACGCAACCGGCCCGCAATATGCCCATCATCACCGGCGGGAACTGCAATATGTTCGGCATCATGATCGCAACGCGATCGCCCTTTTCTATTCCTTTGGCCTGCAACCACGCCACGACCGCGTCAGAAAGCGCCTTTACCTCTCCATAGCTAAGCGATTTCCCCATGCAGCTATAGGCCGGAAGCGAACCGAACTTTTCGCAAGCGTTCTCCAGCAACTCACTGATCGACTTGTCCTCGATCTCTCCTATTTCCGCCGGTACGCCGGGAGGATAGGATTTGAGCCACGGCTTGACGGGTTTACTCTTGGCTGTGGAAGACTTGCTCCTGGCTGTAGTGGATTTGGTTCTGGATGTAGCGGTCTTACTGCTGGCTGAGGCAGGCTTTCTTCGAGTGCGTGGTTTCTTTTCTGTCACGGAAAATGTTTCCTCAATTGCGAAAATTACGACTGGCACCAATCTGACAATTGATATCAGGCAAATTGGCCATCAGTAAACCTGATCATGTTTTGAATTAATTCAGCATGCCGTGACCGAGATTCAAGACCAGGCGCGCGGTTCAATCATCCCTTACATTCTTTGCAAGTCGATCAATAGCCTTTTCCATATTGGCGATGGCCACACTGGTCTGATCACGAAATTCCTTGATACGTGCCAACTGTGCCCGCAGAATATCCAATTCGCTCGAAATTGTCTCATCCAGCGGCGCTTCGCCAATTCCGTGTAACAGCCAGCCGGCACTTACGCCCAACAGGCCAGCCATGGTTACCAGACGATTGGCGCGCGGCTCGGAGCGGTCATTCTCCCATGCGGCTAACGTTTCCCGCTTCACGCCCAATGATCTGGCAAATGCCGCTTCACTGAAATTCGCAGCCTCTCTTGCTCGCCAAATACGGCCACCAAGTGTGTCATTATCCGTGGTTTCATTTTCAAACATAATAGTATGAGCTGCCGCTTCGGCACCCTTTCATTAGCATTAAAATTTGCATGTCTGTTTCAGGTGGCCTTCAGGCCCTATCGATCATCAAAATACCACAACCGAGCGAATGCTCTTTCCGGCATGCATCAGATCAAACCCGGTATTGATTTCGTCCAGGCTCAAGGTGTGCGTGATCATCGGATCGATTTCGATTTTGCCGTCCATATACCAATCAACAATCTTCGGTACATCGGTACGCCCGCGAGCTCCCCCAAAAGCCGTACCTTTCCAGACACGGCCGGTCACCAGTTGGAACGGCCTTGTAGCAATTTCTGCCCCTGCCGGAGCCACGCCGATAATGATCGACTGTCCCCAACCCCGATGCGCACATTCCAGCGCATTGCGCATAACCGTGACGTTGCCTGTGCAGTCAAAAGTATAGTCCGCTCCGCCGATTGTATCCGCACCGCGCTTGGTCATTTCCACAATATGCTGAACGACATCATCGCCAACCTCATTGGGATTGACGAAGTGCGTCATGCCGAAGCGTTCGCCCCACTCTTTCTTCTCATTATTGATGTCGACGCCGATAATCATGTCGGCACCAGCCATCCGCAAACCCTGAATGACATTCAATCCGATACCACCCAGCCCGAATACGGCGGCAGTTGCGCCCTGCTCTACCTGTGCTGTGTTGATTACAGCACCAATTCCGGTGGTAACGCCGCAGCCGATATAGCAAATCTTGTCAAACGGAGCATCAGAATGGACTTTGGCAAGCGCTATCTCCGGCAATACGGTAAAGTTAGAGAACGTCGAACATCCCATGTAGTGCAAAATTGGTTTGCCATCGATTGAAAACCGCGATGTGCCGTCCGGCATTACGCCCTGGCCCTGCGTCGCCCGGATCGCGGTGCAAAGATTGGTCTTTCGCGACAGGCAGGAAGGACACTGGCGGCATTCGGGCGTGTATAGCGGGATGACATGGTCGCCTTTGGCCAGAGTAGACACACCCGGTCCGACATCAACGACAACACCGGCACCCTCATGCCCGAGAATTGCAGGGAACGCGCCTTCCGGGTCGGCGCCTGAAAGCGTGAATTCATCCGTATGGCAGATCCCGGTTGCTTTTACCTCAACAAGCACTTCCCCTTCTTTCGGACCTTCAAGATCGACCTCGCAAATCTCGAGCGGTTTACCCGCTTCGAAAGCCACTGCAGCGCGTGTTTTCATGGAATAGTCTCCGGCAATTCTGAATTTTGGCTATGCTAACAGCCAAAACCTGGAGTTCAAGTTGAATTGCATATCTCAACCAATTGATGTTGCAATTGCGTCTTCAGGTTACGCAAATCAGAAAACTTGCAGTTAACGCTTAGCCATCCGCCATACGTTCAACTGACCGCAATATCGTCTCTGGTGTAGCAGGCGCATCAAGTTCCGGCAGCTTTCCCGGATTGATCGATGCAATCGCATGATAGATCGCAGAAAATACCGAGTTCGCCAGCATGACCGGCGGTTCCCCAACCGCTTTCGACCGATAGATAGTCGGTTGGCGATTTCCCTTGGACGCCCATAACTCGACCTTGAAATCTTCAGGCACATCCGTCGCTGTCGGGATCTTGTAGGTGGACGGCGCATGCGTCCGCAATCGGCCTTCATCATCATAGACGAGCTCTTCGGTCGTCAGCCAGCCGGCGCCTTGCACAAAGCCGCCTTCAATCTGGCCAATATCAATCGCCGGATTGAGCGACGAACCACAGTCATGAAGAATATCCACCCGGTCAATCTTCATCTCGCCCGTCAGGCAATCGATCGTTACTTCCGAACAGGAAGCACCATAGGCAAAATACAAAAAGGGATTTCCGGTTACACTTTCGCGTTCCCAGGTGATATTGGGTGTCGCATAAAACCCGGTAGCCGAAAGCTGGATGCGTTCGTGGAAGCACTGCTTGGCCAATGAACCGAACTCGATCTCATGATTACCGACATACACCTTACCGTTCGAGAACCGAACCTTCTTCGCGTCGCCCTGATAGAGCGTAGCGGCTAGTTGGGCCATACGCCCGCGTATCTTCTGAGCCGCTCTTTGAGCAGCCATGCCATTTAGATCTGACCCTGAAGACGCTGCCGTTGGTGTCGTGTTCGGTACCTTGTCCGTTGTGGTCGCGGTGATGCGAACCTTAGAAATATCAACGCCAAATTCCTCGGCGACAACCTGGGCGACCTTCATGTAAAGGCCCTGCCCCATCTCGGTCCCACCGTGATTTACCTGGATTGAACCGTCCGCATACACGTGAACCAGCGCGCCGGCCTGATTGAGGAATTTCAGGGTAAAGGCAATCCCGAACTTGACCGGGTTAAGCGATATTCCTTTCTTGAGCCATTTGTTCTTGGAATTGAATTCCGCAATTTGCCGCCGGCGGTTTTGATAGTCTGAGGTTCTTTCAAGCTCCGAGACCAGCGCCTTCAGAATATTGTCCTTCACCACCATGCCGTAGGGCGTAACGTCCCGGCCTCTACGGTAAAAATTGCGCTTTCTAATGGTCAGCGGGTCTTCATTCAACTTGATTGCAATTTCATCCATCAACCGCTCGGAAAACACCATTCCCTGCGGGCCACCAAACCCCCGGAAAGCCGTATTGGACACGGTGTCCGTCTTCACCCGCTTCGAATGAATTCGAACCGCGGGATAATAGTAGGAGTTGTCGGCATGGAACATCGTCCGGTCATTGACGCCTAATGACAGGTCGGGTGAGTAGCCACAACGCCCGTAAAAATTGACATCGACCGCCTCGATAACACCCTTCTCGTCGTAACCCGCTTTCCAATCAGCGGTAAAATCATGCCGTTTGCCGGTCGCCACCATATCGTCATCGCGATCAAGGCGCATCTTTGCCGGGCGCCCGGTCACACGCGAAGCCAGAGCAGCAAGACATGCCCATTGCGCAGCCTGACTTTCCTTGCCGCCAAATCCTCCACCCATGCGGCGGCATTCGCAGATCACCTTTGCTTCCGGTTGGTCCAACATTCCGGCAACCAGATGCTGTACTTCTGAAGGATGTTGCGTGGAACAAAACACCTTTATCTCTCCGGACTCACCCGGGATTGCCATCGATATCTGACCTTCGAGATAAAAATGCTCTTGGCCCCCGATCACAATGGAACTGTCCATCGTCAAAGGCGCATTCGCCATCGCATCCTGCAGGTCACCACGATTGAACTCATATTTCGGCAGAACTTCGCCACCTTCTTTCAATCCATCTTCAACCGTGACAGCAGGCCGGATCTCCGAAATTTCGATACGGCCTAACCGCGCCGCCCGCCGCGCCTGATCACGCGTTTCCGCAACAACAGCGAATATGACCTGCCCATGAAACAACACTTCGCCATCGGCCAGGATGGGGTCACCGCCAAATGACGGACCACATTCATTTTTTCCGGGAATATCGGCAGCCGTCAGTACTCTCAATACGCCGGGCGCATCACGCACCGCATCAAGATCAATCCTCGTGATTTTTCCTTTGGCTTTCGGAGAAAGACCTGGCGCCAGATGCACGATACCCGACGGCTCGTTGATATCATCAATGTAAGGTGCATTTCCGCAGACATGCATTTTTGCGCTGTCATGGGCGAGCGCTTTGCCAACGGCCATCTGCTCCGCGATATTGCTGTGCCGGTTAGCCATCAGTCCACTTTCGCCAATCTGCGCGGATTTTCGATACGGCTTGCATCTGCACTTCCCGCAGCGATTTCCAGTAAGGATTTTTTCAGGATGTTTTCGGCAACCTTCAACCGGTATTCTGCACTCGCCCGCATATCCGCTATCGGTTGAAAATCATCGGCAAGCCGGTTTACAGCAGCTACGACATCTTCTTCGTTGGCCGGTTCAATTCCTATAAGCGCTTCTTCAACCGCCCTCCCGCGTTTGGGTGTGGCGGCCATGCCGCCATAGGCAATCCTTGCATCGGCGATTTTGCTCTTCGATATTGTAAACCGGAATGCCCCAAGCACCGACGTGATGTCCTGGTCATATCGTTTGGAAATTTTATAGGCACGGAAATGCTGGTTCCGCTTGAGCTTCGGCACGGTGATGGCACTAACGAGTTCCCCGGCCGCACGATCCTGCTTCCCGTAATCCAGAAAAAATTCTTCCAGGGGCAGCGAACGGCTTTTCTTGCCCATTAACAGCTCCAGTTGGCTGTCCAGGGCTATCAATAATGGCGGCATGTCCCCGATCGGTGAACCATTGGCAATATTCCCGCCAATCGTGCCGGACGCCCGGACCTGCCTGGAGCCAAGCCGCCTTAGCACTTCACCGATATCCGGATCGATGGCAGCAAGGGCATCATAGGCGTCAGAATAAGTTGCGCCAGCGCCTATCTTCAGCGCGCCGGAAACCTTCTTGATCTGCGCAAAGTCCTTTGCCCTGCCGGTATGAATAATTTTCGGAAGGTCTCGCAGCTGCTTGGTAATCCACAGACCGACATCCGTACCGCCCGACAAAATTGTTGCGTCGCTGTGAGTCCGATACAGCTTCGCTAACTGCTTTATGCTGGCAGGCGCTGCAAAAAAACGCTCCTTGTCGCCAAGAAACAGGTCCTTGTCGCTGGATATCGATTTCAGCGCTTTTCGCGTGGCTGCTTTGCGGTTGGCAAGCGCATCCTTCGCTTCACCATCGACTACCGCCAGTGCAGAATCTGCGATTGGACGATATCCGGTACACCGGCACAGATTGCCAGAGAGCCAGTCATTGATGGCACTTCGATCCGCATCAATGCCTGCGTGATAAAGCGTAAACAGGCTCATCACGATGCCCGGCGTGCAAAACCCGCATTGCGAACCGTGAAAATCAACCATGGCCTGTTGTACGGGATGCAATTCCCCGTCACTGGCCAGATCATCGACCGTGACGACATCCTTGCCGTCAATCTGGCCCAACAGCTGTATGCAGGAATTTACCGGCTCATAAATCAGTTCACCGTCTTTTAGACGACCGATCGCGACTGTACAGGCGCCGCAATCGCCTTCATTACAGCCTTCCTTGGTGCCCTTGCTGCCTTCCCGTAGCCGCAGGTAATCCAGCAAGGTTTCGTTTGGTCGGACGCTTTCCAGCTGAACTATTTGACCGTTTCTGAGAAACGTCAGATGGTTACGGGACATTACGCGTAATCCAGATTTCTACTCATCTGCTCAGACTAAGCCAGCAAGTAGCCGGATTCAATCGGCAAGAGATAAGGATGATTGCGATAGCCGATTGAATTTCGGACCAAAATATCCAATCTAGTAAATCAGCTTTGGAGAAGGAAAACAGCGATGAAGCCGATATTTCTGCAAATCAAGACAGAGCCCGGAATGGCTTACAAAGTGGCAGCCGAACTTGCAGATACGGAAATTGCTTCGGAAATCTACTCGACTTCAGGCAAATATGACCTTCTGGCCAAGATTTATATCGCCGATGATCAGGATATCGGCCATGTCGTGGCAGATATCGCGCAGCGCCTGAAGCACATACGCGATACCTATACAATCATTACCCATAGGGCTTTTTAACGTCTGCTACCTTTTTGACGGGTCGCTTAAATGGTGCTCATGATCAGCCCGACAATCCTCGCCTGAACCTTCGGGTCCTTGTCGATTCCCACGTGATCGACCGTGGAACCAAAGCTGCGAATGCTGATATTGCTGATTGATCCGGAAAATCCGCCAGCCGAACGATAGGGATTGCCGCGCGCGCTACCCGGAATCCAGTAATTCACCACACGTGGTGAACCGGCCGTGAATGGTGGGGGAGCTGCAAAGCCCGGATCCACACCAATCACCAGGGCAACAGGAACACCGGCCTTTGCCAGCGTATCGGCAAAACGTGGCGCTTCCTGGCCGCCAACAGAATGGCCGGCAATCACGATCGGATAGGAAACCCGGCCCTGCTTTGAGCGTGCAATAATATCACGCGCCAATCCGGACCACTGGCCATTGGAATAGGATTTCGCGTTAACGCCGCGCGACCGCAAGGTGGCAGCCATCTGATCCATGCCACGTGAGAACACATTGGCAAACCCACGAATTAGATAGACTTCTTCCGCTTGGGCCACCGAAGAAAAGCTCATCGCTCCAAAAGCGGTGGAGACTGCTAAGACAAGGCCTGCAATTTTTCCAGATATTCGCATTTTTATTTCTCGCTCCAGCTGATTCTGTTGCAAATCAAAATGTTGACAGCATCTTCAACAAACCGGCCCGCGTTTCAAGCCTTTTCAGCCGTCATCCGCGTTTAAACCTGCCAGGGCGCGGGATTATCGCCATTACGCATTCCACTATCCACAGGCAAAGGCCGATTCGCGTGGACAACTAGAACCGGAAATGGCCGAAAAAATGGCTGAAACATTAACAATTTTCACTGGTTAGCTCTGCTGACATTGAAAAAAGGTGCAGATTACCTGAGGAACAGCCAGATATGCGGCGCTCGAAAATATAGTTGCGATAAAAGCAAGTTCAGCGGAAAACCGCTTTCAATGGTTTAGCTGATCCATCGGGAGGCGGAAATGAAATTGCTTGGTGCCAGCGCTGTACATATCGGTCGCGAGATCGCCGCCAGCCGCATCGACCCGGTAGAACTGACCGAAGCGTTCTTACAATCGATTGCGGACAAGGATCCCGATCGTAGAATATATGCACACCTGACCGAGAGCAGAGCCCGTGATGAAGCTGCCGCGGCAAGAAAAAGAGCCAGGTCAGGCATGACTTTGTCAACGCTTGATGGGGTTCCCGTTTCCTGGAAGGACCTGTACGACAGCGCAGGAATTGAAACCACATCGGGGACAAATCTTCTCACCGGCAGGGTGCCCGAACGCGATGCCGAACTGCTGCAGCGCGCAAGCGTTGCCGGTATGATCTGCCTGGGCAAAACGCACCAGACAGAACTTGCAATTTTGGGTCTTGGTATCAACGAAGCCACCGCCACGCCGCCAAATGCGGTTCTGCCAGATCACGCTCCGGGAGGCTCATCATCCGGCACTGCCGCCTCCCTCGCCTTTGATCTGGCGTCAATCGCCATGGGTTCTGACACTGGAGGCTCCGTTCGTACGCCGGCCTGTTGGAACAATCTTGTCGGACTGAAAACAAGCTTTGGCGTACTTTCCGGAAAGGGCACGATCCCGCTTTGCCAAAGCTTCGATACACCGGGGCCACTTGCCAGAACCGTGGAGGATGCGGCTTTGATTTTTGGGATATTGGCTGGAATCCCTGATGTCTTGTACGAACCTCCCTCTCCTGGTTCGCTTTCAATTCTTGTTCCGGACTCGCATGTGTTCAGCGCTTGCGATGAGCTTGTAATATCCACATTTGAAGATGCGCTGCGATCTCTCAGCCATGCTGGCGTGGAAATCCATCGGAAGCCGGTGAAGCTTCTCGATTCAGTCCAGCAGCTTTCGACAACGCTGTATCGCTTCGAGTCTTGGCGTCAATGGGGTGAACTTATCTCCGCTAACGGAGAAAAGATGGACCCACAGGCTCGTAAGCGTTTTCAACAGGGAGAATCCATCTCAAAAGAAGAGTATCTTCAAGCGCAGCTGGAGTTGGACCAATACCGTGCGCAATGGCGTGAAATGACCACCGAATATGATGCCGTGATCTGGCCAACCGTTCCCATTTTGCCGCCGAACATCGCTGACGTCCTTGCTGATGACGACCAATATACTGAGGCAAACTTGCTATCCCTTCGCAATACCAGGCTGACAAACATGCTTGGCGGATGCGCTTTGACATTGCCACTGTCTGAAAAAGCTTGCGGATTGCAGATTACTTGCAACAGCAGCGAAGATCGGAACCTGCTCGCAATAGGCAGCGTAGTGGAGCGTTTGCTTTAGATGTCTTTTACCAGCTTCCCATTGACCCAGACCTGCCGGACGGCGCGGTCATCGCCCATGATCATCAGCGCAAACAAGATATCATGCAGGCTTTCGGACAATGCATGACGCTCGGCCATTATTGGCGTTGCCTTGGGATCAAGAACTACAATATCTGCCACCTTGCCGGCATCCAGCGTGCCAATCTCATGATCGAGATGCAGAAGCGAGGCGTTGCCGAGCGTTGCCAGGTAAAACGCCTCAAATGCCGTGATTCTTTTTCCGACCAGTTGCGAAACCACATAGGCATCACGCAAGGTCGCTAGCATGGAGAAACTGGTACCACCCCCGATGTCACAACCAATTCCGACACTGACTGGTTGCTCCCCAAATCGGGTCTGCTTGTAGCGGAATAGCCCCGAACCCAGAAAATTGTTCGATGTCGGGCAATGCACGATTGAGGCACCTGCCTCGCTCAGCCTCGACAACTCTCGTTCGGACAGATGAATGCCATGGGCAAAAAAGGCGCGCTCGCTCAATAAGCCATACCGATCATAAACATCGGTATAGTCCTGCGACCATGGAAATGCGGTGGCAACCGCTTCGATCTCGGCCTGGTTTTCCGACAGGTGGGTCTGAAAGACCATATCCGGATATTCCCGTTTCAGAGCGCCGGTCATTTCCAGTTGCGGCTCGCTTGAGGTCACCGCGAAACGCGGCGTGATCGCATATTGCAAGCGATCCACCCCATGCCACTTATTGATCAGTTCCCTCGATTGGTCATATCCACTTTGCGGCGTATCGGTCAGCCCGGATGGTGCATTGCAATCCATCTTCGACTTGCCGGATATCATTGCCATCGAACGCGATTGGGCTTCCTCAAACAAGGCATCCAGCGCTTCCGGATGAATGGTCGAAAACGCCAGACAAGAAGTAATGCCATGGTTGAACAATTCGTCGATGAACAGTTTCGCTGCACGCTTGGCAAACTTCGGATCGCCGTAACGCATTTCTTCGGGAAAGGTGTAGCGCTCAAGCCAATCCAGCAAATTCTCGCCATAGGCCGCAATCATCCGGTACTGCGGAAAGTGAAGATGCGCATCAACAAATCCTGGCAGGATCAGGCTCTCGCCGTGATCGGTTCTGTCTAATTCGTGATACTCCTGCGGTAGCGTGACAAGCTCGCCAACCCACAATATCTTGCCATCATCGCCGATAACAACCGCACCCTTTTCATGATGAATATATGGATCAGGCCTTTGCCCCGGATCGGCGGTGAAACTCAATGTCTGGCCAGTCAACACATGCATTAGGAAGTAATTCCTTTAGTTCCGGGCTCAATGCCGGCCATCAAGATGGCGCACTTTTCGCAGTTCCGGGAACAACCACGCCCATAATACCGCAACACCTAGCGCGCCAAATCCACCGATGGCAACCGCATTGACCGTACCAATCAGTGCAGCCATGGTACCGGCCCGGAACTCACCCAACTCGTTTGATGCTCCGACAAATACCATGTTCACGGCATTGACGCGGCCGCGTAGCCGGTCGGGTGTCCACAGCTGAATAAGCGTCTCCCGGATGAACACGCTGACCATATCTGCAGCTCCCAGCAATGCAAGCGCTGCGATCGAGACCCAGGCAAGCGTTGAAAATCCGAAGACTACCGTGAAAATTCCGTACAGCCCGACACAGGCAAGCATCACAAGGCCGGCATGATCACGAAAGGGAGAACCGGACAGCCAAACCGCGGTCAACACCGCACCGACGCCGGGCGCTGCCCGCAACATACCGAGCCCCCATGGTCCCAGTTCCAGGATGTCCCGCGCAAAGACCGGCATCAAGGCCACCGCACCACCCAGCAAGACAGCGAACAAGTCCAGCGAAATCGCACCAAAAACAACTTTCTCGCGGTAAATATATCGGAAGCCCTCAAACAGCGTTGAGATTGAAACCTTCACAGTCTCGATGTGCTGGGCCGGCTTGGATATTGTCAGGCACAATATCCCGGCAATCCCGATCATTGTCGCAGCAATGCTGTAGGCAGCAATCGGCGAAACACCATACAACAGACCACCGGCAACCGGCCCGAGAACGGCAGCCATCTGCCAGGATGAGGAATTCCAGGCCACGGCATTGGCAAATTCATGTGGCGGCACAACATTGGCAAGCAGCGCCGAGGACGCAGGATTAAAAAACGCTCTCGCAATGCCAAATGCAAACAGGATTGCAAAGACCGGATAGGGAGATGTGAGCCCCCGAATAGTCAGATAAAGAAGTGCCGCTGCGCAAATGCATTCAAGAAATGCCGAAAGCGCCATGATCATCC
>JANQQM010000067.1 GCA_028289365.1 Salaquimonas sp. | reverse complement strand
AACTGCGGCCTTCGCACGCCAGCCGGTTGGCCAACTGGCACGGCAACGGCGTGCAACGGTCTATTCAATGCGTCTTGATGGCAGATCGATCGCCTCACTGATCGTGCTGAAATCCGGTACCCGCTACTACCCCTGGAAGATCGCCTATGACGAGAACTACCAGGTATATGCACCGGGAATCCAACTCCTCATGCATGCCACCAAGCACATGCTGTGTACACCTGGCTTTAGTTTCGCAGATTCACTTGCTGCACCCGACTCGGTCATCAATCGCCTATGGCCGGATCGTCTCAAGCTCGGCACCCTGATCGTCTCGGCAGATAAGCTGGGCGATCACAAGGTATCAGCGCTGGAGAAAGCGCTTGACCGTAAGGCATCAGCCCGAAATTTTGCCAAGCGCCTGCTTCGCCGCACCTGAATTTCCAATACTAAACCAGGCCGGCTTCGTTTCGTGCTCTTTCGCGAAAGACCCTTCGGATAACCTTGCCGGTTGTCGTCAGCGGAATTTCTTCCACGACCTCGATTTCGCGCGGATAGATGTTCGCCGCCAGCCGCGCCTTTACATGGCGCTGAATATCCTCAATCAAGAGATCGGATGGTTCGGTTTCATCGGCCAGCACGACATAAGCCTTGACGATCTCAGTCCTCAAACGGTCCGGTTTCCCGACCGCCGCAGCCAGTTTGACGCCGGAATGCGTCATCAGGCAGTCCTCGATTTCTCCCGGACCGACCCGATATCCGGCGGAATTGATGATGTCGTCATCGCGCCCGACAAACCGGAAATAGCCGTCTTCATCCATGACGCATTGATCGCCCGTCAGCATCCAGTCGCCGACAAATTTTTCGCTCGTGGCCTTTGCGTCTTTCCAGTAACCGAGAAACATCACCGGATCAGGTGCCTTCACAGCCACTTCTCCCCGTTCCCCGACATCGCAAAGGCTGCCATCCGGCCTGACAACACCAACGACATGGCCAGGGACCGGCTTTCCGATCGCACCCGGACGCAACACGCCAACGGCATGACAGGAGCTGAGCACCAGATTGCACTCCGTCTGCCCGTAGAACTCGTTGACGACGAGACCAAGTTCCGACTGCGCCCACGACAACGTCTCCTTGCCCAGGCTTTCACCGCCCGAACCAATGGTGCGAAGATTCAGGTCAAACCGCTTGCCTGGATTTTCAACCGTTTTCATCAGCCGTAGCGCTGTAGGCGGTATGAAAGCATTTGCCACAGCCATGTCCTGCATAAGCTCAAACGCCAATTCCGGGTCAAACCGGTCGATCCCGCCATAGGCTACAGAAACGCCAAGATAGAGGCAGGGCAACAATATGTTGAGCAACCCGCCAGCCCACGCCCAGTCAGAGGGTGTCCAGGCCAAATCACCGGGCTTTGGCATAAACTCATGATGCTCCTGAACGCCGGGAATATGGCCAAGCAGCACCCCATGCCCATGCAGCGCACCCTTTGGCGGCCCTGTCGTGCCGGAGGTAAAGATAATCAACGCCGGCGTGTCAGGTCTTGTCTCTTCCGGCACGAATTTTTCGCTCGAACCCTGTTTGATTGCCTGCTCGAACAACCACACGGGAAAAGGCAAATCAGCCTCGATATTCTCGTATTCGAAACTGTCAGTGCATATGACCTGCCTCAGATCTTTGAGTGAAGCATGTATCGCCGAGATTTTTTCCAACCCGTCGCGATTTGTAACGATAACCGAGACGCCTGCGCGATTTAGCCGATATTCTAATGCGTCTGCCGCAAACAGCCGCGCCAGAGGCACTGCAATCATCCCGGCCTTGTAGATTGCCAGATGGGTGACAACCGTTTCCTCACATTGCGGCAAGATGATCGCAACTCTGTCGCCTGGCTTTACCCCTTGTGCCCGCAGAAAGGCAGCAAATGCATCTGACTGCGCCTTCAATTCTCCATAGCTGGTTTCGGTAGAAGACGCACCGCGGTTCCAGCGGCGCAAGGCGATGCGATCCGGGGTTTTTTCCGCCCATTCGTCACAACTGGAAACTCCGATGTTGAATCTCGGCGGAATTTGCCATTCAAACGCAGCGGTAATCTCCTCCAGCGTATCGAGTTCCGGCAGCATTTAGTCCTCGATCTCGTTGTGTCGTTTGTCGACCGTATTCTTGTGTTCCTTTTGCGCCGGCGCCTCTTCGGCTGGATCGGTCTCAAGCACCGGAAACGGTCCCGACTTGATATGCAAATCTCTTTGCGGATAGGGAATTTCGATACTTGCGTCCCGTAACGCCTGTAAAATCGAATATCGCAAATCACTGCTAACACTGAGCGTATTGCCGATATCCGCCAAATAGGCGCGCACATCAAACATCAGGGCATCTGCACCAAAATCCAGAAAGTAGGCTTGCGGTTCCGGGTCATCCAGCACCAGCGGATGCGCTTTGGCGCACCCGACCAATATGTCTCGCACCTGTACCGGATCACTGTCATAGCCGACGCCAATGGCGACGATAATTCGTCCCTTTGTGTTTCGGTGCGTCCAATTCGTGACCGCCTCGGTAATCATGGTCGAATTGGGCAGGATCACGGTCGCGCCATCAAAGGTCTGAATTTCTGTCGAACGCACAGATATTCGGCCGACCCTGCCCTGGCCGCCGCTGGTGACCACCCAGTCGCCGGTCTTGATTGGCCGTTCGGCCAACAGGATCAGTCCCGATACGAAATTATTGACAATGCTCTGCAGGCCAAAACCGATGCCGACCGACAGCGCACCGGCAACAATGGCGACATTGGAAAGGTTCAGTCCCGCCGCGGTTATGGCCAACAGCGCAGTGATGACGATACCGACATAGCCCAATACTGTGGTGATCGAGTTCCGCAGGCCCACATCAAGATTGGTCGTAGGAAGATATTGCTTGCCCAGCCAGTTGGTAATCTGACGGGTCGCCACAAAACCAATTATGAAGATGATTATGGCAATGATGATCGACGAAAGCGAAATCGTGAGATTGCCGACCTGAAAACCGAAAAACGCCCGCCGGATCAGGCTCAACCAATCCTGAGTTCGAATACCCCACGGCAAGAGCAAAGCAAATACTGCCGCAATAACGGATACCAATCGGGCTATGCCGAAAAGCAGTACCGCCACTTGTTTGCTGGCACCGGGCGAAAGCCCCATCAACTTTAGTGGCTTTCCGTCTGAGGATAGCACCATGAACTTGGTCTGATCGATCAATCGAAGGATCAGCCAAAGCGTGGCCGCAATCATCAAACCGAACAGAAGTTGGTAAGCAAAAAATTCCGAAAGCGCGATATATCCGGTCAACAGGCCGGCAAGCGAAACAGCCCATGTTATCCAGATGACCGGATTGACGATCCGCCAGCGGATCACCGGTGTACCCGGCATGGCGGTATCATCATCACGTAAATCGGATGCTACCCGCCACATGATAAACGCCACGCCCGCCAGGAAGGCTATAATCGCCATGGCGCTTAACGCAATTGATGTTTCCACCGGTGCGAATAGCTGTACCGCAGAGAAGTTTACACAGGTCAGAAAAATGATCACGGCAACGGTAATGATTCCCGCCCGCCGAACAGCCCTGGCGGCCCCATCCGATATTGGCGCCATTCGCTTTTCGGGTGCCTTCGGCCGAACGACCAGGGTGAGGATCGCAATCGCCAGCACAGCCGCAGACAATTCGACCAGCAGGCTTTCAAACAAGGCCACAAACCTGGTTGGAAACAGATCTGCGCTGCTTATGATGCGGTAAACCAACAGGAACAGCGCGCCCGGCAGCACGCCATTTGCGAGCAGCCATCTGATCTGCAACGCGGCACTTATTTGGCCTTCAAGGCCTTTTGGACTCGGCGGTTGCAGGGCCCTGCGTTCTTTCGCACCCAACCATCGTCTCAGAAAAACATAGCCCGCGATAACAAGCAGCAATTGCACCAGCGACCAGGCCTGCGCCAGAGGTTGCGAGGCGATCTTTCCGGCAGCAAAGGAAAGAGATTCACTAATCTGTAATCCCAGGCTCCTGAGATAGCGATTTCCGCCCAGGGTTGTGCGGGTCCACAATTCAGAATCGAAAATGCTGTAGGAACGCTCAAATAAGGCGCTGAAGAATCTTGCACGCCGCTTTGCCAATGTCGAGCTTTCAACTTGATTGGCACGCAATATGACAAGCCGGGTTTCACGCTGAATGCCATCGACACTGGCAAGTTGTGAGTTTAGACGCGCCCGCCGGTTGGCTAGTTCGGTGCTCTCCGGCGCCGAACCCGCTTCGGGAGCCGGACCCAACTCGTCAAGCTGTTCGCTGATCCGCGATACCAGGGGTGCTTGTTCGGCAATCAGCTTTGAGGCTTCCTCCCGGATTTCGGACGCCTCAGCTGACATTTTGGCCAGTTGCTCATCGCTGATTCCGTCCCGTTCGGATGCCTGTACAAGGGAATCTAGCGCACGGTTCCAGCCCTCTACCTTGATGGCTGTCTCCTTGTCTATGAACGGAATATTTTCGGTTGAAGTGCTTGCAGGCTGTTGGTTTTGCGCAGCCTCCTGGCTCGCAGCTGCATCTTCTGAACTGGCATCCTGACTGGCTTGTCCACCCGTTTCCTGGGTTCCGGCCGCTTGCGATTCGTTCGTTTGTGCTCCGCTTGTCGTTTGTGCAAAGCCATTGCCGCCGCCGATTGCGACAAACAGGGACATGACAATTGCTATCAAATACAATCTTGTGATTTTGATTATCCTCCGCCGACGAACCGCCTGATTGCCTGATAAGCCGGGATTCTTGATCAAAGCACTAAATCCGGAGACGATACCATGCATCTTCAAAAATGGGAGAATGGCACTTGTTCAATTGCTAAACCGGATCGGCAAGGCGTTGATATAGATAAATAAAGTCATTTAATCAAACCAAATGCTTCTCAGGTAATCGGCATCATTGATATGCATCTTTACCTGTCTTTCCCACCCATCACCAACGGCACACACACTTCGGTGACCGGATTGGTTCATTGCTCAAAATTCCGTCATTTTCTCGAGCAAGACATTTCATTGAACGGGAAATGATTGTAAAAACCGATACGCATTTATTTTGCAATCATGTTGTGAAACTAGACAAAACTCCTAAGTGGTTTGGAGTTGTCGCATTTAATTCTAGCTGAAAGTTACAGCCCTATGGTGCGCAAAATACTCCTGGGAATGGTTACACTGATGTTCTTGGCGATTATTCCCAGGGACGGCCTGGCGATCGAACAGATTACCTGGCGGGACCTGACCATGCCGCTAGGGAAGGTTGAGGACCCATACGAAGGCCTGGAATATGATCAGCGCATCGACCTCGACGTGTTGTTGACGATCGAACGCATGCGTGAGGCTGACGGTTCGCTGTCGGATGATTTTGAAAATAGTTATGATGAGATTTATTCCGCACTTCAATCTGCCGGTCTTGATCCGGAAGATCTCATTAGAAAGTACAATGCATATCAGGCCAAAATTGCCGAGGTGAATGCCTCCATTCGTGAGGATCGAGACAACACCGAGGTCAAGATTCCCGGTTATATTCTGCCCCTGGAATATAAGGGTGACCACATTACCGAATTTCTGTTGGTTCCCTATGTCGGCGCCTGCATTCACACACCGCCACCGCCGGCTAACCAGATTATTCACGTCAAGCCCAATTCCAGTTTCGCGGCAATGGGACTGTTTACGCCCGTCTGGGTGAGCGGCAAGTTGATCGTCGAGCGGTCACAGCAGAGTGTGGGCCTTTCCGATGGCATCGGTAATTTCGCAGTCGGTTACAAATTGGAAGCCGAAACGGTCGTGGAATATACCGAGTAAATTGCCATATTAATTTCATATAAAATGTGATTAGTTTTTCTTTCAAACCCTTGAACGGAGAATTGTCGTGAAGTTACTTCTCACAACCGCTTGCTCATTGGCATTGTTGTCCGCTGCCGCCATCGCCGAAGAAAAACGGGACCTGGGCGCCCATGAACACGGTGTAGCCCAACTAAATGTGGCGGTCGAAGGCAACTCCATTGTCATGGAGTTTGAAGCGCCGGGCGCCGATATCGTAGGGTTTGAACATCCCGCAACATCGGATGAAGACAAGCAAATGATCAAGGCCGGGATCTCAACACTTGAGGATCTTTCCAATCTCGTAAGTTTTCCAGACGGCTCCAATTGCGCGGTTACCGAAGTCAGCGCCGAACTTCATTCTGAAGACGATCATGATGAACACGGCCATGACGAGCATCACGCAGAAGCCGAACATTCCGACGAGCACGGCCATGACGATGACCACGCAGAAGCAAAACATTCAGACGAACATGGCCATGATGAGCATCATGCCGAATCCGAAGAGGCTGGCGAAGAAAGCCACACCGAGTTCCACGCAGAATATGCGCTGAACTGTGAAAACATTGACAAGATTGACCAGATGACCTTCCCCTATTTCGATGCTTTCGAGAATGCCAAGGAAATAGAGGTACAGATCGTGACCGAATCCGGTGCCAACAAGTTCGAGGTTATGCGCGACAAGCCACAGATCGACCTGTCCGGCATGATTTGATCTGGCCCGGGCTTGGCAACGCAAGACAATAAAGATACCAGCTTCGCCCTTGAACTGGCCGGTGTTAAGTACCAGTGGCCGGGTAAGCAGCCTTTCAGCATAGCAATTGAGCGGTTTGCGATAGAGCCGGGCGAACGCGTACTGCTGCTTGGAGAGAGTGGATCCGGAAAATCAACCCTGCTCAGCCTGGTTTGCGGTATAATCCTGCCGGACAGTGGCACCATATCGATTGGCGAGACCAAACTGAATGATCTGTCGTCTTCAGCGCGCGACCGGTTCCGGGCAGAGAACATCGGCGTGATCTTCCAGATGTTCAATCTCCTGCCAAACCTCACGCCACTCGACAATGTATTGCTGCCGCTCCATTTTGCGCCGGCCCGCAGGGCGAGGCTCCAAGAGCCAGCCCGTGACGCCGCATTGTCAATCATGGAGAAATTGGGGCTTCCGCTTGAAGCGATGATTGGTTCGCCCGCCTCCCGTCTCTCGGTCGGCCAGCAGCAACGCGTCGCGGTTGCCCGGGCACTGATCGGCCAACCATCGCTGATCATTGCCGACGAGCCGACATCCGCACTGGATACAAAAACCCGTTCAACCTTCATGCAGTTACTGTTTGCACAGGTGGTGTCCGCCGGATCGACCTTGCTGATGGTGTCGCATGACGCAAGCCTGGCCTCTGAATTCGATCGCGCAGTTTCCATGTCGGAGATCGCGGAAACCAGCCAAATGGTGCTGGCGTGATTTTGTTGCGTGTCGCCATGCGATCCCTTCTGGGCCGCAGGATAACCGTGGCACTAACGGTCTTCACGATTGCGCTTAGCATTGCCTTGCTGTTTGGGGTCGAAAAGACGCGGGTCGGTGCCCGGACCAGTTTCGCCGACACAATATCTGACACCGATCTTATCATGGGTGCGAGATCGGGTAGCGTGCAATTGCTCCTTTATTCAGTGTTCCGAATTGGCAATGCGACGAACAATGTATCCTGGCAAAGCTATCAGGAAATCGTGGACCGGCCCGAGGTGGAGTGGGCAGTACCGATATCGCTTGGCGACAGCCATCGTGGCTATCGCGTAATGGGAACGACGGCTGAGTATTTTGACAGATATCGCTATCGCGGTGGACGGCAACTGGAATTTGCCGAGGGTGAACCATTCGATGATCTGTTTGATGCCATTATCGGCGCTGACGTTGCCCAGGCGCTCGAATATCAGCTTGGAGATGACATTATTGTCGCCCACGGGCTGGCATCATTCTCCGCTCATGATGACCATCCCTTCAAGGTCGCAGGTATCCTCGAGAAAACCGGTACGCCGGTCGACCGAACCGTAATCGTCAGCCTGGAGGCGATCGAGGCAATTCATGTCGATTGGCAAGGCGGTGCGCAAATTCTCGGCCAGTCGACGAGTGCGGATGTCCTGCGGCAAATGAAACTCACGCCCAAGGCGATTACGGCTGCCATGCTTGGTGTAAATTCAAAGCTGCAGATTTTTCAGTTGCAGCGCGCAATCAACGAATATCGACAGGAACCTCTCCTTGCCATATTGCCTGGCGTCGCCCTGCAGGAATTATGGGAGATTGTCGGCGTCGCGGAAACAGCTCTTGCCGCCGTATCGGCCATGGTGGTGTTTACGGCATTGATCGGCATGATGGCGATGATCTTTTCCGGCTTGAACGAGCGCCGCCGCGAGATGGCGATTTTACGCTCTATCGGGGCGAGACCCTCCACGGTATTCACGCTGCTTTTGATGGAAGCTGCAGCGATGACACTTGCCGGCATCGTCTTCGGGATCGCGATCCTCTACACGATTTTGTGGATTGTCCGTCCGATAATTGACGCTAGATTTGGGTTGTATCTTCCGCTGGAGCCATTGGATTTGCGCGAATGGAAATTGTTGGGTTTGATTGCCATTACCGGTGCGCTGGTTAGTATAGCTCCGGCAATTAGAGCCTACCGGCTCTCACTGGCAGACGGTATGTCGATTAGGATGTAATTAATGTACGGCGTAAAGCAGCTTGCACAACTTGTTCCGTTGACAGTCTTGGTCTTGTTGGTCGCGATGGTGGCTAAACCATCTGCGGTCGAAAACCCAACTGAACTTACCTGGGCCGATCTGATCCCCGAAAGCGTTAGGGATACGCAGTCGACATCACCCACCGGTACAATCCAGCACGGACAATTGACCACACCGGTACTAGATTTTTCAGCTGCAAAGGTGACCAGCGAATATAACGGCAAGACAGTTCGAATACCGGGCTATATCGTACCGCTTGAGTTCAACGGAGGCGCAGTCAAGGAGTTCCTGCTGGTACCCTATGTCGGCGCCTGTATCCACGTTCCGCCGCCACCAGCCAATCAGCTTATTTTCGTCACATCCGAAAAGCCTCACGAGTTGAAGGGGCTCTTCGAACCGGTTTATGTGACAGGGATGTTCGGCGCGGCAGCCAGCTCCACACAATTGGCGGAAGTCGGATATGCGCTTTCGGCGGATAAAATAGAGCCGTACGAATGATAGTCTCCTTGTTTAAAAGGTTTGGCAGGGTTTGCGGCAGAACATTTTTTGCCCCCGCCCTGATCTTGGCGCAGCTATTTACGGCACCGGCGATTGCCTGTTCCTTCCACGTCAATCTACCGGACCTGTCAGTAGGCGATCGGATCATCCAGGCTTCACACATCGTCTTGGCCAGGGAAGACCAGGACAAGCCATTCACCTTTGATCCGGTGATTTCGCTCAAAGGCGATGCCGAAAATCTCGAAATACCGCTATTGGTCGATAGTGTGACTCGCAAAAGATTGGCTGCAAACTCCGGCGATTTCGTTCTGATTTCCAAATCTGCAGTGGATGATGAATGGCGCAGACTTGCCTATGTTCGCAATCAGGACCGGGAACTGTTCGAGGACATGGTCACGGCGGCAAGGAACTGGGTTGAATCCCAGGATGCCTCGTCCCGGTTTGACTTTTTTGCAACCCTGCATGACCACCCGCAGGCAACGTTGCGCAAGATTGCGCTTACCGAGCTTGACAAGATTCCCTATCAACACCTTCGGACCATGCCGGTCAGGCTGTCGGCAGCGGACATCAACAGCAAGCTGAATAGTCGCTACGAAATTCCCTGGGTACCCATCCGGATTTTGATGTTGGGTATTCTGGGTGATGAAGCAAGCCGGGCGATCATCAGAAAGGCAATTGCCTATATCGAAAACTCCGGGTTTCAAAACAATCTCGGCGCTTGGGCTACCGCCTATATTGAAGTCGATGGCGCCGAGGCCGTCGACCAGCTAACGCAGAAGTTCCTGTTGAACGGAGCTACCAAGCCAAAATCGGTAGAGGAATTATTGACGGCATTCTCCCTACACGGATCGGCAGACAATCCGGAATTGAAACTGGCAATCGACGCTGGTCTGGAACAGATGGTAGCCGCATCTCCGCAAATGGCTGTTTCAATTGCAAGAATATTCGGTGCACAGCAGGATTACTCCAAATCAGACCTGCTGCTCAAAACCATGAATTCCGGCGCATTGCGGACGCCAAGTGAGTTGTTGGTGGTGGCCAGCTACCTGTCTCTGGCGCAAAAATCGCAGCAAAGCACGCAGTAGAAATTTGCTTCTTGCTGTTTTTTGTAAGCGTCACTGGCTCGACTTGGATTTCTTGTTGCGCTTGAAGGCGGTGATCAACTCATGACCGGAGTCGAAATAGCCATCCTCGCCGATCAGCTGGCTGACACCATATTTGTCGAGTTCTTTTCGAACCGGTGGCTCCACCATGACAAACACCAGCTTTATGCCGCGCTCCTTCAGATATTGAAACGTTGAGCACAGGGCTTCCCCGGCGGTAAAGTCGATATCGTCAATCGCTGAAGCTTCGATACAAAACCACCGGAGCTTCGGCTTTGATCGACTTACAAGTTCCTGAACCTCCTGCGAAAATCGCTCTGTATTGGCGTAATACATGCTGTGCGAAAAACGATATACCAAAAGTCCCGGCTCAAACTCGCCGGGATTATCGACTGGCCGCGTATGCAGGCCCTCATCGTCCAGGCGAACAATCACCGAATTCTTCGGACGGTAACCGCGTCTGGTATGATTTATCAACGACAGGCCCATCGCCCATAAAATGCCCTGCTCGACTCCGATTAGCACCACAATTGCTGCGGTGATCAGGGCAATCCAGAATTCAGAGCGTGCCTGCCGGAATATTTTCTTCATGCTCGGTATGTCGACCAGATTGATACCGATCAGGAAAACAATTGCCGACAAGACAGCGTCCGGCATCAGCGCCAGGGGCCCAGTCAGAAACAGGATCGTTAGAAGCACGATCACCGCAGTCGTCAGCTGTGCGAGCTGGCTTCTCCCGCCGGCACTATCAACCATCTCGGTTTTCGTCGGACTGCCATTGACGACAAATGTGCCCGACAGTCCTGCGCCCAGATTTGCAAGCCCGAGGCCGACCAGATCGGTATTTTCGCTGAATTTTTCCTGATACCGCGCTGCATAGGCCCGCGAGGTGGCGGCACTTTGTGCCAAAATGACCATGAGGATTGAAAGCGCGGTCGGTAGCAACTGCCAAAGAAGTTTAAAACTCCAGGCCACATCCGGTATCCCGATTGAAGGCAGCCCACCGTCAATATTGCCGAGAACACTGACACCCAGGGACTGCAAGTCCAACAGCGAACTGACCATGATGACGCCAACAACGGCGATCAGCGGCCCGGGAATTTTTTTTGAAATGCGGCGACAGCCCACGATCAATATCAATACAGCAGCCGATATCGCGGCCGTGTAACCGCTAAAGTTGTGCAGATTGCGGGAGGCATCGACCAGTTTGCCAATCGTATTGCTGCCGCCGGCATCAATACCGAATAGTTTGGGAAACTCTCCCAGGGCGACCTGCAAGCCGACACCGGTCAGAAAACCGACAAGGACCGAACGCGACAGGAAATCTGCCAGGAACCCAAGCTTCACAACACGCGCGACGATCAAAAGCCCGCCGGCCATCAATGCCACAAGCGATGTCAACGCCAGATATTCAGCAGAGCCTGTTGCCGCCATGCCCACAAGGCTTGAGGCAAGAATTGCCGCAGTTGCAGAATCTGCACCAAC
>JANQQM010000063.1 GCA_028289365.1 Salaquimonas sp. | reverse complement strand
AGCGGGTCGTCGGCTACAGCCAGTTCCACCTCCTGCAGCCGTTTGATCTCGTCGCGCAGGCGGGCAGCCTCCTCGAAGTTGAGGTCGGCAGCCGCATCGCGCATGCGGGTTTCGAGTTCTTCCAGATGGGCCTTGAGGTTGTGGCCGACAAGCGCGCCGGAGTCGGCTTCTGCCAGCCCGGTATCGACGCGGACATGGTCGGCTTCGTAGACGGAATCGAGAATGTCGCCAATGTTCTTCTTGACGCTTTCGGGCGTAATGCCGTTCGCCTCGTTGAAGGCCTGCTGCTTTTCGCGGCGGCGATTGGTCTCTGCAATGGCGCGCTGCATGGAGCCGGTCTCGTGGTCGGCATACAAAATGACCTTGCCGTCAACATTCCGCGCGGCGCGGCCGATGGTCTGCACCAGCGAGGTCTCGGAGCGCAGGAAGCCCTCCTTGTCGGCGTCGAGAATGGCGACCAGCGCGCATTCGGGAATGCCGAGGCCCTCGCGCAGCAGGTTGATGCCGACCAGTACGTCGAAGGCGCCGAGCCGCAGGTCGCGGATGATCTCGATGCGCTCCAATGTGTCGATGTCGGAATGCATGTAGCGCACGCGCACGCCGTGTTCGTGCAGATATTCGGTCAGGTCCTCGGCCATGCGCTTGGTCAGCGTGGTGACGAGCGAGCGGTAGCCGGCCTGGGCCACTTCCTTGACCTCGCCGAGCAAATCGTCGACCTGGGTCTTGGCGGGGCGCACATCGACCGGCGGGTCGATCAGCCCGGTTGGGCGGATCACCTGTTCGGCGAAGACCCCGCCCGCCGCCTCCAGCTCCCAGCCGCCAGGCGTCGCCGAAACGCAGATGGTGTCGGGGCGCATGGCGTCCCACTCCTCGAAGCGCAGCGGGCGGTTGTCCATGCAGGAGGGCAGGCGGAAGCCGTATTCGGCCAGCGTCGCCTTGCGGCGGAAATCGCCGCGATACATGCCGCCGATCTGCGGAATGGTGACGTGGCTCTCATCGACAAAGACGATGGCATTGTCGGGGATGTATTCGAACAGGGTCGGTGGCGGCTCGCCGGGCTTGCGGCCGGTCAGATAGCGCGAATAGTTCTCGATGCCGGCGCAGGAGCCGGTCGCCTCCAGCATTTCGAGGTCGAAGGTGGTGCGCTGTTCGAGCCGCTGGGCCTCGAGCAGGCGACCGGCGGCGTTCAGCTCGTCGAGGCGGGTGCGCAGTTCGGCCTTGATCGCCTTGGTGGCCTGATTCAGCGTCGGGCGGGGTGTGACATAGTGCGAGTTGGCGTAGATCTTCACCGCTTTCAGTTCGCCGGTCTTCTTGCCGGTGAGCGGGTCGAATTCGGTGATGGTCTCGATCTCGTCGCCAAACAGCGAGATGCGCCAGGCGGCATCTTCCAAGTGGGCGGGGAAGATCTCAATCGTGTCGCCGCGGACGCGGAAGGAGCCGCGGATGAAGTTGGCATCGGCCCGGCGGTATTGCTGGGCGACGAGGTCGGCAAGCAGCTGGCGCTGGTCGATGCGGTCGCCGATCTTCATCTCGAAGGTCATGGCGGTGTAGGTCTCAACCGAACCGATACCGTAAATGCAGGAGACCGAGGCGACGATCACCACATCGTCGCGCTCCAGCAGCGCGCGGGTGGCGGCGTGGCGCATGCGGTCGATCTGCTCGTTGATCGAGGATTCCTTCTCGATATAGGTATCCGAGCGCGGCACATAGGCTTCCGGCTGGTAGTAGTCGTAATAGGAGACGAAATATTCCACCGCATTGTCGGGGAAGAAGCTCTTCATCTCGCCGTAAAGCTGGGCGGCGAGCGTCTTGTTCGGCGCCAGGATCAGGGCAGGGCGCTGGGTCGCCTCGATCACCTTGGCCATGGTGAAGGTCTTGCCCGAGCCGGTGACGCCCAGCAACACTTGAGTGTTGCTGGAAAGTTGGTTTGCGCTCACGCCAGATGCCGACGCATCGGCTCCGCGGGGGCGCTCGTCTGAAGCTCGCGCCTCGCCGTTCGGCTCGGTCGGGCTGTCGCCTGAATTAGTCACCGATGCATCGTGGGACGAATCCCCCTCCGTGGCAGCGCCAGCCGAAGCGTCCAGCTGAGGTGCCTGCGCGTGAACGGACGGCGACCCGGATGGGTCGGCGGAAAAATAAGAAGATTCCATCCCCTCGACCAGATCGGCGATTGCCGTTGGCTGGTCGCCATTGGGTTCGAAATCGGTGACCATTTGCAGGCGGATGCCGCCTTCCGACTTCTCCGGTCGTTCAGGCCGGTGGGGTATCCAGCCGGAGAGGTTGGGATCGCCATGTTCGATCAGCTGCTTCAGGGCCTCGACCGTTGCGGTGACGCCTGCCGTGCTCTCCAGCTGACCTGCTTCCTCGAGGCTGACATCCAGACCGGCGACCGGCATCAGCCCGGCCTTGGCGCGGGCACGGGGATCGTTGGAGCCGCCGATCAGCGAGCCGCCACCGGTGCGCTTTTGCGTCACCTCTCGTTTGGCAGGCGCCTCTTCCCTGGCAGCTTTTTTTGCGCTCGCGCCAGTGGCTTTGCCACGGCTCCGCGGGGGCGTGCCATCCGGTGCGGCTGCCTCTTCGGCCGCTCGGTCAGCGTGACCGAGTTGAGCTTTTCGGCGATGCTTGCCGGCCTTGGAGCGGATCTCTCGCATCTCGGCATCGCGGGCCTCGCGCTCAAGCTGCTCGGCCCAGTTGGTAACCGAGCCTTCCAGCGGCGCGCCTTTGATTTCTTGCTGTGGAACCTCACCGAAGCCCTTGTTTTCGCTCGCGGCAGATGCTGATGCATCGCCTGCGCGGGCGTGGCCTGACCGGCCGGGCGCTTCTTCAGCGCCTCGGTTGCTGATCGCTACCGGTTTTCCTGTCTTCTTTTGTCGTGATCGCGGCATGGCCTGAATATGGCCAGTGCGGACGCAAATGGAAAGGGGCAGAGAAGAGTAAATTGACTGGCTACTGACAGGAGGGTGTCAGGAGGGGTGCGGCACACCGGTAATGCTGGAGCTGCTATAAAATCAAAAACCCCGCCGCGGGGAAATACTGGCACGGCGGGGCAAAACGCAATCCTGAAAGTTATTTCATGATTGCAGCCTTGAACTCGTCTTGGTCGAGTGAGCCGTCGCCATTGGCATCGGCCATCTTGAATTCATCTTCGGTCCAGGGAAGGCCTGCTGCTGAAGCTTCTTCCATGGAGACCATTGAATTGGCGTCGGCATCGACGGCACCGAAATCCTGTGCCCAGGCCACGCCTGCGGTAAATGTCAATATTGAGACTGTGGTGAGCAATTTCTTCATGAATTCTCTCCTGTTAAATATTGAGTACGCTTTGCCGGATTGTCCGGCGAGGCAGAATAGACAGGAGAAATGTGCGCGCGAATTGGCGCTGGCGTGGCAGCAATCCGGCGATTTTTTCAACTTGTATTTCGGCTTGTAATTAGTGTGATTTGACAAATTGGAATGTTCACAAAAGAAAAGCCCCTCCGCCCGGTTGAAACGGAGGGGCCATATCCCGACCGATCGGCCGGTTGCCTCTTTACGCAGTTACTGGCTTAGCCGCTGTTTGAGGAGGTCGAGATATTCCTGGTCTGCCGGGATGGCTGCTGCCGTCGCCGGGGCAATGGGGGTTTTGCAGGAGAGTTTGTAGTTGGGACGCATGCCTGCCTTCACGCAATCGCTGACCTGCCAGCCAGGGGGGATGGCTGCCAGGTCGACGTTTTTCCACTTGGGGTGGCCGGATTCACGAACCCGAGAGAGATTGGTCAGCAGCAATGCGGCCATGTCGGAGGCAGCCTTGCAGCTTTGCTTGTGGTAGTCGCTCTTCTTCGGATTGTAGTCGAAAGTCATCAAGACGGCCTTGACCGCGACCGCATCTACCGTGTCGGGCTGGAAGGGGTAGGTGCCGCCGGGAATTTCAGCCGGGGTATAGGTGGCGCGAAGCGGCGCTTCGTTGATGTCCAGCAGGTGGAATTGTGCGCCGTCGATCTGGTTGTCGTCGAACAGCTTGGTCGGAGCACCTGCGACATAGAACATTGCGTCGATCTGGCCGGACAGCAATTGCGGTAGAGCAGCAGAACTACCGATTGGCAGCCGCTCGGCGTCGGTGATGCGCATGATATCCAGCATCAGACTTGCCGTCAGGAAAGTGCCACTATCCTTTGCGCCAACGGCCACCTTGCGGCCCGACAATTCCTTCAAGCTGGTGATTTCGCGTTTGGCGAGGACATGGACCTCTTCATTATAAAGCGGGAACATGATGCGCACGCCGTAAAGCGAGCGTTTCAGTTCCGGGTCGTTTGCCGAATAGGCGCGGACATATTCCAGCACGTCCGACTGGACGATACCGAATTGCGTGAACAGGCGGTTCTTGACGGCAACGAGGTTTTCAAGACTGCCGGCGCTTTCCTGCACATTCAGCGTATATCCACACTCAGCGCTGATACCCGCCAGGTCGCGCCCAATCTGGATGTAGGTGCCCTTGGCGCCGCCAGTCATGATGTTCTTTTCAAGTTCCTGAGATTGCGAGGGCAGGGCGAACGCCAAAAGCAAAGCCGTGAAGACGACAAACATGCTGGCAATATTCAAGGCAATACCATGGTTGGCGTTCGAAAAAATCTGCATATTCAACACTCGCTATCAAGGGAAAGGATCAAGTCACGCATTGCTACAATCGGAACCTGTCCCAGGACTTCGCTTAGTGCTGTCGACAGGCACTCACCGGCTACCAGACGGTTTTTCAGATCGGCACGCGCCTGCTTGCCCACACCCTCAAGACCAAGCGACTGCGAAAGCGCCCGCTCTACTGCCTGTTCCGAACGACGAAGCGTTTGCTGCGTGCCGTCCGTGTTGCCAATATTTTCTTCCGGGTTCAGGAGCGGTGGATCGTCGGGCAATGCGGCAATTCTTCTGTCCTCATCGGTCAACGTATCCTGGCTTGGAGCGTTACCGGATGTGGTTGCAGCCGTTTTTCCTGTCGAAGGTTGCGTCCCTGTTCCCATTCTTGCATTCAGATTTTCGTTCCAGGCCTGATTTGCCGAACCAGCGGCATCGCTTGCCGCATAGCTGTTCGAGTATTTGATACTCGGGCCATTTGCTACCGGTGCCACTGAATTGACTGCCTGAACAGCGGTTGCCGGTGTATTTCCGGTCTTCTGAACTGTTGTGGCGGTGTTAGCCAGTTTGACAACCGGGGCAGCTTCTGTTTTCGCCGTATTCGCGGCTTGTTCAACCTGATTGCTTGAAGGTTCAACTGAAGCTGTAACCGCTTGCTTGACTGCAGCTGGATCAGTATCAGCCTTTTGCGTGGCCTCCTCTGCGACCGGTGCGGTCAACAATGGCGAAGGATTGGAAGGTGCGGCTACTTTCGCCTGCTTTACAATGGTTGTCTCTTCAACTGGAGTCACCTTTACCGGTGGTTCGGTGGATTCCGGTTGCACAGCAGCTGTTAGCGCCGGCTCCGTGTCACGGGTTGGCGATGCCGTGCCTGGAACGGCTGTCATCGAAGCTGTCGTGTTGGCAGCTTCTTCGGATTGACCGAGGAAAGCACTACTGAATACCGGCAGGCTGTTTATGTTGGCCGAAGCATAAATGCCTACAGCCAGGATCGCCACTGCTGCAGAAGCATATGACAGTCTTCTTGCTGTGAAGGCGCTGGTGAAGGAATTGCGCGCCTCATCTTCCGGGAGCTCGACCTCATAGTCAGGTTGCTCGTCGGAGGTCACCGCCATGTTCATGGCTTCCTTGCGCTGCTTGACGATGCGGCGCATCAATGCGTCCGACTTTGCCTCGTCAATAACATCGCGGCAGGCACGCTCGACGTGCAATGTCGCCAGTCCGACGATTGCATCCTGCTCATCCTTGTCATCTATATCAGGATCGGACTGTACAGGGATTTCTGCAGTGGCGTGCGTAGGTGCGTTGTGCATAGGTACAGTATGCGAAGGGATGGCATGTACAGGCTGTTCAACCGCTGCCTGTTCATCGATCGCATCTGCGTCTTCCGACAATTCTCGGGAAAGCAGTTCCTCAAGTGCCAGATCTTCGGCCAGATCTTCGTCGGCGTCCGGCGTCATTGCCGACCGTGCGCCCAGCTGGCTTTCTTCGCGATCCAGATCTTCCAGCGCAAGCTGGATGTCAACGGCTGCCATCGCTCGGTGCAGCCGATCAGAATAGCTGATTATGTCTGAAAATTCCTTGTCCGGATCCGCTTCTGCCTCTGCCTCATTTGCAAAATCGGATTCATACAGATCAACCGGAGTATTTGGATTTTCAAATGCATCGAATGATGCGGAATAATTTTCTTCTTCTTTGGTATGCTTGCTCTTGGCAGAGCGACTCGCTACAGGAGCCGGCTTGTTCTTCGATACCGGCATAATTCGGTCCTCCCACAAGGGAACGCCCACCCAGACCTGAGAGAATCGATCGATTATTAATATGGCAAGAGCATGGCCATATTATTGCAAAATTATGATGAATCAGATTTTCTATATTAATCCAGTATTTATATATAAATTCGGAACTAAGTATTCCAGAGAAAAAATTCAATGTTAACACAATATAAGATTGCGGGCTTTTACAAGCGCAATCCTGCATTGAATACAGCAAGAAATTTAGCTGTCAAAATATACAGCTGATTTGTTTAGTCGACTAATAAACCAGCGTATTTTTTGAAACAGATTGACCGTGATTTCTTACGCTGCGTCATACGCCTTTGAAAAGTGTTCCCGCTGCCAGGATCAGATAGGCCAGAAGTGCCCAGTGAAAAGACTCCAGTCCAAAACTCATCCCGCCATACCTCGTCAGCAGGCTGATAATTGCTGCCACGAGAGAGATCAGAAAAATAATGGTTGTCGGTGCACTTAATTTCAGGCTCATAATATCTATTCCATTTTCAATATCTGCAGGTCATGTTGATCATGACCTGGCGCCGAATCTTTACGCGGGAATTATAACATTTGTGCTGCCGGAATACCCTTGTCGCAGAATGAAAAGCTGTGGACTCTTTCCGGTTTGCTAGGACGGATTGATCTTACGAAATCATTACCGTTGCGCGGCATGAGAACCGTTTGAAGCCAGCGGAGCGACAATCGAGATTTGATTGCTCAGCAATTGCAAGTTTGAAGACTAGTCGAGCGGTCCGGTCTGCCAGAGCGTATCTTCAAGTGCGCGTCTGTAACCCAGATCGTAGGTCTTGCGCATGTATTCGGTGTCGAAGCCCAGCGACGATACCGTCTCCCAGTCTAAAGGAATTGCCGTATAGCGAACCTCTACACCGGCAGTCTTTGTCTCCGCCAGGGTGGAATCCAGAAGCAGGCGCATGGAAGTGCGTGTCAGCGCTGAAACCGACCGCGCCGCCAGCTTGAGGCTTCGGGCTTCAACATTGTTTGGCGGTGCCTCAATCTGATTGTGGAGAATGATGTCCATGCGGGCGCGATCCCGATTTCCACCAGGTCTTACATAGTTGGAGGGCACGAGGCCGGGTTCGGCATAGTAGTAGGACAATACCCCTGCATCGCCATGAAGCTCGGTGATGGTTCTGTCGCCGATGCTGGTGTTGATTTCGACGGGGGCGAGGGCACCTGGAATGGCGATGGCACCTTTCAATATGTCGCGGAACAGCGTCAATCCGCGATCGCCGCCAATTTTTGCGATGGCGCCCATGTTCCAGACCGTCAGCTGGTTGGCGTCGATATTGGCTGTCGCTATCAAAAGCCGACGCCCACTCGCGTGCTCGTTTGCGATTTTCTGCAGCAAGGCTGCATTCACATATCTGGCGATCAACTGATCAATTCCGGTTGCCGGATATAATGCGGGCCCGCTTACCGCCGCAAATACGCTCGGACGCCCGATGACCTTGCCGATTTCGCCGCTTGTATAGATTTCCTTCAGGGGAGCATCTCCCAGCGGGCCAATGAAGGTAAACGGGGCGATGAGCGCACCGGTGGAAACGCCGGTCACGATCTCATATTCCTGTCGCCTCCCGGATTCCGTCAGGCCTTTCATGATACCGGCGCCATAGGCACCATCCGGCCCACCGCTCGAAAGGGCGAGAATGTCAAACCGACCGCTGGCGGGAACCGGCGGTTTTCCGCCCTGGGCAGCACTCCAGCCAAGTGCAGATTGCAGGTCTGGATTTCGGTCGGGGAAGAAACGCAAGCCATATTGGCCCTCAACCGAAGCGCCTACCAGTTCATCAATTGTGTAAGGTGTACGCACGGTCGCGGTTACACATCCCGCCAAAGCAAGCAGGCAAACTGTCAGGACTGCGTAACGAATAATGCTCATTGCAACATTATAACCAGTTTTTGCCAGATGGTCTGCGTTTTGGGAATGCTATACGGGGGTCGGCTTTCCGTCCTCGTCGAGCGCGACCATTACAAAGCGCGCCTTTGTGACAATTTCACGATGGCTGGACAGATAACGTTGTGCCCATGCTTCCACATCCAGCGTCATTGATGTCCGGCCTACCTTTGCAACATGGGTATAAATGGACAAGGTGTCACCGATCTTCATGGCTTTTTGGAATGCCATCTCATTGACGGCTGCCGTAACCACCCGGGTCCCGGCATGTTCTGCAGCACGTATTCCGCAGGCCAAATCCATTTGAGACATCACCCATCCACCAAAAATATCGCCGGCGGCATTTGCATCCGCAGGCATGGCCAGCGTTCTCAAGGTCAGTTCACCGGAGGGTTTGCTCATCAATGGCCCCGTCGTGCAAGCAATGATCGGAATCGTCGTTTTGCTTGATGCCTTATCGTGCGTTTTCGAACAAGTGCCGCCGCAGATTTATCTGGCGCCAATACTGGTAACTTTGATTTGTGTTGAAGATGGTGAATCGGTCCGCAAAGCTTGCAGCGGTGGCGTTGCAATCATAGGCCGTTTGGCTAAGCTGGCTACCGGATAGCCTTTCGTTGGCGTTGAAAAATTTGACGAAATGAACAGGAATCTTACCTTTGGTCACATGTATTTGGTGACCGCAAACGGTTTTTATTGTTAACATGAAGATTGAGAATCTATTCCAATACGAAAATCCGGAAGGAATTCTGAAATGAGGAAATTGGTTTTAACCATTGCGTGCGCTACCGCCTTGGCGGTTACGCCTGCAATGACTGGTAGTGATCAGGCGCAGGCCAGTAGTAATTTCTGGAAGGGCGTCCTGGGAGGAATTGTTGCCGGTGCCGTGATCGGGACGATTGTCAGGGCAGGGCAAAACCATTGCCACGAGGGGTTGGGCTGCCATTCGCATGGATATGCCAATGCCTATCACTACCATACGACCTATGGTGGGCCGATTCTCTATCGGCAGCCGGCCTATGCAGCGCCTCCACCTCCTCCACCACCCGTGGCAGCCGGGTATCCGCAGGAGCATTACCAGTGGTGTGCCAACCAATACCGCTCCTATGATATTGCGTCGAACACGTTCCAACCGTTTGGACCGAACCCGCGCCGGCCCTGTATTTCGCCCTTTGTCCAATAAAGTGAATTGGTAAATGGTCCGGACTGTCGTAGAATGGTCCGGATCCGCGTGTGCTGGGCATTGGATCGGCGGCTTGGGAGCCAATCCAGCAGGCGAAGGTGCAACTCCAGACTTACAGGAGAATGGCATGACTTCGAAGAGACATAGCAGGGTAATAGCTGCCAAGCGTGATGAAGAGCGTTCCGGCCGGCTGATAAGAAATCTACTAATCGCGCTATTTGCAATTGCATTGATTATCGGCTTTCAGGCAAAGCCGGCTAATGCAGGTGGTAAATGGGTCGGGGCAGCAATTGCCGGGGCCGTGGTTGGCGGCGTAATTGCGCACAATATCTACCGACACAATTACTACCGGGGCCGCACCTATGGCGTGGCTTATCCGCGTAGGGTTTACAAGCCATATTATCCAAGACGGGTTTATCGACCATATTATCGGCCGGTCGTGGTCGTGCCGGTTCCAGTGGTTCCGGTTCCCTTCGTCGGATTTGGATTTTACGGTTATTGATTTGAAAGCAAATAGATTTCCGGTATTCAACTAAGCAGGCGCGGTATCCACCGCGCCTTTTTTCTCTGATTCCTACAGTATGATGGCACGAGAATTGCCAATCTTGCGTACACAACGATTTGTAGTTTTATGATGTACCAATTTGCACAGTTCAGCCTATATTCAGGAACCATATAGCAAATTGCACCCGTGCGTCGGCAGAACATGCATTATGCCGGGCTTGAAACACTTCTCGTATCAGGAGCTCTTAATGACCAGATATGTTAATCATGCATTTGCAATGACATTTGCAGTTGCCTTACTTGCCTTTGTGCCTGCCGGGCCGGCTTTTGCTGCTGGTGGCGATTCCGACAGTTCTTCACCTGCAACACCTGCTTCTCCACCCAATTGCCCTGCCGGACAGGTCTGGGATCCGGAAGCCAAGCGCCTATTTGGGAAGGGAAAATGTGTTGCGGAAGCTGATCTGAACAAGGATGGCAAACAATCGCTGATCTATGATTATGGCAAGGCGCTTGCCGATGCAGGCGAATATCAGCAAGCGATTGATGTTCTCAAAATGGCGCCAAACCAGCACGATCCACGTGTTCTGAACTATCTCGGATTTTCAAATCGTAAGCTCGATCGGATGGACGTCGCGCTCGGCTACTACAAGTCAGCGATTGCGATGAACCCGGATTTCAGCTTGGTGCGTGAATATCTCGGCGAAGCTTACATTCAGCTTGGCATGCTGGAAAATGCCCGCGAACAGCTTTCCGAAATCGAACGGATTTGCGGTGGCAGGGAATGCGGCGAATACAACCAGCTGGCTGAGTTGATCGTCGAAAGCCAGCTTGAGCAGCAGTAAAGCCGAGCTTTTTAGATCGAATTAAGAAAGGGCGTCTGAATTTTCAGACGCCCTTTTTGTTAGCAGGAATGAAGTTTGGATCGATCATCTTAGCCAGGCGTAATCCGCAGTAGGCGCCCATCTGAAGAATCGGTGAGCAGGTAGACTGCGCCGTCCGAGAAGACTTCGACATCACGAATGCGGCCATACCTGTCTTCCAACAGCCGTTCCTCGCCGGTTATCTGGTCGCCGTCGACTTCCAGCCGGACCAGCATCTGGAATTTCAGGGCCGCAACAAGCAGATCACCCTGCCACTCGGGAAACAGGTCTCCGTCATAAAATGCAGCACCGGACGGGGCGATTGACGGATCCCAATACCAGATTGGCTGTTCGAAGCCCGGTGCCTCAAACCCCTGGCCGATCTTCTGACCGGAATAGTGGCGGCCATAGGAAATTTCCGGCCAGCCATAGTTTTTACCCGCCACCGGAATGTTGACCTCATCGCCACCGCGCGCGCCATGCTCGATGATCCACAATTCGCCTGATTGCGGGTTGAGATCAGCACCCTGTGGGTTTCTGTGCCCCTTGGACCAAAGCTCCGGCTGGGTGTTGTTGTCACCGGCAGCGGCATGCGGATTGTCATCGGGAACAGAACCATCGCGGTTCAGCCGGATGACGGCGCCGGCATGGTCGGAATAATCCTGAGCCCGATCTGGCTCACCGCGGTCACCGGTTGTGATGAATATCTTGTCCTCAGGTGCCAGGATAATACGCGAACCGAAGTGGCGGCCACCCTGGCTTTTCTTGTTCATCGAAAAGAGGAGGGTCAAATCCTCAAGTGCCTGATTGTCGTCCGAAAGCCTTGCGGACGAAAGGGCCGTGCCGGAGCCGCCCGGGCCCGGCTCAGACCAGGTAAAGTAAATCTTGCGGTTGTTCTGAAAATCTTCATCCGCGGCAATGTCGAGCAGGCCACCTTGGCCGGTGGCGCTGATGTTGGGCAGGCCAGTGACTTCGGTCTTGTTCCCGTTTTCGATGCGCCACAGTTTGCCGCCTTTCTCAGTCACCAGGATGGAACCGTCCGGAAGTTCGGTCATTCCCCATGGCTGGTCGAGACCATCCGCGACCGTCTCAACTACGATCGAGTGCTTTTGCGTGTTGTAGCTGTCGACTGCATTTGCGGGGCTGGGCGCGTAGACAAAGGCTGACAGCAAAACAATCAAGGGTAGATTTGCACGAAAACTACGCTGCATGGGTTTTCCTTTTCGGATCTGGCCGGAAATTGATGTTGACCGGCGGGCGAAAGCGGTAACTTCACTTGTGTTTTATGCACATATAGTGTCCACAGAAATTGCGGCAATTGCTGTGCAGTGCCTGACAAGCGGTGTACAGTGCCGGGAAACTGACTGGGAAATTTGGAGCAGGCAATGGCGCGCAAGGTTAAGCGTGATGTACTGAACGTTGCTGATGACAATGGCAGGCCCGGTGTGCCGCATGTCCGCACGGTGGCCGATCCCGGCGAACTCGAGCTGACCCACAAGAAGGTCTATCGGGCGCATTGGCAGATTTTTCTGCCAACCTTGATGATATCGGTGATGTATGCGGGAACCTGGATCTATCTCTCTTCGATGGGAATGGAGGGGAGCGCGCTGTCGCGGCTGATTGTCATCGTGATCGCGATCGGTGTGCCGGTTTTGGCAGCGCATGCATTTCTTCGGTATCAGACCATTCGGGTTCAGATCCTGCCAGATGGTCTGCGCTATCACCCCGGATGGCCGAAAGACCTTCCCGTCGACTTGCCCTATGACCTGATTGAAGATGCAAAAATAAAATACGGGCTGCTGGGCTGGCTGTTCAAAACCGGGACATTGGTGCTTGTTTTGACGACCGGCAACACGGTCGCGATCGCGGATCTGTACAAGCCAAAACAGATCTTGTACGCGATTGCCAAAGCGATGGGCGAGGACCCCGAGGGTATCTCAGAACTTCAGACGACCTAGATCAGGCGATATCACCGAGATCCGGCTACGCCCGGTCGGGATCGCCGATTTCCTTTTCCTCAATTCCCGGTTCGGGAAGTTCCGGTGCGGGTGCAGTAACTGCCGGCGGCGAACTGATTTCGTTCAGGCCTGCCTTGGCTGCCGTCCAGGTGAACTGAACGATCAGGACAGAGCCGATGAGGAGCACGAACGCGATAAGCGCACGCACGAAAAGCACTTGTGGGGTAACTCGCTGCGCGAATGCCGAGCTTGAAGTTGGCTTTTGGGGTCTATTCATTGTCCTACGCCTTGGTCTTGCCATTGCTCCGGCTGGTCCGGCCGGTAATGGCGAGAAAATAACCATTTTGATTACGCACTATATCCACAAGTGGATTAACCCAGTCTTTACGCCGCCAAAGCCACGCTAAGGGTTGCCGCGCTCGCCAACAAAATTGCCGCGATCGCAACCAGATTGACCAGCAGCAGATTGGCGGTGTTCGAAGAGCTGTCGATGGCGGTAACTTTGTTTCGCCCTGATCTGTTTGAACAGCGTCCCTTAACCTGATCGTCCAAAACTGGTCACCTCCTGCATATGCGCAATCATCACTTCCGATCCGCAATTTTCATTGCGTGCCGGAAAACCCAAATGGGTTCCAAGTATCAAAAATGCTGTGATAAAATGCACATCTCAGTGCACACGCCCCACGCCAACAATTTCTGATGGTCCCATAAAAACCACCTCATCTGGGCGGTGATACGGTCGAATCGGGGCATTGCAGGGCAATTGTCGTGGCGAAATTGAGGCAGGAATCACAGGTAATTGATTGAGATTCAAGGGATTCTTGACCCAAATTGACGCTTTGGGAACTGTGAATTGCCTCAGGCATGTCCAAAAATGACAATGAGTGTTCGTTTGAGAATTTGACAGATTTTGCGATTATTGGTGATGCAGTTTCTTTTCTGCTTCGAGACTTGTTGGGAATAGGTGGTGAAAATGATCAAGGGAAAATGTGGATGTGGGGCGGTTACCTATCAGCTAAAGGCGGCGCCGATGTATGTGCATTGCTGCCATTGCAGCGATTGTCAGAAGCAGACGGGGACTGCATTTGCATTGAATGGCATTATCGAGACCGAGAATGTCGAGTGCGACGGTCCCATACGAGAGGAACAACTCGAGACTGCGAGCGGGAAGGGGCAGATAATTACGCGTTGTTCGAAATGCGGGGTGGCAGTTTTCAGCAATTATCTCGCCCGGGAGGGCAAGCTGCGTCATATCCGCATCGGAACGCTGGAAGAGCCGGGCCGGTGCCCGCCGGACATTCATATTTTCACGTCGAGCAAGATGCCTTGGGTCAAGCTTCCTTCCGACGTGCCGGTCTATGAGGAATATTACAACATTCCGGAAATCTGGCCGCAGCCGGCAAGAGAACGTTGGCGTGCGGTGTTCGGGAGCTGACTGGCGGTCAGCGGATTTGCTCGGAAGGTTCTTCTTCCGTTTGTCTTGATGACCAGCCTGCAGCCTTGAACGGTTCCATTACCTGATCAGCGTAGCTCTTGTCGCTGAACACCCACTTCAACAGAATGTCGGGACGGCCATCGGGCCAGGACTGCTTGAAATCGTCCACCAATCTTGCTGCGGCATTTTCATTGCCTGCCATCTGGTGGGCTGCCGCCTGATAGATGATCGATAGCTGTGAGACCGGATCGCCCATTTCTGCGGCCTGTTCGAGGAAATCAATCGTCTCGTCATAATTGTCGAGATAGAAGTTCGAGACCGCATAGATGTTGCGGTAGACAAATCGCGATCCGGTTCTGCCCTTGTGGCGTTCGGGACTAGAACTCTCGACCGCCCGCTCAAACTGTCCGGTGAAAAGGGCGATCAGCGCGTCAAAATCCAGCACGTCATAGTCATTCGGGGCGATTGCCACTGCGCGCTTCGAAATTTCATTTGCCTCGTCAAAATTCCGCTTGGCAAAGGCAACCCATGCCAATGCGGATTGCGTCCAGGCATCCTCCGGCCGCAATTGCAGAGCGTTGTTGGCATAGGTCTGAGCCGCGCTTATCCGTTCCTGCCGGCGCGTTCCCTGAGGGCTGAGAATTGCCTGCATTGCCGAGATCTGTGCTGCGCCCGCATGGCCGCCGAAATTGTTCTCGTCGAGCTCAATGGATCGCTCGAACATCTCCAGCGTCGACTGCAATCTTTTCGGGTCCAGCGGCGGAAAGATCAGCGACCTGGCCTGGGTGGAGAGATTAAGTGACTGCAGCGCGGTGGGCGACTTTGCCAGGATTGCCTGTCTGAGCGCGGTATCCCGTTCGGTGGTATCGACAGTAACCTCTTGGCCTCCGTCTTGGCCGACGAAAAAGTATGTCATTGCAACAGCCAGTAAGACAACGCCGAGGAAGGCAAAGAGGGGTAGGTTGGTTCGTTGCGTTTCAGTGATAGCTGGATTGCGATTTTCAGTGTTCTGCTGTTCGGCATTGATGAAGATGGGCGCATAACCGCCTTGCGGAATTTCGATCCGGGTCAGATCATTGGCACCTGAATTTTCGTAGTAATTTGCAAGGCGGCGACGCAGCCGGCCAGCATCCACCTTGACCAGGTTCAGGCCGCGGTCGTCTTGATCCATCCCGCGGTCATAGACATCCAGTGCGATGGTCTTGCCACGAATGAGTTCGGCGCGTCCGTCCAGGGACTCTCTGACGACATATTCCAGCAATGCGCATAATCGTTTGGCGCCGGAAAAATCTGGGCTGTCCAACACGCTCTGAAGGGCTGTTTCCACGGCTTGCCGATCCGGTAGATCCGGGTGGCCTGACGATATCGGAGGAAGCATGCAAGCCCTTCTCAGGTTTCGAAATACTGCAATTCAGACAGGGAGTTCCTGGCAAATGTTACGGTAACATACCGCTTGTTCCCTTTCCAACAGGATTTAGCGCGACGATTGTATTTGCACATCGGGTTCAATGAGTCAGTTGTTTGACAAAAAGTGTACGAGTATCAAGAATGACCCGTAGTGGGACAGCGACCGCAAAAACAGGAAACCTTCTTATGAAACCAAGTTTGAGAAAGTTAACCGCGGCACTGACACTGGGCTTGTTGCCTTTTGCCACGCCAGTGCACGCTCAAAACAATAACATCGCCCATGATGCAGAATATTACATTCTGGAGGCGCAACATGGGGAAAAATGGGCCCTGGAAGATGCGGAGCTGGATGCCAAGCTTGCCGAATTCAAGGAAAGAAATGGCGGCAAGCCGCCGAATATCCTGTACATTCTGATCGACGATATCGGTTTTGGTGATCTTGGCAGCAAGACGCTGAATTCGATCCGGGGCTATGAAACGCCTGCAATCAACGAGATTGCCCGCGAGGGCATGCGTCTCTCGCGGATGTATACCGAACCGTCCTGCACACCGACCCGCGTTGCCTTCATGACCGGGCGCCAGCCTTACCGCAACGGTATGGGCAACACGGCGGTCGATATCTCCGGTTTCGGATTGGCTGGCAAGGAAGTGACCCTGGCGGAACTCCTGTCTGATGCCGGTTACAACACCTCGCATATCGGCAAGTGGCATATGGGCGATATCAAGGAAGCCTGGCCAAACTTTCAGGGCTTCGACTATGCCGCCTTTCCGATCCACCAGCAGGGCCAGCTGACGATCTTCCACGACGATGCGGCGGATGAAGAAGTGTCGATCGGCATCGGCAGCAACAATTATGACGCGAAATACACGATAGACGGCTGGTTGCGGACAGATGCTGCCAGCATGGTGACCGGTGTCGAAGGAACCCGTGACCAGAATGTCATGGAAGTCCACATGGAGGCAGGTGAACGCTGGAATGAAGCGAAATATCACGAGATGAATGTTCGCTATCAGAACCAGGCAATGGAGCAGCTGCGTGAGCTGGCAGCCAAGGACGAGCCGTTCTTCCTGCAATATTGGCCGCTCTATCCGCTGACCGGGCCGCGCGTGACCACCGATCAGTACACGACGCCGAATGGCGGCACCTATGTCGAGAAGATGAAGCTGGTTGATCAGTGGATCGGCGAGTTGATGGCCGAGATGGATACGCTAGGCGTCGCTGACAATACGCTGGTGATCGTAATGGGCGATAATGGCCATTTCACCAAATATTCTCCGCAGTCGGGTTACACGCCGATGATCTTCAGGGGCGGCAAGGGCAGTACTACCGAAGGTGGCGTACGCGTTGATGCCTTCGTCCGCTGGCCCGGCATGATCGAAGCAGACAGCGTTGTCGGCGACATCGTGCATGTGACCGACCTGTTTTCGACAATCGCCAGGCTGGGTGAAGCGACCGACGGGATCCCGACAGACCGGGTTATCGACGGGATCGACCAAACCTCGCTTTTCCTGAATGGCGAGACCCATGGGCGCCGCGACTTTGTCTTCCTCTACAATATCAACAAGCTGGAAGCGGTCGTTAAAGAACAGTACAAGTTGGCGATCCCCGGCGGGAATATCGACAATGCGATACTGGCCGACTTCTACGATCTGTTCCGCGATCCGCAGGAGAAATATCCGGTTTCAACCGAGATCGGTGCCTGGGGCGGGGCGAAATTTGTCCGTATGATCCAGCGGCATCTGAAGCGCAAGGCCAAATATCCTGACGAAGGTCCTGCAATCGGCATGCCCTATGAGGGAATTGACAATCTGCGTCCGGAATCAAAGAAGGCGGTCGAAGAGTTCCTGTTCATGATCAAATCGCCTGAACTCTAGGAGGCAGGTTTGCGGAAGTAAGTTCCGCGTTTCCATCCGTGATTGAACAGAAGAATTCAATCAAGGTAAACTGTCCGGTCGGTCTGCGATGGCCGACCGGTTTTTTTGTGGAGTACTTCCGCGGCAAGATAATTATTACGAGACACCGACGACCAGCCTTCAGCCTTGCTGATACAAGCTTCAGCCAAACAAAGAGCTGACTGTTTTTGATCCCTTGTCATGACACCAAATAGCGCCTATTCGATATCCGAATTCATTTCCTACGCCGGAGTCCTGATATGGCCTTTCTTGCCGATGTAATTTCACGCGTCAAACCTTCCGCCACCATTGTCGTAGCGCAGAAGTCGAGAGATCTGAAAGCTGCCGGTCGTGATGTGATTGGCCTGGGTGCCGGTGAGCCTGATTTCGATACGCCAGACAACATCAAGGAAGCGGCGATTGACGCGATAAACCGGGGTGAAACCAAGTATACCGCCGTGCCTGGCATCATTGAATTGCGGGAAGCCATTGCAGCGAAATTCAAGCGGGAGAACGGGCTCGACTATTCTCCGGATCAAATCATTGTCGGGACCGGTGGAAAGCAGATCCTTTACAACGCATTTGCCGCTACATTGAACGAAGGTGATGAGGTGCTTATTCCGGCGCCCTATTGGGTAAGCTATCCTGATATGGTGCTGTTGAATGGCGGTACTCCGGTTTTTATTGAGACCACGTTGGAAAACTCCTTCAAACTGACGCCGGAAGCGCTGGAGGCTGCCATTACGCCAAAGACAAAATGGCTGGTTTTCAACTCGCCATCAAACCCGTCCGGTGCGGCATACTCCTACGACGAATTGAAGGCGCTTACCGATGTGCTGATGCGTTATCCGGAAATCTGGATACTGACGGACGATATGTATGAGCACCTTTGTTATGGCGAATTCGAGTTTGTCACGCCGGCACAGGTCGAACCTGGCCTGATCGACCGGACGCTGACCATGAACGGGGTTTCGAAGGCTTATGCAATGACCGGCTGGCGTATTGGTTATGCTGCAGGCCCGATCGAGCTGATCAAGGCGATGACCAAAATTCAGGGCCAGCAGACCTCAGGCACGACATCGATCGCTCAATGGGCGGCTGTGGAAGCGCTTAATGGTCCGCAGGATTTCATCGGTGAACGCAAGGCCATATTCGAGAAACGGCGCGACCTTGTGGTTTCCATGCTGAACCAGGCGAAGGGAATTGAATGCCCGGAGCCGGAAGGGGCGTTTTATGTCTATCCGTCCTGCAAGGGATGTATCGGCAAAACGACCCCGACGGGCAAGGTGATCGAAAATGACGAGGATTTTGTTACCGAGCTGCTTGAGGCAGAAGGCGTGGCCGTCGTACATGGAGCGGCATTCGGGCTTGGTCCGAATTTCAGGATTTCCTATGCCACTTCAACAGAGGCGCTGGAAGAAGCCTGTATGCGGATTCAGCGTTTCTGCGCTTCGTTGAAATAGCCATATTTGGTATAAAACTAAAGCTTCCAACCGTAATCAGGCGCGAATTGGAGCGTTGCCAGAATCGCTGTCAGATTGGCGGGAGCGGGGCGACGCCCCTTGCGTAATCGCCAATTTAGTGGAACCATGTGGGGTACGGGCGGAAATAATCACATTTCTGCCCGCCAACACCCTCTGGACGACGGCTGGCAGCGTTCTTGCTCGGCCGGCCGCCGCCCTGGATAGCGGGCCAAGCGGAGGAGGCATAATATGACAACTGAAAACGGAGATACCCGGGCCGGAGGCAGGCGTTCGGGGCCGAAATGCATCGCCATTGTCGGTCCCTTTGCCAGCGGCAAAACCACATTGTTCGAGGCAATATTGGCGCGAACCGGTGCAATTCCCAAGCAACAACCAACCGGAAGCGGGCAAACTGTCGGGGATGCGTCACCTGAAGCAAAAGCACATCAGATGAGCGTCGAGGCAACGGCGGCCGTTGCAAATTTCATGGGCGACGAGATCGCCTTCATCGACTGTCCGGGCTCGGTCGAATTTTCAAATGAAGCAGATGCAATTTTATCGATATGCGATGCGGCAATTGTCGTGACAGAACCTGATGTTGCCAAAGTTCCGTCGCTGCAACTGATCTTTCAAAAGCTTGATGAACGCGGAATTCCGCGCATGCTTTTCCTGAACAAGATAGACAAGGCACAGTTGGGCGTGCGCGAAACACTGCAACTGTTGCAGCCAGTAAGCAACCTGCCATTGTTGTTGCGGCAAATTCCACTCAGGCAGGATGGCATTATTGTCGGATCAATCGATCTGGCACTTGAGCGTGCCTATGTCTACCGCGAACATGCGGAAAGCGAGGTTACCGAAATTCCCAGTGACGATATGGCCAGGGAAGTCGAAGCGCGTTTTTCCATGCTCGAGACACTGGCCGATCATGACGATGCGCTCATGGAGGAATTGCTGGAAGATATTGAACCACCGCGCGACCAGGTCTTCGACGACCTGTCAGCCGATTTACGTAATGGGCTGGTCACGCCGGTCTTCATTGGCACAGCGGACAAAAGCAATGGCGTATTGCGGTTATTGAAGGCCATTCGGCACGATTGCCCCGGCCTGGAAGACACTGTCAAACGGCTTGGCATCGAAGAGTCAAAAGACCCGATTGCTGTTGTGGCAAAAACCATCCACACGACCCATGGTGGCAAGCAATCAATCGTCCGCGTCATGAACGGATCCTTCAAGGATGGATCAGATCTTGTCGGTCAGGACGGGCAATCGCAACGCATTTCCGGTATCTCGAAGCCAGTTGGAAAGACGATGAATTCGGTATCCGATACGGCTGCTGGTGAGACGATTGTTCTCGGCAAACTGGAGAACGCAGTTACCGGCGAATGGTTGTCGGGCGGAAAGGATTCAGCTTCCGATGTCATTGGCGCGGAAAAGCTGGAACCGGTTTACTCGATTTCGCTGCAGCCCAAGAACCGCAAGGACGATGTCAAGCTGTCGGCTGCACTCCGCAAGTTGGTAGAGGAAGACCCTGCACTTCAGGTTATCCATGATGCTGATAATGGCGAGATCGTTCTGGCGGGGCAGGGCGAAATGCATATGCGGGTTTCCATCGAACGGCTGGAGGGAAAATACCAGATCCCTGTGGAGCATGGTCAGCCCCGAATTCCGTATCGTGAAACCATACGCAAAGGCACGACCCAGCGTGGCCGGCACAAGAAGCAATCCGGCGGTCACGGGCAATATGGCGATGTCGTGCTGGAAATCAGACCGCTGGGACGCGGTGAAGGCTTCCAATTCACCGATACGATTTCCGGTGGCGTGGTGCCGAAGCAGTATATTCCCTCGGTGGAAACCGGTGTGCGGGAGTTTCTCAAATCAGGTCCGCTCGGTTTCCCGGTAGTCGATCTGGCGGTAAATCTGAGTGACGGCTCCTATCACAATGTCGATTCCTCGGACATGGCATTCCAGATGGCCGGCAAGCTTGCCATGCGCGAAGCGATGGATGCTTGCGGGCCGGTTTTGCTGGAGCCGATCATGAAGGTTACCGTCTTCACACCATCGGAAAGCACGGCCAAGATCACGGCTTTGATCCCGCAGCGACGCGGCCGGATCCTTGGTTATGATGCCCGACCGGGCTGGAATGGCTGGGACCAGGTCGATGCACTTATTCCAATGGCGGATCTGGGTGATCTGATCATCGAATTGCGGTCGGCAACGGCGGGAACGGCGAGCTATATCAAGCAGTTCGATCACATGGCAGAACTGACCGGCAGAGGCGCGGAAGCGGTTCTGGCTCAGAACTCGCAAAGCAATGCTGCATAAAAACATGATTCGGCGCGGGTTTCCCCGCGCCGGATTATTTCCCAAAACAAGCGAAATCAAGATTGGCATAGTGTGGCCAATCTGACGCAGTCATCGGAAAAACAACAATAATTTGCCTTTTGCTCCACTAACAACGGGTCAAGCAGGGCCAATGGCATTGCCTGCATTTTGGTGACTGGCTAAAAGCTTACAGATAACGCATGATTTTGGGCCCACATATTTAATGGTAATCGACTTCAAATTCGGTCACGTCTTAGGACGCGCAGCAGGATTATTTTCCGTTGCAGCGGCTACGGTTGTGACTGCGCATGCGGCTGATACGTTCGAGCCGAGCCCGGATATGCTTGATCCTACCCCGATTTATTCGCAACAGCCGGCTGTAGACGGTATCAATTTCACGGCAAGCGCTTTGACCGGCGCAATTGGCGGCTACGGCAACCACATGTTTTTGTTGTCAGCCTCGACGCCAATCCCATATTTCAGCCAATTCGGAGCGCAACTCGATCTGGGTATCGGTAATTACCGTTCTGACTATACAAGTGCGGCGGGGGGGCTGCATCTGTTCTGGCGTGATCCAAGCATTGGCATGTTCGGTATCTATGGCGATTATGGCTACGTGAATCCCGAGCACGCAGGTCGCACAGGGTTCGAAGCCTCAATCTATATGGACCGATTTACGCTGGATGTGTTCGTTGGCAAACAATATGGCCAACATGTCTTCACCAAGGTCGTCGACGAAGTCGATCTGGCCTATTACTTCACGGATAATTTCCGTGGTTCGATCGGCCACCGGCTGACCTCTCGCGGGAATGTCGGCAATTTAAGCTTTGAATATATGTCAGACACCTATGCTGGCTGGAGCATTTTTGGTGAGGCAGAAGCCGGTGAAGACAACTATCACAGTGCCTGGATCGGATTGCGGTATTCATTTGGAACAGGCGGCTCCAATACGCTGCTGGAACGTGACAGGAACTCTGGCCTGCCGGTTCGCATTCCGCGTAACATAGCAAGCGTCACACAGTGTGGTAATCTGCCTGAACCCAAGCCCCAGACCTGGTGGCGTTCCGAGATGACCAATCTTTGTGCATCCAAGGATGAGATTGAGTCTGAAGGCGCCAGAGTTTCCAAACAATAGCTATCGATTTTCTTAGTCGACCAGGAGTTCAGGCACGATTTGATTCCGGCATTCCGAATGCTGTTTTCAACCTAAGCAAGAATTACTGCTGATCAAACACGTAGATTACGTAGCTTTCATCAGGTTTAAACCGTCAGTTGCAAATAAAAAAAACCGGGCTGGGAGCCCGGTTATTAGTTGGAAGGTACGATAAACAAACCTTCAAGAGGGGAACAGTTGACTGCATCAGTTGCCGGGAGGAGGAAAATAGCAACTGTACAAAACCAACTATAACTGTTGTGGTGATTGCTTGCGAATACTGCAATACCGCATTATGCAGTTCAGGTATGCATTTTTTGCATAGCTCTAAAATTTCAGATAATATTTGAGCTGAAATTCGTGCAACTTGCTGATAATTATAGCAGAATTTTTTTGCTTAAATTGTGGGTGCAAATTTAATGAGCAAATTGGAAAAAGTAGACTGTTAATTATTGTTGCTTATTTGCAACGAATTTTTGCATGGCGGTTGTTGATAAGACGAGGCATCGATGATGTTCTTCGCGATTGCGAATCACTTATAAATGGTGTGATTGGGCATACATCTACGTCATGTTGCAGTGTTTTGAGAAATGATCGGCCGGGGCCTATGCTCTATATTTAGGTTGAGAAGGTCTTTCTGCCAGATCAACAGCGGCATGCTGAATTGCATCAGAATTGCCACTGGCGGGACTTTGATACCAGAAAATCCCTGAAAACCTTCAGTCTGGCCGATGAGCGCATGGCTTCAGCATAGACAAAATAGGTTTCAAAGCTTGGAACCTCGGCATTTTGTATCAACTGGACCAGGGCGTGGCGATCCTCGACGATGTAATCCGGCAATACAGCGATGCCGGTGCCTGCTTCCACGACCTTGCGAATGGCCATGAGGTTATTGACCGAGAATACCGGCGTGCGATGCTGGCTGGGTGACCGGCCTGCAGTTTCCAGCCAGTTCAATCCGGCCAGATAGGATGGCAGGTTCTCCCCAAAGGTTACGATACGATGATTGTCGAGGTCCTCGATGCTTTTGGGCTGCCCATGCCGCTTGACATAAGCGGGCGAGGCGTAGACGTGGAAGTGCACTGTAAACAGCCGCCGCTGTATCAGTTCTCCCTGGGAAGGTTTCCTGAACCAGATCGCGCAATCTGCTTCACGCGTGAACAGGTCGAGTTCGCCGTTTTCCAGGATAAGCTCGAGCTGGACCTCAGGATAGAGCTCCATGAATTCGTGAACACGGCTGGTTAGCCAGCTTGTTCCCAGTCCAACTGTCGTCGTTACACGGAGCCGGCCCTCAGGGCGTTCGGTAGAATCGGTCAACTGGTTCTTGACCGCATCCAGTTTCAACAGAACGTCATGGGCGGTACGGTATAGCGTTTCGCCCTGTTCGGTCATGACGAGGCCGCGGGCATGACGGTGGAAGAGGGGAACGCTTAATTCCTGCTCCAGCGCACTGACCTGACGCGAAATCGCCGACTGGCTGAGGTTGAGGGTATTGGCCGCGTGGGTAAAACTGCCAGCTTCAGCAACCGCATGAAATATACGCAATTTGTCCCAATCCATGCGACCCCTATCCTTTAATTCCGCCAGCCCGACAGGTTATTGCGCCGCCTGGCTTACCTGTTCTTTCTCTGCCAGGAATTTCTCCGCCTCAAGTGCGGCCATGCAGCCCATTCCGGCGGCGGTTACGGCCTGGCGGTAGACTTCATCCGTGATGTCTCCGGCGGCATAGACGCCCGGCACCTCGGTTGCCGAGGAATCGGGTGCCGTCCAGAGATAGCCGGACGGCTTTTTCTTCAACTTGCCCTCGAAAAGCTCGGTCTGCGGTGCATGCCCAATTGCTATGAACACGCCATCAACCGGCTTGTCGGTGATTTCGTTCGTCTTGACATTTCGCAGTTTGACGCCGGTCACGGATGGTGGCATGCCGTCCGTGCCGGTAACTTCCTCCAATACCGTGTCCCAGAGAATTTCGACATTTGGTTTGTCAAACAGGCGCTGCTGCAGGATCTTCTCGGCCCTGAACTCATCGCGGCGGTGGACCACGGTGACCTTTGAGGCGAGATTTGACAGATAAAGCGCCTCTTCAACCGCGGTATTGCCACCGCCAACCACAACAACTTCCTTGCCGCGGTAAAAGAACCCGTCACAGGTTGCGCAGGCCGAAACGCCAAAGCCCATGAATTTCTGTTCGCTTTCAAGACCAAGCCATTTCGCCTTGGCGCCTGTACAGATAATCAGTGCATCACAGGTATAGACCTTACCGGAATCCCCGGTCAGCCGGAAGGGGCGAACATCAATATCGACATCGGTGATGTGATCATTGACGACGTTGGCGCCGACATTTTCCGTCTGTTTGAGCATTTGTTCCATCATCCAGGGCCCCATCACCGGATCGGCATAGCCTGGATAGTTTTCGACCTCGGTCGTGATCATCAGCTGACCACCCTGTTCGAGGCCTGCGATCAACATCGGATTGAGCATTGCGCGGGCCGCATAGATCGCTGCGGTATATCCCGCAGGACCAGAGCCGATGATAATTACAGGTGCGTGTTCTGGCTGCATAACATGTTTCCTGGATATAACTCATGGTCAGATAAACATTTATTCGGCTTCTCTCAAGGAGCAGAGCGATAAATGGCCTGTTTCTGGGAAATAGTCCCCGATTTATCGCAGATCGACCGGCGCGATGACTGGCGAGCCCCGACTACCAGTGCTAGAGAGTCGCTTCAACGAGGCCCGTGAGGTCCAGAAAAACAAAGTTCAGGAAGGCCGTAATGGCAAGCGCCAAGAAACAGGCGACAATTGTCTGCATTAAATGGGGAAACAAGTTTCCCGCCTATTATGTAAACCGGCTCTATGCCGGGGCAAAGCGGTTCCTGGATCGGCCATTCCGTTTCGTCTGCTATACCGAAGACCGGACGGATATCAGGCCCGAAGTCGAACTGTTTGACCTGCCCACAGTACCGTTTGAAGACAGAATGGTGGAAGCCATGACCACCGGAAAGCGGCGCGGCGCGTGGCGCAAGGTGACCATCATGCAATCGGGTGAGGCGAAACTGTCAGGCCCCTGCCTGATTATGGACCTTGATGTTGTCGTGACCGGCCCGTTGGGCCCACTGTTTGACCATGCGCCCGGCAAAATCTGCATGGGGCGGGACTGGCTGGAACGCAGACGCAGGCGGATTGGTGGTCATGGCTCGGTGTGCCGATTCGACCCCAAGCTGCATCGTTATCTTTATGACGACTTTGCCAATGACATCGAGACTTCACTGGCCTGGAAGGGTGAGCAGAAATACACCTCGATGACGGCGCATAATCATAGTGACCTGGAATACTTCCCCGATGGCTGGATATGCAGCTACAAGCGGCAGGCAATTCCATATTTCCCAACAAATTTCTTCAAGGTCCCGGTCTTGCCGGATGATTGCCGGGTCATGTGCTTTCACGGCACGCCCAAAATGGAGGAAGCTCTTGTCGGTGACTGCACAAAACTGCGCTACCGAACGAAACCGGCCCCCTGGCTACGGGATCTGTGGCTCGATGAAAATGAGAAAGACTGGATGCCCTGACAATCGTATCAGTGCTATGTCAGATAAGCCCGATTGAACGCTGGAAATTAATCTTCCACCAATAATTAGTTCGACTGTTGATTGTGCCGGTAAACCGCCTCGGCGAATGCCAGATCTTCCTCGGTGTCTATGTCGGCGCAGCGCAGACGGTCCATGTGCCAGGCGATTGTTCCTTTGGGGACCAATCTCGGATCTTCAAGAAACGGCTTTGTCCGCATCCAGTAGAACTGGCCGGCATCGTGAATCAATTCCGGCAAATCCTGGCTGCGGGTTGTTTCGTATTCCGGCCAGTTGAACGCTACCGTGTCGCCGGGACCGGGCTTTAGTGCCCTCAGGGGCGGGTAGTCGAACTCGGTCACGGAAAGGAGCGCATTCGCACCTGCCTTGTGCATCAATTCCAATGCTGCGGAAATGTCTTCGGGCCGCAACATTGGGGTCGCCGGATAGATGCAGCAGGTGTATTCGATGCTCTGCGATCCGGAACGGATAATTGCATCGGCGACGACCGGGGCGGTAGGGGTGTGATCATCTGCAAGTTGTGCATCCCGTACAAAGGGTGTTTCGGCGCCGTAATCCCGGGAAATCGCTGCGATTTCCTCATTGTCGGTCGAGACGATTATTCGCGAGAAGCACTTGCTGTCACGAGCTGTATTAACCGCATGGGCAATCATCGGAATGCCGCCAAAAAGCCGGATATTCTTGCCCTTAATGCGCTTTGAACCGCCGCGCGCGGGAATGATACAAATGGCTTCTTTTTGCGGTTGCATCGGATATCAATCAGGTCGGTAAATTATTGCTTTCGCAAGAAATTATAAGTGCCGGAAAACACCTTTCATCCACAACAAAGCGCCCCAATTCGAAGCGGCGCAAGGTTGCAGCAAATTGGCTGGTCCTGTAGCTGTATAGAGCGAGATTATCCACCAGGCAAATTCTGTAAAACCGGGGTGCTTCATTCTGCAAAAGGCAGCAAAAATTCTTGTGACCGGCGCCACCGGTCTTTTGGGGCATTCCCTGGTTCCGCAATTGCGCGATTTTGGCCATGAGGTGGTTGCGCATGGTTTTTCCAATGTCTCAAACGCAGATTACCAGGTTGATTTGTGTGATTTAGCATCGACAGGGAAAATGCTGGAGGAAATTCAGCCAGATTTCGTGATCAATCTGGTCGGTTGCACGGATGTCGATCTTTGCGAGCAAAATCCGCAATTGGCGTTCAAGCTGAATGTTCGAAGTGTGGAAGTCCTTGCGCACTGGATTGGCCGGCGCAGGGATTGTCATCTGATTCAGATTTCCACCGATCAGCTGTATGATGGCGACGGCTCGCATAAGGAAGACGTGGTCGATATCGTCAATGTTTACGCACTGTCAAAATATACCGGGGAACTTGCAGCAAGGCCTGCCGGCGCAACAGTCCTGCGGACCAATTTTTTTGGACCAGCGGCAGGTGCTTCAAAATCCAGTTTCAGCGATTGGGTACTGGACAAGTTGAGGAAGCAGGAAGCCATAACGGCTTTCGAAGATGTTGCATTTTCACCCTTATTGATGAACACACTGGGTAAGGCGCTCAATCGCGTGATGGAGTTGCCGACAGCTGGCGTATTCAATCTCGGATCCCGAAAGGGATGTACCAAGGCAGATTTTATTTTTGCGGTTGCGAAACACGCCCGGCTTGATACGTCAATGGTGACGCGTGGGACCCAAGCGCAATTGAACCTGCGTGCCCGGCGGCCGGGAAACATGGTGATGGATAGTTCCAAATTCGAGCGGGAATTCGGATTTGAATTACCGACGACGGAACATGAAATAAATGGATTGGAGCTGACCGATGAACCAGGCTAGCCAGAATATTGTCATTGCAGGGCAGAACATCGGAATAGATCATCCGACCTATTTCATTGCCGATATTGCGGCAAATCACGATGGGGACATCGAGCGGGCCAAGGACTTAATCCATCTTGCCGCCGAGGCGGGAGCGGATGTAGCCAAGTTCCAGCATTTCCAGGCAGAGACCATTGTCAGCGATGCCGGATTTTCTTCGCTCGACAAGGATAAGATGTCTCATCAGGCCGGCTGGCAGAAATCGGTCTTTGAAATCTACAAGGATGCCTCGGTCAATCCAGATTGGACGGCAATATTGAAAGAGACCTGCGACAAGGCGGGTATCGTATTTTTTACAACGCCTTATGCGGCCGATCTGGTCGATCAGGTCGATCCCTATGTTCCGGCTTACAAGATCGGCTCAGGCGACATTACCTGGCCGGAGCAGATCGGCTACATAGCTAGCAAGGGCAAGCCAACCATTCTGGCGACCGGTGCCGCGACGATGGATGACGTTGTTCGTGGTGTGGATGCCTGTCTTGCGGTAAATCCCGATCTGATCCTGCTTCAATGCAATACGAATTACACCGGTGACCTGGAAAACTTCAAATATGTCCAGCTGAACGTGTTGAAGTCCTTTCAGGCCATGTATCCGGGCATGATCATCGGATTGAGCGATCATACGCCGGGTCATGCTGCCGTTCTGGGCGCGGTGGCGCTTGGTGGCCGGGTTATCGAAAAGCATTTCACCGATGACAACAATCGTATTGGCCCCGATCACAAATTTGCTCTTGATCCCAAGGCCTGGCGCGACATGGTCGATCGTACCCGGGAGCTGGAGTTTGCGCTTGGAACCGGCATCAAGAAGATCGAGGACAATGAGCAGGATACGGTTGTCATCCAGAGAAGGGGGCTTCGGGCTGCGGGAGATCTTGCAGCAGGCCACGTTGTGACAAAAGCCGATCTGGTCGCGCTGCGGCCCTGTCCGGAAGACGGCTTTGCGCCCTACATGGCCGACCAGCTGATCGGCCGGACATTGAGAGGTGCGGTTAAATCCGGTGACCATTTCCGCTGGGAAGATATCGAGTAGACGGCCGTCCCGCCATGAAACGCGAAGTGGCGATTGTCATACCGGCTCTGAACGAGGCGGCTACAATTGGTCAGGTGGTCAAATCTGTAACCGGCATTGCACGTGTCATTGTTGTTGATGACGGCTCTTCCGATGATACGGGCGAGATCGCTGGGAAAAACGGTGCCGATGTTGTCAGGCTCGATATCAATCGGGGATATGACGGTGCCCTGCAGGCCGGGTTTGAGAGAGCTGATGCGCTGAAATGCGACTATGTCATTACGCTTGATGCCGATGGTCAGCATCCGCAGGAAATGATCAGCGCCTATATCGATCAGCTAGAAGGCGGCATGGATCTGGTATTGGGTGTCCGGGACAAACTGCAGCGATTTTCAGAACATGTCTTTGCGTTTCTCGCCAGCAGGTTCTTCAAGATATCCGACCCACTTTGCGGAATGAAAGGATATCGGCTGACGCTGTACCGGGCGCTCGGCCACTTTGATTCCTATGGCTCCGTCGGCACTGAATTGGCGCTGCACGCCGTCAGCAGCGGTGCTAAATTCATCCAACTTCCGATCGAAACGCGTGAACGGGCAGATCAACCCAGGTTCAGCCGCATTGTAAGGGCGAACTGGATCATACTTCGCGCTGCAATTATCGGAATCAGCCGCTTCGGGTTTCGAAAGCGGTGAGCGCTATTTCACCAAAGTTGTGTAAATAGGCGAGAAATGGTCCAGTTCAGACGAATTCGACCTTCAAGATCTCATAGGATCTCGCGCCGCCCGGTGCTGCCACTTCGACAACGTCGCCTTCCGCCTTGGAGATGAGCGCACGCGCGATTGGCGAGGAAATCGAGATTTTGCCCAATTTCACGTCGGCTTCCTGGTCGCCGACGATCTGGTAGGTCTTTTCTTCCTCGGTATCCTCATCAACCAGGGTCACAGTCGCGCCGAACTTGACGCTGTCGCCGGTCAATTTCGAAATATCGATGATTTCAGCGCGCGAGAGCTGGTCTTCAAGTTCGGCAATCCGGCCTTCGTTCAGGCTCTGTTGCTCCTTGGCAGCGTGGTATTCTGCGTTTTCGGACAGATCACCATGCGAGCGCGCTTCTGCAATAGCCTGAATTATCGCCGGCCTATCGTGACTTTGGCGACGCTGCAATTCAGCCTCCAGCATCTGGTGGCCTTGCGCGGTCATTGGGACCTTTTCCATTCCTGCCCTCATCAATTCTGGTACTGCATCCGCTAGTCTCAAGAAAACAGTCGCCACGGATCAACTGGATCTGTCGCTATCTGACTTCTGTCGAAGCTTTGCGGATCATAAAGAAAAGCGGCTTCCGGTAGGTCAACCAGAGCCGCCTCTACATCAATTAGTTACGTAATATAGCAGGAAAATACCAAAATTCACGTTTTTTTTGCTGTTTGGGTAAATCACGACGATGAAGGTAAACTACCGAAATTAAGTACGCCAAATGCGCAGAACTGGACAGTGATTACATATCTGTTCCAGACCTGCTCGCTTTTGCGATTGATATTCCTCTTTGTTTTCCCTGTTCTATGGCCAGATAAAATCTCGCTTCGCGCGGTCCAGACCGGAACAGGACGTTGAGATAGCGGAGTAGTCGCCGCCTGCCTCGTCGACTTTTAACGGGTTTACCGTTCTTGAGATTAAAGACTGTCGCAGAAGCAGTCATGTCTTCAACCAAACGCAAAAGGTAATCTTCGGTCAACCGGTCGTCGGGGATCAGGTGCGTAACCTTCAGTTGAGGAAACAGACCCCACCCAAGGTTAAGCCGCAAACAAGTATGTACTATGTCCGTATCTTCGGTCGAAAACAGAGAGTCACCTCTTCTGCCCAATTGTTTCCGAATATTGTCGGAGGATAGTTCCTCTCGATAGAGATGGGCCACATTGGTTCTCACGCAAAGGCCGGCGCCACAGGGTTTTCTTCCTCTTTCCGGATCGTTCGACCAATTGGGATAGCGAATATTGCGGATTGCAAGACGCACCCAGTATTTCTTTGTCCAATTCGGTGGTTCCTGCTCAAAATCCGGAGATATGGAACCGCCCCAGGCTCCAAGAAATGGATGATCTTCGCCAATCTTGATGGCGTGTTCGAGGTAGTCAGGTTTGAGAACATTGTCGTCATCGACAAAAACAATCAGCTTGGTCCGAGATTCGGAAATGCCGCGTAATCTCGCAGCGGTCAGTCCAAGTTCTTGCTCTCTGATGTGTCTGCCATTTGGGTGCCAGGCAATATCGAACCGCTCTGAAACTGGATCATCAGAAGCATTGTCGACCAAAAGCAGTTCCCAACCGGTGAACGGCATGCTCTGTGTCTGCAGAGCCTCCAGGACACGTCTTAAATAGTCCGGACGGGGATTATAGGTGCAGATGATTACAGAAATTCGGGTGGTGGCCATCAAATCGGACTGAACTGCGTTTGGCTATTTGCCTTTATTACCGGGATGTTAGGCTAAAAGCTTCTACCCGGAAATCCAAGTGTTTACCAATACCAGCAGAATATTCGGCAGCGGGTGCCATGTTGCCAATCAGTTCAAAAATCCCGGTGTGTAGATTGCAATTGGATCTGAAACACCTTTGAGATTGCGCTCACCGGCCAATTTCCATTGCCGCTTTGACTGTGTGGCCAAGTCAGATGAAGCCAATAGCTTTTCATCCAGTTCGGCGCAAAGTCCCTCAATGCGACTGGTGACATTCACCGCGTCACCAATCACGGTAAAATCGAGCCGTGTGCCGCCGCCAATGTTTCCGTAGAAGACCTTGCCGGGATGAAGTCCAATACCGAATTCGTAACCGGCAGATTTTTCCTGGTTGCTTAATACCTCAATTGCCGCTGTTTCGGCATTGTCGATTGCGCCGGCCAAATCGTCCTCATGCGGAAAGATCGCTAGCATTGCGTCGCCGATGAATTTGAGCACTTCGCCGGAATTACGCTCGACCGCGTCGGTCATCTGCCCAAAATAGTCGTTCAGAAGTTCAAGAACAGAATTTTCATCATGGCGCTGTGCCAGCGTAGTAAAGCCGCGCAGGTCGGAGAAACAGATTACCGCGTCAATATGTGCGCCATCGCCGCGGGCGATCTGGCCATCCAGCACCCGCAAGCCGGCGCGTTTTCCGACATATGTTTCCATGAGTGTGGTAGCGGTATTTCTGGCAACGAAACCCTCGAAGACCAATGCGAGTGCAGGCAATGTTGCATTGATCATGAGCCAGTCTTCCTCGGAAAAACCTTCCGGGTTCCGGGTAGCTAGCGTCAATGCCTTGAAGGAACCATCGGAAAAGCGTAGCGGAAGCGCTTCATACTGGTAATACCCATCGGCCCAGAGGTCATCCCCGATCGGAAACCGGCTGCGTTCTTCGGGTCGATCGAGGCGCATGGAAGATGGTGTGCCGCTGTCATAGATGGGAAAAATCGGGCTGGCACGCATGGTATCCAGTGCGTCTGGCGTCCACTGAAACCAGCGCTGGCTGGGACCTTTTTCGATGTCCCAGAAAACATAGGATGATTGGGCAATCGGATGCAGCAGCGGCGCGCCGAGCGTCGAACGGTCGACCTTGATGCCGGCTTCACGAAGTTTGTGGCAATAGCGCTCGAGCAGCCTTGCGGGTGAACCGCTATCCGGTGTCTCGGCGATCAGCCATTGCACCGTGTCCATAATCTGCTTTTCGTCGTCGCCATCCATCATCCAGTCCCAACCCAGTTGCTGCGGTTTGCAGATACTGCCGTTGGTTTCCGGTGCATATCAAGCCAGACGAATTGAATTTCCGGTGAATTCGTCCAAATCAAGAGACACAATTTGAGTTGTGCCTAGAAATATTCCTGAAGCGGATTGACCGTCAGTTCCGATTTCTTCAATGTTGCAGCCGCATGAGAGGCGGCAGTCGCGCCGGAAATCGTCGTGAAATAGGGCACCTTGTTCAAGAGTGCGGCCAGGCGGAGCGATTTCGAATCCGAAATTGCCTTTCTTCCTTCGGTCGTGTTGATGACCATCTGAACCTGGCGGTTGCGAATAGCATCCTCAATATGCGGGCGGCCTTCCAGAACCTTGTTGATCCTGGTCGATTTGACACCGTTTTCATTCAAGTAACGGTCGGTTCCGCTGGTGGCGATGATGCTGAAATTCGCTTCTTGCAATGCCTTGATCGCAGGAAGAATGCGCTCCTTGTCGGAATCGCGCACGGACACAAAGACGGTTCCATGATTTGGGAGGTCGTTACCGGCGCCCAGCTGCGCCTTGGCAAAAGCCATTGCGTAGTCGGTGTCCAGGCCCATGACCTCGCCGGTCGAGCGCATTTCAGGCCCCAGCAGGGTGTCGACGCCAGGGAAACGCGAGAATGGGAAAACCGCTTCCTTGACGGCGATATGGCCCAGCTTGTTGCAATCGGGGATCTCGGCATAAGCATCGATTGATCCGGTAAGTGTGTCGCCTGTCATGATCCGGGCGGCAATCTTTGCAATCGGCGATCCGATGGTCTTGGCAACAAAAGGGACGGTCCGCGAAGCGCGTGGATTGACTTCCAGGATGTAAATCACATCGTCCTTGATTGCATATTGGACGTTCATCAGCCCGCCGACATTCAGCTCCTTCGCCAGCATAATGGACTGGCGCTCCAGCTCGTTGATTGTCGCTTTGTCGAGGGAGTGAACGGGCAGGGTGCAGGCAGAATCGCCGGAATGGATACCGGCTTCTTCTATGTGTTCCATGATGCCGGCGACGATGGCGTTTTCGCCATCGCAAAGACAGTCCACATCAAGCTCGATCGCATTTGGCAGGTAACCGTCAAAGAGGAGCGGATTTGCACCCAGAAGGGTATTTATTTGACCGGTCTTGTCGTTCGGATAGCGGGCCTTGATTTCCTCGGGAACAAGCTCAGGAACCGTACCCAAAAGATATTCCGACAATGCCTGCTCGTCGCGGATGATCTGCATGGCGCGGCCGCCCAGGACATAAGACGGACGTACCACCAGCGGAAATCCCAGATTTGCGGCTACGAGGCGGGCCTGTTCGACCGAATAGGCGATTCCGTTCTTTGGCTGGTTTAATTCAAGCTTGTGCAGCAGTTTCTGGAATCGATCTCGGTCTTCGGCCAGGTCGATGGCGTCAGGTGAGGTGCCCAATATCGGGATGCCGGCTTTTTCCAATGCGGATGCAAGTTTCAACGGTGTCTGACCACCAAACTGCACGATAACGCCCAGAAGTGTTCCGCGCTCCTGCTCGACGGCCAGAATTTCCAGCACATCTTCCGCGGTAAGCGGCTCGAAATAAAGCCGGTCGGACGTGTCGTAGTCGGTCGAAACGGTTTCGGGGTTGCAGTTGATCATGATGGATTCAAGACTGGCATCAGCAAGCGCGAATGCGGCGTGGCAGCAGCAATAATCGAATTCAATGCCTTGCCCAATGCGGTTAGGTCCGCCGCCCAGGATGACAACTTTCTTGCGGTCGCTGACCTCTGCCTCGGAGCGGGGAATACCGTCGAAGGGGGTTTCGTAGGTCGAATACATATAGGCAGTCGGTGAAGCAAACTCCGCAGCGCAAGTATCAATACGCTTGAAGACCGGCG
>JANQQM010000052.1 GCA_028289365.1 Salaquimonas sp. | reverse complement strand
CTAACGGCTATCGTTCGAGACGCTATCGAGGCGATGATCATCTCCGGCGAACTCGGTGCCGGCCACCGGATCAATGAAAGTGCTTTGGCGAAACGCCTTGGGGTCAGCCGTGGTCCGATCCGTGAAGCCTGTCGCAGCATGGAGCAGGCGAGACTGCTCGTCAGCGTTGCCAATCAGGGTGTTTTCGTACGTGAGATGTCCCTTGATGAAGCCCGCAATCTCTATGAAGTTCGTGGCGCGCTTTCCGGCCTTGTTGGCCGCCTGGTCGCCGAAAAGTCCAGCGATGATACGCTGAAAAGCGTTGAAAATCTGGTGTCAGGTATGGAATCCGCGGTTCGGGAGAAGGACGTTAACGACTATTTCAAGCTGAATCTCCAGTTCCATGACTTACTTGTGGAGGCGGCTGAGAATCCGGCTCTGAAAGAAAGCTACCGGGCGGTCATCAACCAAATTCAACTCTATCGTCGTTACGGCTTGGTCCAGGAAGGCAGTCTGAAGGTCTCGCTCGACGAGCATCGGGCCATTGTCAACGCGCTGACAGAACGCGATGCCGAGGCTGCCGAAGAGGCCATGCGCCGCCATGTCGCTGGCGGCTGGGCCCGGATGTCGGCTGCCGTTTAAATCAAACAATCTCTGACAAACAGTCCATCGAACGGCCTAAGACAACTCGTTATTGTAAACTGTTGACAATTCGTTGGACAATCGACTACCATTCAACCAATGGGAGGATTGCAATGTAAGTGCTGAGTGCCGGCTTCGTCATTTTCGAATTCGGCATGTGCCTTCATTGATTGGTTGTTTTCTGCGTTGGATCTCTTTGCCTTCGCCGTTTTCAGCATCACCTCCAGACAATTTGGCAAGCTGATCAAGACTTGATCGCGTTCCGATGCAGACCGTCTGACGTGCGGTTCAAACTGGCCAATGATGTAAAAAATGGTGCAATAGTATGAATGAGATGACCAACATAACGCCCGAACAGTCGACCGGTGTCTCCGCGCTTCTGGCGGACTATGTACTATCCTCGCGCTTGGAAGATGTGCCGGAGGCGGTCAGAGCGGAAGCTGTTCGAACCTGGCTGAATTGGGTCGGCGTTGCCGTTGGCGGATGTCGGCATGAGTCCATCGATATCGTGTTCGAGGCCTTCGCGCCCTTCGCTGGCGTCGGCACCACATCTATTCTTGGTCGCAGCGAAAAAACCGATCCGTTGCAGGCCGCGCTGATTAACGGCATCTCCAGCCACGTCTTCGATTTTGATGATACGCACCTGCATACCGTAATTCATCCAGCAGGTCCGGTGGCTGCTGCAATTACCGCGCTCGCCGAGCACAAACAGGTGACAGGCGCAGAGTTCCTGCATGCGCTGATCCTCGGCATTGAAGTCGAGTGCCGCCTGGGCAACGCCGTTTATCCCGACCATTATGACGTGGGCTGGCATATCACCGGTAGCACCGGTGTCATGGGCGCCGCCATGGCCTGCGGTAAACTGCTCGGCCTTTCAGCCCAGCAATTGCGCTTCGCACTCGGCATTGCGGCAACACAATCTTCGGGGCTGCGGGAAATGTTTGGCTCCATGTGCAAGAGCTTCCATGTGGGCAATGCCGCCAAGAACGGGCTTATGTCAGCGCTTCTTGCGTCCAAAGGTTTTACGAGTTCCGAGCAGGCCATCGAAGCGAAGCGTGGATGGGCCAATACCTTGTCCACCAAACAGGACTACGCGGAAATTTCCGAGGGGTTGGGAGAAACTTTCGTAGTTTCGCTGAACACCTACAAGCCCTTTGCCTGCGGTATCGTTATTCACCCGGCCATTGACGGGTGCGTGCAGCTGCGCAACGAGCATGGCCTGAAGGCTGGGGATATCGAGCGCATCGACCTGACCGTACATCCCCTTGTCTTGGAACTCACCGGAAAGGCGGAACCGCGTGTCGGCCTCGAAGGAAAATTCAGCATTTACCATTCATGCGCTGTTGCCATCATCCATGGCAAGGCAGGCGAAGCTCAGTACTCTGACTCCGCCGTTAATGACCCGACAGCGATCGATCTGCGACGCCGTGTTCATCCCCTTGTTGATGAGCATATGCCTAAAGCATCGGTCAAGATCGTCGTGACGACCCGTGACGGCCGCACTTTGGAGAAATTCATCGAGCATGCCTTGGGAAGTCTCGAAAAGCCGATGACAGATGCACAGCTCGACGCCAAGTTCACCGATCTGTGCGAACCCATCTTAGGTTCAGCGGGGACCGACAAATTAATCCAATCGTGTCGCACGGTTGAGACGCTTACGGATGTTACGAATCTTATCGCATTGGCAACCATCTCGCAGAAGTCAAGCGAATAGGTATTATAACGCTGATTGCCGAATGAGATATTCTTGGATACAAGGTGTTGACTATTAAGGCTGACTTTCCGAAATTCGACATATCTGAGAAATTCGCATTAAACTGCAACTGGAAAAGAGTGATAGAAAGGAATCTCATATGAACTTGGTTAAAAGTATTGCTTTGGCCGCTACGACAGTAGCGCTTGCGGCCAGTCCAGCCCTCGCTGACTACCCGACAAAACCAATTAAAATCGTTGTAGGCTTCTCAGCCGGTGGTGGTACTGACACAACAGCGCGCGGTTTTGCATCTTACATGCATGAAGCCCCCAGCATGAATGGCAAGCCCGCTTACATTGTGAATTTACCAGGTGCCTCAGGGCAAAAAGGCGCAAAAATGGTTCTGGGTGAAGCTGCCGATGGTTATACGCTTTATATGATTAACATCGGTACATTCATCGCCGGTGAGCTGGCCAAAGGCGATCAGCGCCCTTACCATATTCCGGAGGCATTCGTGAATCTGGGCTGTGCGTCTCAGCTCGTGACATCGCTACAGGTACATACTTCTAATAAAGCAAAAACGTTGCAGGAGTTCATCGATAACTCAAAAGCAGCGGGCAAAGAAATCATATGGGGTACGTCTGGTGCGGCAACCATGCACGCAACCATAGGTCACCTCTTCTTTGACACCTATGGCATTCCCCACAAGAAAGTACCGTTCAAAGGCGGCTCCAAGGCACGCGCAGCACTGGTGTCCAAGTCCGTTGAAGCGGTGTTCGGTGGCGTCAACACGGTTGTTGGTTTTGAAAAAGATATTCGCGCACTGGCGTCAGCCGGTAAGGAACGCGACCCTATGGCGAAGAATCTGAAAACCTTTGACGAACAGGGCACAAAAGGCATCGACTTCACTGGCCTGATGTGCTTGTTCGGTCCCAAAGGCATTTCCGACGAAGTGAAAGCCGATGTCGGAGCTGCGATCAAATATATCGCTGGCGTCAAGGGTTACAAAAGATATATGGGTAAAAACGACCTGGCATCTTTCTATACCAGTTCAGAGGACGCGACTGCTGCTCAGGACAATATGTTTAAAGTCATGGGTCCTGTGGTCAAAAAAATACTGGCAAGTAACTAGGTGTGATTTCAGATAAGGGCAGGTCCTTATTGTGGCTTGCCCTTATTTGCGGCCATTTGGCTCAAAATTTAAGGGAGGGGTGAATGGAGAACCAAGAATATAAAACCAAGGTGGAGTATGGCGTTGGCGCCGTCGTCCTGCTGATTGGTCTATTCTTTATTTTTCAGGCCTTCACGATTGAAACTTCGAAAGAGGCGGTTGGCCCGCGTACCATGCCCCTGACCCTGGCGGTCGCGCTTGTCATTTCCGGGATTTGGCTCGGAGTGCGCGCATTTTTAGGCAAGGCCGGAGATCTGAAAGAAGATTATGGTTTCCTTGAAAGCGACATACAGCGCATAATTATGGTGGTGCTGTGTGGCGCGTTCTTCGTGTTTGTATTCTGGGCGGCAGGCTATTTTGCGGCGGTTATTACCACATTCATTGCGATGCTTTATACCTTTGGCGTCAGAAACTGGCTCTGGATGATTTCCGGGGGCGTTATCATGGCCTTCATCTTTCAATGGCTTTTCATGGGGATCATGCGCTTGAACGATCCCAAGGGGGCCATAATCAATCTGCAGCCGTATATCGGCTGGATCTCGGGGGCCTAATCAATGATTATTTTCGACGATATTTTTGGTGGTTTTATCACCCTTTTCAGCGACCAGTACGCCATTTGGTTTGTCATTCTGGCGGGTTTTGTGGGCATCGTATTTGGGGCCCTGCCGGGGCTGACCGCTGCTGCAGCCATCGCCATGATGCTGCCCGTCCTTATCGCCTACAACGATGAGATTGGGGGACTTGCAGGGCTGGCATTTCTCTATGTGATCGGAAAGTCCGGCAGGTACGGAGGATCAATCGCCGCCATCTTGTTTAACACGCCTGGTACCGCGGCATCGGCCGCGACCATGCAGGACGGTTACCCGATGACTCAGTCGGGCCGAGCCGGTAAGGCACTTAAAACAGCAACCGTCGCATCCGCCTATGGTGACTATTTTGGCGAGATGGTTCTGATCTTCGGGGCCGTGGCTATCGCTGCGTTCACGCGTCAATTCGGCCCGCCCGAGAATTTTGCAATCTATTTGATGGCGTTTGTCGTGATCGGATCGGTCGTCAGCGACAGCATAATTAAGGGTATTATCTCGACACTGTTCGGAGCCGTGATCGCCTTGATTGGCGAGGATGTTATCACCGGACAGTTTAAAATGACCATGGGCATTGATGAATTGGAATCAGGCATGGCGCTGGTCCCACTTCTGATTGGTGTCTTCGTAATTTCGGAGGTGATCATCCAGGCTGAGAAGGCAGCCAAGGTAAAAATGGTTGATCTTGATGCCGGCAAAGTCGACGATCCAAGCGCCCACTATTTTACCTGGCCCGAATTCAAACGCTGTATCCCGCTGATGTTTCGTTCTTCGATCTACGGCTCACTGATCGGAATGATGCCGGGCCTTGGATCCTCTGTTGCCTGTTTTGTTGCCTACGGAGAGGAAAAGCGGCGCGCCAAGAACAGCAAAGAATGGGGGACCGGCGTGGTCGAAGGAATAGCGGCGCCTGAATCCGCCAACAACGCGGTTTCCGGGCCTTCCATGATCCCACTGCTAACCTTGGGAATTCCCGGTTCGACGATCGCCGCAGTGTTGATCGGCATGTTCCTGGTCAACGGTTTGCAGCCCGGACCGACAATCTTCGCTGAGGAGCCACCCCTCTTTATGGGAGGACAGCTTATCAATCCGCGTGAGTTTATCTTCGGCATCTTCGCAGCCGGATTGATCGGCATCGCCTGTTACGCGCTGATCGGCTATTTTGCTGCCCCATTCATTGGCCGAATGATAGCACTCCTGCCAACGCAATATCTCTATCCGTTCATTTTCATGACCGCACTGGCAGCAAGCTATTCCTCACGCGCGTCCATCTGGGATGTCGGATTTGCCTTGCTCTTTGGGGTGATCGGCTATGCGATGCGAAGGACCAACTTCTCTGCCGCAGCTTTCATTATCGCTTTTGTGCTGACTTCGAGTATGGAAGAGGCCTTCCGCCAATCGATGATCATATCGAGCAACGGATTGTTGGTGTTCACGAGTTTTGAGTACCAGGGCAAGTTTTCGTACGCGCCTATTTTCTTGCTGATCGGAGCGACAGTCGTAGGTTTCCGTGTCTGGTCGACAAAACGCGCACAAACAAGCGAAGCCGAATAGCGAAAGCGGAG
>JANQQM010000051.1 GCA_028289365.1 Salaquimonas sp. | reverse complement strand
GCGTGGCAAGGTTCCTGGTGCTGCGGAGGCATTATCGCGCGAGATCGTCGCCTATGTGCAAAAACTGCGGACGCTGGATCTGTTCAAGAATCCAGGGGTTGCCGAAACGCTGGATTGGGCAACTGCGCTGGTCGAATTGGACAAACTGGCGCTTGATCCGCAGACCGTGTCCGACACGATTGGCGTATTACTGAAGTACCAGGACGATATTGCAAGGGTGGAACGCAGCGAAGGCAAGAAGCTGCTGGATGAGGTCAAATCCGGTTTGGGCACACTGGAAGGGGCATGATCGCTAACATGCATAACGATCCTTCGCCCGATCTGGCAGCCTATGGGCGGTTCGATCAAAACATCATCTATTTTGCCAGAACGCTCCGCGGTGCGGGCATGCGGGTTGGTCCGGCAGCGATTGTCGATGCGGTCAAAGCTGTCGAAACTGGCGGCATTTCAAGCCGGGAAGATTTCTACTGGACGCTTCACTGTGTGCTGGTGACCCGGCACGAGGATCATCCGGTTTTTGATGAAACCTTCAAATTGTTCTGGCAGTCGCGCGGGCTATTGGAAAAGACACTGCAAATGTTCTCCCCTACGGCCAGACACGACAATCCGGTCGAGGAAAAGCGGGCCGGGCAGTCGCGGGTGGCGCAATCCATGTTCCCCGACCGTCAGAACAAGGAGACCGAAAAACCCCAAATCGAGATTGATGCGCAATTGAGTGCGTCGGAGCGTGAATTGCTGATGCGCAAGGATTTTGCACAGATGACGGTCGAGGAACTGGCAATGACCAGGCGCGTCATGCAGGAATTGGTCTTGCCCGTCGACAAGGTCAGAACGAGACGATTTGAGCCGACGCCGCATCAGATCGATATTGATCCCAGGCGTACCCTGGCAGCCAGCATGAAGAGTGGTGGCGACATTATTCTTCCGAAGTTTCGCAAGCACAAAACCGTTCATCCGCCGCTGGTCGTGCTGGCCGACATCTCCGGCTCGATGGGCCCCTATACGCGCGTTTTCCTGCAATTTCTGCATGCATTGAGTGAGAAAAGGCGGGTACATACCTTTCTCTTTGGAACCCGATTGACCAATGTCACGCGACAATTGCGGATGAAGGATCCAGACGAGGCGCTTGATCAATGCGCAGATGCAGTCGAGGACTGGTCGGGCGGTACCCGGATCGGATCGACTATTCGTGAATTCAACCGGCTATGGTCGCGACGAGTATTGTCACAGGGTGCGGTTGTTCTGCTCATTTCCGATGGCCTTGAAAGGGATGGGGAAGATATTCTGGATTACGAGATGGCTCGATTACAACGTTCCTGTCGAAGACTGATCTGGCTAAATCCGTTGCTCCGGTTTGACGGCTTTGAAGCAAGGGCGCATGGCATTCGGACGATGCTGCGCCATGTTGATGAGTTCCGTCCGGTACACTCGCTGAATGCGCTGGAGGAATTATGTGAGGCGCTTTCGAAGCCGGCTGGCAGGGCAAATGATCCCAAACTTTGGTTGAGTGCCGTAGCAGCATGATTATGTGGCAAGGCACGGATTGCAGGGAATGCAGATCATGACTGAAACAGATGGTGGCAGGAATTCTGCCGATACGCTTGAGATTGCCGAGGCCTGGATCCATTCGGGCCGCAAGGTTGCCATTGCCACGGTTGTCGAGACCTGGGGGTCAGCGCCACGGCCGGTTGGCTCGCATCTGATTATTGACAGCGACGGTAATTTCGAAGGGTCCGTATCCGGCGGATGTGTGGAAGGCGCGGTGATCGCTGAATCAGCGGATGTGCTGGAAACAGGCAAGCCGACCATGCTTGAATTTGGTGTTGCCGACGAAACGGCCTGGGAAGTTGGCCTGTCCTGCGGCGGCAAAATCCGCGTCTATGTTGAACGAGTGGATTGATGGATCGCCAGGTTCTTGAACGGCTCAATAGTCTGAGGCGGGAACGCCGGGCTGCAATTGTGCTGACCAATGTGGAGAATGGCGATGCAATGGTCATTGTCGAGGGCGATCCGGTGGATGAGGCCCTTGCCGAGTCGGTGGAACGGGCGCTGCGCTCCGGGAAGTCCGGAATGGTCGAGACTGACACCGGCCGGTTTTTTCTGAATGTCTATCTGCCGCCAACCAGGATTGTGGTGATCGGAGCGGTACATATCTCCCAGGCGATGGCGCCGATTGCGAGGATCGCGGGGTTTGATATTGAGATAATCGATCCGCGAACCGCATTTGCGTCCAGTGAGCGATTTGCCGGATATGATCTGTTTGACGACTGGCCCGAAACGGTTCTGAAGGAGCGGCCATTGGACCCGTGGTGTGCGGTCGCTGCTATTACTCATGATCCAAAAATTGATGATTACGCGCTTGTGGAGGCACTAAGAGCTGATTGTTTCTATGTGGGCGCACTGGGCAGCAGGAAGACCCATGCAAAACGCAATGAGCGGTTATTGCAGGCTGGATTGACCGAAGCGCAGATCGCCAGCATCGCAGCACCAATCGGGCTTGATATCGGTGCGGCATCTCCGGCGGAAATCGCAATTGCGATCATGGCGCAGATCATCGAAGCCCTGCGGAAACGAGAACTGACCAGATCAGTCCCAGCCTCGATGCACGCAAAATGAAATATCGTTCCTTTTCGAACTCAATGCTTATATTGGATTACTGAGGGATGTCATCACCAATTCGGAGCAGCGCAGCTTACTCAAAGAGATTCAAAAT
>JANQQM010000043.1 GCA_028289365.1 Salaquimonas sp. | reverse complement strand
ATCACCGCCATTATTGGTGTTGCCGTCCATGACCTCCTGCACCTGATAGGCATGGGTGGTGCTGGCATCATAGAGATTGGCGTTATCAGCCGGCTGATGGCCATAGCTGACCGTGACCTGCCCATTGGGGTGAGTGGTCGTTGCCACACCGTATTTGTTGACCAGCGTATTGGTTCCGAAAAATTCGTTGTGGGTCAGCTGGCCGGCACTGGTCTGGATGGTGTAATTGCCATAGTCGCCATCCATGACACTTTGCACCTGATAGGAATGCGTGTCCCTGGCGTCGTAACCATTGCTGACATTTGCAAAGGCCGGACTGGGATCGAATGTTCCGTTGAAATCGGAGATGGCGGAGTTGAGTTCGAGCGGGTAAGTGGTCTCACTCAAACTCGGTATATTCATGTCTGGATATGGGTAAATCGGTGCTGGTCGGATTATTGTAAAGCTGAAACCCATACCGGCTGAAGCAGCAGACCTCACACCAATATAATCGGCTATTTTTTCTGTTCCTGTTGCGTTGTATATGTCACCGTGGCCGCCAACCAAATATGCTTCGCCAAAGGAACCAACGCCAATTCGTGCATCACCAATCGTGCCGCCACTGGCAAGGTCCATTGGGGTATAGCCTGGTTCAAATGTTATTGATTTTACACCAATATCAACAAAGGGTGCGCTTAGTGTAGCTGAAATGGTAACAGAATCTATGTAGTATGTTTTTCCTCCTATCTCAAATGAACCACCTTCATAACCAATAAATCCAACGTTACCTTCTCCCAGCGTCAATGTTCTATTCTTCTGTCCCATAATTTCACCATATATCCTTAGTTGTTGCTACCACGATACATAGAAAGAATATCAATATTGGAATTTTATTATAACTTAATGCTATTTCATATTCCTTCTGTAAATTCTCTATTTTAATTCTTTTCGGTTTAATCAATAAACTTTGTGACATGAACATTAAGAAATATATATCGAAATCAAAAGGTTTATTATTATATGTTGCTGCCTTATATGCTCCATATAACATACTTAATACATGAAGTATGAGTGCAATAGCCATTATATAAACTAAATAAATCATTTTATAATACATCCGTAATTTGATCATTCCAAGAGTCTTGCTAATTCGGTTTCACATCGTCAGGCAGCAACGAGATAATTATTAAACCCTAGCCCTCCGCCGCGCTGATGCTGGCTACGGGCGTTCGAACCTGCCAAACGTCCACTGGACCTTTGGCCCGGCTGCGCCGACCGGTTCTCACCCTCAAAGTTATAGGTCTTCCAGCCTTTCCTGATCTCCGGCTGGCAGGCGAGGCCGCCTTCTGTATGTGTCACGCATAGTTCAGCCTGCTCAAAAAGCCTTCGTCTACAAAACATAAGCGCCGCCGAAGCATTTGCCGCCGGCAGCCCGCAACATCTTGTCAGAAGCCTTCAGGTCGGTCCCGGTGGTGACGTGGACCAGCACGTGCTTTGCGCCACGCGATTTTGACCATTGCCGGATCGCCTTGACCAGCCGCAGAAAGGTTTTTGCCCGCATAAAGGGTTTTTGCGTTTCTGGATCGACGGCAAGCATGTGCACGGTGGTGAACAACTCATCTTCCCCGATGAAAAACGTACCGGTGCTGGCCCACAGGGCGCCCACGATCTTGTCGTGCGACAATGCCAGCAGGCAGACCGAATGCTTGGGATTTTCCAGTACCTTGTCGAAGGCCTTGTCGAACTTGGCATCCGAGAAGGCAATGCCACCAAACACCGTACGCTGATGGGCTGCCCGCGATAATGCGCGCAGAGGCTCCCGGTCGTCCGGCGCAATCAAACGGATGACGTTTTCCAGTTTTTGTTCAAGCACGGTTTCATATGCTCCGGTTTTGGTCTCAACCATTACGCGAGAAGGGTAGATCACAGTTCCGGCATATCGGGCAAGCCTTGATGTCGAACTTGCAGCTTGACCTTAATGTTCGGTGCCTAAAATAGGCTTCCGCAATTCTTGCCACTTTCATTCCATTCGATGATTGTCGGGAACTCGACAAGGAGCCGTTTATTGAGCCGAATTGTGGGTTGGCCTACCATGACAACGCACAATCGTTGCACTACTCAAAATTCCGGAAAGGAACCCGCAGCATGATTGCCTACGTCACGGTCGGTACAGACGACATTGCTCGCGCGAAGCGGTTTTATTCCGCGTTCCTGCCAGCTCTTGATTACGAGCTGGAGGAGCGCCCGGACGGCCTGAGCTACACATTGCCCAGACAACCGGGCCAATCTGATGTTCCACCGGATTTTTACGTCAAGCCGGCTTTCGATGGCCGTGCGGCCTCTGCTGGCAATGGTTCCATGGTTGCATTCAAGGCCCGCAGTCAAAGGCAGGTCCGCGACCTGCACACCGCCGCCCTTGCCGCGGGCGGATCTGACGAGGGGCAGCCGGGCTTCCGTGACACATATGGACCTCAATTCTATGTCGGCTACTTGCGCGACCCTCAAGGCAACAAGATTGCACTATTCTCCAACGATCCGAACGAACCAGGCCGCGACGGATAACGCGCATTCTACCAGCGACTAAAAGTCATTTTCGCGAATCTGGCGAAACAACCGCAAAGTTGCTCCCTCACCTCGCATTGCGGCGCAGGACCAGCAAGCCTGCTGCCACGATCATGACCATGCCTGAGATTGACGCGAAAGTAGGCGTAATCCCAAAGAACAGGATGTCCCAAACAGCAACAAACACCAGATAGCTGTATTCGAATGTCGAGATGATGGCGGGTGGCGCAGCCTGATAAGCACCTGCCAGCAGCATGCCAATCCCGATTGCAAAGCTTGCGAGAAGCAATAGGACAAGCCAATCGGTCAATTCGACAGTCGACCAAAGACCGAAAATGTAAGGATAGTCCTGGACCACTTCCCCTTGAGGCTTGAACCAAAACAATATCACGCTGAAAACCGCACCTGCCGTCAGCATGACGACATTCTGGGACAACGAAATGGCCGAAAGCGGGGTGTCCTGACACTTAACCCGCGTCGTGATATGCGCCAGGGCGTAGAAGGCAGCCCCCATAATCGGAAGCATCGCCCAAGGCGAGAATGCGTCCGTGCCAGGTTGTAACAGTACAATAACGCCGGCAAATCCCAGCAACACCCCCAGCCACCCAAGTGGCCCGACAGCTTCCTTGATCACATAAGCAGAGAGCAATGCCACGAAAATTGGGGCGATGTAGTTGGCTGCACCGACAGTGGACAGGCTCAGGAACGGAATTGCCGCGTAGAATGCCAGGAACGTTGTGGTGATAAACACGGCCCGGATAAGCGGCCATATTCCGAAAGCAGCGCGTAACGCGACGTGATACACCCCTCGCGCCCAAAGGATTGTCAGAAGCAGAGGTATTGCGATAACGCCGCGCAGCGCAAAGATTTGCCAGAGCGTCAGATCACTGCTGAAGAGCTTGAACACAACATCCTGGATCGAGATTGCAAGCGCTGCCGCAACGATCAGTAAAACACCACCCATGATGTTTTGCAGGTGGGTGTCCGCACCTTTGTTCAATTGACCCTCCATACCGCAAGAGCTGGCTTTCCTGGAGATACAGCACGGATGTTAGTTTGAGTATGTATTGCAATATGAAGTGATTATTTAGTATTATTAAACAATGGAACGCGTACCCGTCCACGGCATTGAAGTGTTTCTGACCATCGTCCGCGAAGGATCAATGCGCGCAGCCGCAAGCGCGCTTGGCGTGGGCGCCTCTGCCGTGACGCTGCAACTGAAGTCACTCGAAGAGCAGCTGGGAATTGAGTTGTTTTTCCGTACTACGCGCAGCATCGAATTGACGGAAGCCGGAAAGGTCTTGTTTGATGCTGCTGCTCCTGCGCATCGTGATCTGACATATGCGATCAAGAAGACAAGGGAGATGGCCCGGTCCACCACGGGGACATTGCGACTGACCTTATCACGCGGGGCCTACATCGAGGCCCTTGCGCCTGTGCTGAAAGCATTCCTGTCTGAGCATCCCGGCATTAGCCTGGATATTTCGTGGAATGAAGAACTGGTAGATATCATCCGGCAGGGTTTCCATTGCGGTATCCGCATGGGTGACGTGCTTACACAGGACATGATTGCCGTCCGTATCACGCCACCAATCAAGTCGGCATTTTTTGCTTCCCCGTCATATCTTCAAGCACAGGGTGTCCCGAAAAGCCCGGGGGATCTCTTGAACCATCGCTGCGTTCGACACCGGCATCCGACTTCAGGTTTGCTGCGCCAATGGTGGGTAACGGAAGATGGTCAGGACAGGCAGATAGATCCACCAGCAAGATTGATCTTTGATTCTGCAGCTGGTGTCATTCAGGCGGCCCGTGAAGGTCACGGTATTGGTTGGTCGATGAAGGCAACGATGGCAGATCATCTCATGACCGGTGATTTGGAGACGGTCCTTGAACCATACACGAAGGACTTGCCGCCGTTTTACATCTACTATCCGGAGCAAAACAAGCGGGTCGAGTGCCTCAGACTGCTGATTGAGTTCCTGAAAGATCGGGCAAGGAACAACGCAGTCTCGCTGTAAGGCCCCTACCCGCCTTATTCCTCCGTCTGCTCCGGCAACCAGCCGTGATAGTTTGGTGCGTCTTTAGAGATCGGCAGGCTGACATAGCTGCGGTTATTGGCCGATTCATAGATGGCGGTGACCAGTTCGATCGATCTCCGCCCGTCTTCGAAAGAAACGGCACTTTTCCCATCTGCTTCAATGGCATTTGCAACGGCCTCCACAAACCCGGCAAAGCCGGATTTCGGGGTGACGACCTTGGCAAGAACCTGGTCAACATCTTCTTGTTTCGTCTTGCCCCGCGCTGTGAATGTCCATTCGTCTTCAGCCGGCTTGTAGGGGGCAGTCCCGCTTTCCGCAGTAAGGCCCTCAAAGCAGAACCTCAGCCGCGATGTGTCGTTGCTGGCTCCCAGTGTCACCGAACTGGTCGCTAAAGCACCGCTTTGCATGCGCATGGCGATCGCTGCACAGTCCTCAGTCTCAATTTCATTGACGCGTGTCTCGGTGAATGCGCTGAGTTCGGCAACCGGCCCCAATATGTGGCACAGCAAATCATGGATATGGATCGCATGGCTTAGCACGGCGCCGCCGGCTTCACCCTTCCACGTTCCGCGCCAGGGCACAGCGTAATAATGGGCATCCCGGTTCCAATGGGTCTCGGCACTGGCGACGAGCGCACGTCCCGCCAGTCCCGCGTCGCGCAGGGCCTGCAATTGCGCTATTGCCATGCCGTAACGATATTGGAACACGGGAATGACCCGACAGCCGGATTTGGCAATGGCAGCCTCGATCTGATCGACTTCGGCCAATGATCTGGCGATCGGTTTTTCGCAGATCGCATGCTTTTTGACCGAAAGCGCCTGCAGGATCGTCGGAACATGCAGATGCGGTGGCAGGCAGATATCGACCAGATCGATATCCGAGTCGGCCATGACATCAGCGATATTGGTAACAATCCGAATGTCCTGATCGGAACCAATGATCTCCCCTGCCCGCTCTGCGTCCAGATCGCAAATGGTCGCTACGGTGAATCGGTCCGAAAGAGCCCGGTAGCCATCGAGGTGCTGGGCGCCAATTCCGGCGCCGAGGATCGCAACACGGATCATCTGCCGTCGGCCTCTGCCATTTCCTGGGCCCTGAGTGCCAGTTCGCAGACCTTGAAGGCATGGGCTTGTGTCATCGCGGTTTCTGTCCGGTTCCGGACGTCATGTACCAACCGTTCGAAATATGGCAGACCAGCTTCAGAAGCGTCGATCTTCTCGCATCGGTTGCCGTTTACTAGGATCAGATGATCTGTACCATCAGCCCCGCCCACATCGACATATTTGCGAAGCTCGATGTAACCTTCCGTTCCAAGGATCGTCAGACGGCCGTCCCCCCAGGTGGGCAATCCATCCGGCGTGTACCAATCAACACGGATGTAACCATGCCCGTTCGCACTGCGCAGTGCAATCTCGCCAAAATCCTGCAAGCCGGGATGGTCGGGATTGGCAAAATTGCCGGCACTCGCCAACGTCACCTCGGCATCATCCGAACCGGTAAAAAACAGAAACTGGTCAATCTGGTGACTGGCGATATCGGTAAGGATGCCGCCATAGGCTTCGCGATCAAAAAACCAGGCCGGGCGCGTGGCGAGATTAAGACGGTGTGGACCCAGCCCAACCGTCTGCACAACTTTTCCAATGGCACCTTCAGCAACCAGCTCGGTAGCCATCGTGACCGAGGGAACCTCGAACCGCTCGGAAAAATCGACTGACCAGATCCGCCCCGTTCGTGCTACGCAGGCGCGGATGTCATCCAATTGTTCAAGCGTCGTGCAGCCGGGCTTGTCGGTCATCACATCCTTGCCGGCTTCTATGGATTTGATAGCCCAGGCCGCACGGTCGCACGGGATACAGCTGATCAAGATCAGGTCAATCTCCGAGTCATCCAGCAGTATTTGCGCCGATCGAACACGGGGAATTGAGACAAACCGTTTCTCAAACCCGGCCAGCGTTTCGGGTTCGCCGTCGGTGAACCAACCGGTAAACTCGGCACCGGCCTCAATCATGTTCTGCGCCATGCCGTAAATGTGCCGATGATCAATGCCGATTGCACCGAACTTCAAAGGTCGCGCCATGAACCAACTTCCTCTGCCATTCCGCTTTCTGCTGAGCGGGTAATCGCTTCGATCAACTCATGCGCCGGTAAAGCCGCCTTGCCGTTTGCGATAGGTTGACGCCCGTCATTCAATGCGTCAATGAAATCCTCAAGTACAGCCTGGTGCCACGCATGCGTAAATGCCATCGGATCCGCGCCACCGCCGGTACCGACCTCTTCCCCAAAAATTTCCTGCCTGCCGTCACGCCAATCGACCCGCAATTGTCCGGCTTCAAGATGCAGGCTGGCATGTTCGAAATGCAGCTTTATCGATTCCGGCGCACCAGGAAAACTGGCCGTGCTGGCAACAAGCGATCCGACTGCACCACCGGCAAATTCCAGCCCGGCAACGACATAGTCTTCCGATTCCATTTCATGAAAAATTGTTGTCGATGCCATTGCGCGAACCGTAGCCACAGGGCCCGTCAGGCTTAGGCCAAGATCGATCGTATGGATCGCCTGGCTGATCAGTACACCGCCGCCATCACGCGCATAGGTCCCCCTGCCCGGCTCGTCGTAATAGCTTTGCTCCCGCCACCACGGCACGCTGAACTCGGCAAGGCCGAGCTTTCCGACTTCGCCGGAGGCAATCAAATCGGCAGCTTTCTGTGACGCTGCCCGCATCCGGTGTTGAAAGACGACACCAAGGGTAACGCCTGCCTTTTCGCATAATGAAACAATCTCGCGAGACTCTTGCGCCGTACGCCCGATCGGCTTCTCAAGCAGGATATGCTTGCCCGCCTCTGCAAGCGGAGCGATGACGTCGGCCCGCGCATTTGGCGGCGTTGCGATGATGACAAAATCCACTTCCGTATCAGCGGCAATATCGGAGACATCCTCGTAGAGTTTGATAGATCCGCCATGATCATCCGCAGTCTCCTCGACAAGTGCCTTCGCGCGTTCTCGGCCACGAGATGCAATCCCTTTCAAGCGTACTTTCTGCGAATCCATACAGGCAGCAATATGGGTCCTTGCCACCATGCCTGCACCGACAAGAGCAGTTGTTTTGTTGTTGTTAAGGCTCATTGCCGAATTCATGCCCGATAACTGTTCATCCCGACTTGGCGGAATACCGATTCTCAACAATCAGCATACCGGTATTCCGGATGCAAGCCTATGCAAACCATAGCAACGAAGGTAGGCAAATTTCCAGCATTCGACGATGCGTCCTTTGGAGCGATATGGATTGAATCGACTTGCTGACTCAAGTGACGCTCAGCAGGATCATGCCAATAACTGTGACCAGTTTCGCCAGCTCCGCCCAGCGTTGCTCACCAGGATATTGTTCGGCTGAACGCCAAACACCCACCGTAACCAGCAAGTTGTACGGTATTGAAAACCCATAACCGACAATCACAGCCGCAATCAGCTGGTCATTCAGCATCAAGACCAAAAAAAGAGCGCTGGACAGCAGATTGACCGCCAGGCCACCGGCCACCGCCCACTCCCAAAACGCTTTTTCTAGGCTTAATTCACCGTTCCAGACACGGTAGAGATGTCCCATCAGACTGCCTGTAGTTTAGATTTCAGCCGTTCCTGACGGTCATATCACAAAATCAGCAATGCAATGTCGCGAATTGAGCAACAACAGCCAGTTCTCGCCGTGTGCCATTTGTCACAACATTATCGAAGGGGAATTACCAATTACATTGGTAAGGCAGCTCAACTGCCTGCGGGAGAAAAACCATGACCAGCGAATCTTACAACGAAAAACGCCACGAACTGCAAACCAACAATCCGGTCTTCACAACCTTCGCTTCATCAATGGGCCTGATTGCAGCAGCCATGTTGATGGTGGAAATGGTCCTCTAAACCAGATACCTCATTTATCGTCGGTTGCTTCGGAACATCTTATTTCATCGCCGATCTCTCACGCAGTCTTGCCGCGTGCATCGATCCGCAATGGACGTAACTTGCCGTTTTCCTCCAGGCAAAGGATCTCGTCAAACAGGTTGCTGACAGGGCAAACATGGTTCGGCAGCACACGCACCACCTCGCCGATTTCTGGAACCTTTTCGCAGTACGAAACATCCACGATGCCGTGCTCTTCATAGAGCTTGACGATCCTCGCTTCCGGATAATCCGGCAGAACACCGAATGTTTCAAAACCACCAAGATCGCTTGTCAGCGCCTTTGATCCGGCATCAAGAATAAGGCGATCCGGAGCCGGTCGGCTAACCACGGTGGAATACACGTGCAGGGCACAATCCTCCGGAGTGGCAACATTGAATCCAATCATCATCCGATCATTGTAAACGCTTGTTCCTGAACGGTATTCGGTCTCGCCACATTGGCCGATAAACGGCAAATTCGGTGTGCCACCTGTAGAAACAACCCGGCATTCCAATCCGACTTTGCCAAATTTTGTTTTTGCATCAGCCAGGAACTGCTTCGTCGGCTCCACATCTCCCCTTGGCGGATAGATCAACAGACCGCGAAATTCCAGATTTTGTTTCGCATCGACATGCTTCGCAAGTTCGACTGCATCATCGGAACTCCCTACCCCGCAACGCTTATTGCCAGTCTCGCATTCGATCAGGACACCGAGACTGGAGTTTGCCGTTTCCATCGCATCACCAATAGTCTCGATAACCTGTCGATTATCGGCAGAGACCGTAAGATTTGTTCGCTGCGCCAAGGCCGCAAGGCGTTCAGATTTCCTGGCGCCAAGAATGTTGTAGCTTATGAGAATATCCTTGATACCGGCATCGGCCATCACTTCCGCCTCACCGATTGTCTGACAGGTTATCCCGTCTGCACCTGCAGCAAGTTGCATTTTCGCGATCTCGACCGACTTGTGGGTCTTTATGTGGGGCCGGTTTGATATTCCCGCCTTGTCACATAGCCCCTGCAGCCTCTCAATATTCGCTTTCATAACTGCCCAATCCACGATTGGTACCGGCGTATCCAGCGAGCTCGTATCCAACTTGTACCTCCTTGGGTTCTTGGAAACCTTGGATAATCAAATCTGCATGGAAAAATCATGGTTTTCCCGAATCGGCTAGGTGATATAATCAATTCGAAATTATGCAAGTGGACAAATTGCCATGACTGACCAGGATTCTGACCGAGAAGAACGTCGCCAGCAAATGCTCAACAATGCAAGGGGTTTCCTGAATGAGTCCATGAGCGACTTGTGGTGGACATTCCTGGTCCGTGGGATCCTCGGCGCCATTGTAGGATTGATCGCGCTTTTCTGGCCTACGGCCAGTATTTCCATCCTGTTGCGGATCGTTGGGATATTTCTGATTTTGGACGGGGCTTTCTCTCTGTTTGGCTACCGCAACCGCCAGGGCGTTGGCTCGGAAAGCACCTCCGGCATTGTTTCCTTGTTGATTGGGGCCGTCCTGTTGTTCCTGCCGGGCACCTCCGCAAAAATCGTCTTTATCTTGCTCGGTATATGGGCGCTGCTCAGAAGTGCCGGATATTTCTATTCATGGCGGCAGATGCATGATGCCGATCCGGAACGCCCAACGGTGCGCAATATCGCGATCGTTACCCTGTTGGTTGGTGTGATCCTGATAATCTGGCCGGCTACCGGGCTGATCACTATTGGTTGGTTATTGGCATTTGCTGCATTCGTCTTTGCATCCGTAATGCTGGTATTGGCAATTCGGGTCAAACGCCTGCATGATCGCGTTCAAATGAAATCTGGCCGCGAATCAGAGTAACGCCACGACAATACAGCCACCTCAACACATCATGTGACTTTGCGCTGTTGGGCATCTATGGCATTGTAGGCGGCGCCAATTTCATTGCGCTTGAATTTCTTTTGCACTGACTGACGAATTTCGGAGGTATCGGGCATGCGTTCTGTTCTCGTAGCGATCAGCTTGGTGATCTCGACAGGTCAGATGACAATGGCAGGCCCGCTCCGCGATGCAGCAAAGGCAGGCGATGCCGAACGCGTCACGCAATTGCTGGAAGAGGGTGTACAGGTCGATGAAATCCACGGCGTCGGTACAGCACTTCACTGGGCGGCATTACACGGCCATGCGGACGTCGTCGAGATTCTAGCTGCGCGTGGAGCAGATTTGGGGGCGCAGAGTGACCTGTTGGGAACGCCGTTACATGCAGCCGCGAACCGTGGCCAGGCCGACGCTGCGTCGATTTTGCTTCAGCAAGGTGCCGCGGTCGATGCCCGCGACAAGGACGACAATACGCCGCTCCATATCGCGGCAAAAGTGGGCAGTGATGAACTTGCCGAGGTGTTGATCAAGGCTGGCGCTGATGTGAATGCAATTGTCATTGGGCATAGTGGAAATCGGTACAAGCTGGGAGAAATGACCCCGCTGCATCTCGCACTTCAGGAAGACAATCTCGAGATTGCCGATGCTTTGCGTGCAGCGGGCGCGGTCGCAACACCTGTCGAACCTGCATCTGAAATAATATCCAAGGCAAACGCCGAGACAGGCCGCGAGCTTGCTGGCACCTATTGCCGGACCTGCCACGCCATAGAAGCCGGCGACGCAGATCCGGTGACCTTTGACCGGGGTCCGCCCATAGTCGGCATTCTGGACCAGGCGGTTGCTCGAGATGCCTCATTTGAATATTCCGATGCCTTGCGGAAATTTGGCGGTGTGTGGACCGAAGATCGGCTCTACGCCTTTGCCCTTCGCCCCATGCTAACGGTGCCGGGAACGTCTATGGGTCATCAATTGGTCAGGAAACCGGAAGAAATCGCTGACATTATTGCCTATCTGAAATCCCTGGACCAATAGCGACACACCGGTATTGGCTGAACTGTGATCTCACTCTGGTTTTGAGTGAATAATTGCCTCGTCCTGCCAGGCGATCTGCGCATCAAGCCGGACAGCACTTTTCTGCTAAATTCACCCTATCCAGGCAAAATATTCCAACCCACTTTGAAACATGTTCAACGGTTTGAATTCTGCCATATTGCATGGTCAAGAACTGCTACAAATCAATCATACTTTGGATGGTCATCTTGATGTTTGGCACAAAAACGACAAGGAAAGTCATGAAGCGTGCGATCGTTGGCGCTGGCGCAATTCTGCTTTTTTCGACGGCAGCCCATGCCAATTGCCCGGCAATCACCGTGGACGACATGAAAGACGTGGCAGTTGGAGAATTTCCGCAGCAATATGAGCTGGTGGAATTCGAAACGGCTGCCGATTGCAAGATGGAGTTTTCAGCCAACCCGGAAGCTGAAACGCTGAACTCAGAACTGAAGGGCAACCCGCCCTTGCCGGGTCTCGCGGAACGCATTCCTTCAGAACCTCTTGTGGTTGTGCCTTACAAACAGGTCGGCAAATATGGTGGAACCCTGAGCGCACTATCAAATGCGACGGAAGCCGGAACCTCCGATTTCCTGTCCATACGCCATGTCAACCTGGTTCGATATGCAGATGATCTGGCAACGATCGTTCCCAATGTTGCCAAGGGTTGGGAATGGAACGACGATTACACCAAACTGACCTTCTTCCTTCGTGACGGCCATAAATGGTCCGATGGCGAGCCATTCACGTCGGCGGATATAAAATTCTGGTATGACAATCTGGCGCTTGATCCGAAAATCATCGAAAAACCTCAGGATTACGTGCTGGTGGCCAGCGAAAGAATGACCGTCGATACACCCGACGACACCACGGTCGTCTTTAATCTGCCTTCTCCAAAGCCGGGCCTGCTGGCTCACTTTGCAACCTCCTATGCACAGCCATTCCAGCCCAAACATTTCCTGGGCAAATACCATCCGGACATTAACCCGGATGCTGACGAGTTGGCCCAGGAAGCCGGATTTGAAAACGGCCTCGAAGTCGTTGCGGCCTATTACGGGAATTCAGATTGGACCGACACGCCAACACCGATGTTGTCGCAGTCAGACAAAGTAGGCAATCTTCCGGCACCAACTCTCCCGACACTGGAAAGCCATGTCTATGTCTCAGAAACGACCAAAGGTCGAAAGCTGGTCGCCAATCCATATTTCTTCATGGTCGATACGACCGGTCAGCAACTGCCCTATATCAGCAGGCAGGACGAACTCTACGTCGATGACGACGAAGATCGCATCCAGAAATTGGTCGATGGTGAGGCGGACTATAAATCACAATCACTGAACCTGCCATCGGCACTTCTGCTTATGGAAAACCGGGATAAGGGTGACTTCACCATTCAACTCAAGCCGACCATAGCCAGCCCGACTTTCGCATTCAACGTTACAAGCGAAGACGAAGGCAAGCGGCAGGTATTTGGAGATGTCCGTTTCCGCCGGGCCATGTCTCTGGCAATGGACCGCGAAGAGATCAATCAGACCGCCTATTTCGGCGAAGGTGAACCGATACAATATACCGGCTTTTCACCCCTGCCCGATTTTGTTCCCGAGGAATTGCGCAAGGCTTATGTCGAACATGACCCCGAAGCAGCGAAGAACCTGCTCGATGAAGTCGGCATGAAAGATACCGATGGAGACGGTTTCCGCGAGCTGCCTAATGGAGAGAAAATCACTCTCAACCTGCAATTTGCCACCCAGGGCATTCCAAGCGAAGTCGTTGAACTCGTAGCGCGGAATTGGTCCGATGTCGGTATTCTGTCGACCGTAAAGGAAGTTACTCCGGACGAATATCGTTCGGCACAGTCTTCAAATCAGCTTGACGTTGGCATGTGGAGAAAGGGTCAGCCATTGGCGGTTCATCTGGGTACCAACAACTACTGGATCCCGCCATTTGACAGCTATTTCGACTTGCGCACCGGCATGCTCTGGGCGGAGTGGCTTGATAGCGATGGAGCAAATGGCGTCGAGCCTCCCGAATGGGTCAAGCAGATGGGTATGGATGTTGATGCCTTCCAGGCCGCAAGCCCTGGATCGCCAGAACAAGCCGAATACGGCAGGAAACTGGCCGAAACCATTGTCGACCAGATGCTGTTTATCGGAACCGTTCAGGCACCGGCTCCAATCTACCATCGCAATGCGCTGAAGAATGTGCCGGACTTCAAGACCTGGTCCAACGAATATTATCGGACTTTCCCTTATCGCCCTGCGCAATGGTTCTTTTCGGGATAATCTTTAAACTTCGAGCGATGGCTGGGCGGACAATTCTGCCCGGCTGATCATGGGGATTATCATTACGCAAGACTGGCAGGCGGCATTCATCTTGAACTGGTCCGCAACAGCATTTGCGCTGTAATCCGACATGGCTTTACGCTTATTTTGATTTTCCTGTTTTTCCGATGGATTTTCCCATATCTTTTCGTCCAACGATCCCGGTGAAAGTGAACATGTCCGAACAACAGCTCAAGGGGTGGAACCACATACCGGCGGTACCCATAACGGTCTCGCCGTTTTTCACCTGGCCTCTGGACCCGGTCGCAATGGTCAAATGGGTCTGGCGTTCCTGGTTCCTGATCACCGAAAAACTGATCATATTGGGCATCGCGATCGCGTGCTATCTATGGATCTCTCCTTCGGTCGAAGAAACAAAGAGTTTTGCATTCGACTGGATCGCCCTGATCTATATCCGCAATTTCATATTGATCTTCCTGGTTGCGGGCGTTCTGCACCTTTGGTTCTACACTTTCTCCAGGCAGGGCCAGAAACTCAGATATGACAGCCGCCCGCTGATGACAAAAGGGCGGCAATTCACGCTCGGCGGCCAGGTGCGTGACAACATGTTCTGGACGCTTGGCTCAGGTGTATTCTTCTGGACGCTTTACGAAGTAATCATGCTCTGGTCCCTGGCCAATGGCTACGTGCCGTGGATTTCATGGACGGCAAATCCGGTCTGGTTCGTTGCGCTGTTCCTGTTGATTCCGCTTTGGGAGAGCTTCTATTTCTACTGGATACACCGGCTGTTCCATCTGCCGTTCCTGTACAAGCACGTCCATTCGGTCCACCACCGCAACATCAATGTCGGCCCCTGGTCCGGCCTCTCGATGCATCCCATCGAACATGCAATCTATCTCGGATCGGTCTTCATCCATTTCCTGGTTGGCGCCCATCCGCTGCACATCATCTTCCATCTGCAATATTATACGCTGACCGCGGTCACGACCCATGCCGGCTATCAGGCTTTATTGTTGAAAGACCGGGAACGTCTCGCGCTGGGCACTTTTCACCACCAACTGCATCACCGCTATTTCGAATGCAATTACGGCTCGCTCGAAATGCCGTGGGACAAGTGGTTCGGCTCGTTCCATGACGGAACGGTCGAGGCAAACGAGCGCATGCAGAAGCGTCGCAAACGGATCATGGGCGGTTAAGCGAGTAAAGCCAGGGAGATCAAGGTAAGCACGCTGGTGATGACAATCACCTGGGCAATCGCATCAGTCCGTATACCATGCAGGAACGCCAGCGTGAACGCCATGGCGCCAGACGGTCCCGCAGCGCCCAGAAGGTATTGCCCCCGCCCCGGTTCGGCAGGCGTAAGAAACTCGAGTCCGAGCCAGACAATAATCGGAAAGATCAACAGCTTGATCAGCGTAAACCACAAAACCTCCCGCTCGATTTTAAATCTGGTTTGCGACAGCACGACCCCCATGGCAAACAGCGCGACGGGAGCGGCAGCGGCACTATTGAAGTCGAGAAAAGTCTGAAACGGCGTCGGTATTGGAAGATCAGCAAATGCGAAAACCAGGCCAGCGACCAACGCGATCAATATCGGATTTGTTCCAAGCGTTTTTACGACTTTCGATGCCGCGACCTTCCCCAGGATTATCAACTGCAGAAAGATGATCGCGCCACCAAATGCAAAGGAGGCATCCCAGGTGATTATCGACGTGATCGGGAGTATGTTTTCCTTGCCATAGAGGATTTCCGAGATCGGAAGCACATAAAGCACATTGTTGGCAAAGACTCCACAAAACGCCAGAAGGACGGACTGTTCCCGATCTATCCCGAATATCCGCGTTGCCAGAAAATACCCAGCCACAAACACCACAAACTGTCCGCCGCCATAAATCATCAGCGGTGTGACACTGAATAGATGGATGGGTGCATTTGCGATCAGGTTGAAAACCATGATGGGCAGCAGCACACTCATCGCAAACCGGTTGACGACGCGGGCGTCGTCGACCGTGGTGATCTCGGTCCGGCCCATTGCAAAACCCAACGCCATGATCGCAAAGACCGGCAGGATCGGATCGATCAATACGCTGATGACTTCCATGAAATGCCCTGCAAATTCGGGAAAGAATGCTGCGAGAAAACTGGCAGCCTATTCGATCGGATGTCCGTCTGCTTCTATCTCTGCCCTGCGCTCCGGCATGGTTCCGGCAATCTCAAGGATGAGCTTACGTCGAATTGCAACAGCCAGATCCTCTTCGCTGACTGCCGTGATGACAAAGGCACCCATACCGCCGATAATCCGTTCCTCATAGATCTTTCCGAGGTCGGCATATCGAACCGGCGTATCGCAGAACCGGCACAGGATTGGTAGGGCGTTGATGGTAATTCCTGCGGAAATCACTTCCTGCCGGGCTTCTTCGATCGACGGGCCTGAATAGTTGTTCGGGCTGTCACCTGAAAAATCGATGACCTTTCGCCACCCGGTGAATTCATTTGTCTCGATTAGACGCTTTCCGTCGAGTAGCGCGGCTCCAATGGCATTGCGGCCAAAGGCCTGCCTTGGCGGTGCGGTAAGCGCGCTGGCAAATGCTGTCGCGCTCTCAAGTCCGTCAATCTTTTGCCAATCAACCACGACCGCCGTATTTGCTGCCCACTCCACATAAGTCACGGCAATCGAACCGTAATTCGTTCCGGCTATCGCCGACAGCACAGCAGGATCGGTGATTGCATCCGCATAGCCTTGACGCTGGAACTGGATTTCATAATCGGTAATGGAGCCCGAAGCATCGGCCAGCAATACCAACTCCAGTTCCACTTCCTCGGCCCAGGCAGGCGAGCATAACAATGCAAAAATGAGAATCAGCAAGCGCATTTGACCGGCCACCTTTGGTCATCCAACAGAAACTACTTACAGATCGAATGTAACAAGCTAATGCCAATAAGCTCAACAGGCGAGCAGACAAATGGTGGTTTGCCTCCCGGCGAAAAGCGAGGATCATCCGCTGGCATCTCCTCCAATTGCAAAAATAGAAGTCTGTGCTATCTGCAAGGTTCACGCCCACTGCCAATCCACCAATTCGGAGTTGCCAAAGATGAAGACAGGTTTTTCAGTCATTGCGGTGCTGTCTGCAATGGTTTCGCTGCCGGCATTCGCTCAGATGACATCTGATGTTCAGTTTGAAGCCGGTAATTTCGGGACCATGATTAGTGGCACAATCGCTGGTGACGAATATTTCGATTACCGGTTGGGCGCAAATGCCGACCAGGAGCTTTTCGTGGATCTAACGGTCTCAGACACAAACGGCAATGGCACAATCTACTTCAACATTCTGCCGCCCGGCAGCGCCGGAGAGGCGATCTACAATGGTTCGATAGATGGCAATACGGCGAGGATTAACTTGCCGGAAAGCGGTGACTACACGATCAGAGCCTATCTGATGGGCAATGATCGTGATACAGACAAAACGGTCGGCTACAACATAGATGTATCGATTCAATAGCCGGCCAAAAAGCGGGATCTGAACACGGGGAAAATTGATGGGATTCGAAGAAGCAATCCGCACCGTCTTGTCGAAATATGCGACCTTCACCGGACGGGCCACGCGACCGGAATATTGGTGGTGGTTCCTGGCAATGCTGATTTTAATGGTTATTACGCAATTGATAGATGCCGCTGTAATTGCTCCCATTCTCGGCTTCGAGAGATTTGAAGAAGATGCCGGTCAGCCATTGAGCGTCTTGATTAGCCTTGCTCTGCTGCTTCCCTGCATTGCCGTCGCCTGCCGACGCCTGCACGATATCGGCCGCTCCGGCTGGTGGCTTCTGATCGGATTTGTTCCGATTATCGGTATTCTGGTTTTGTTGTATTGGTACGTCCAACCGAGCGAGCCAAACCAAAACCAATATGGCTGAATCGAGTAAATCAAAGCCAGTCGGTACCAACAAGAACCGTTCCTACCTGTTGTGGTCCGGCATTGGAGAATCGGTATCCGATATCCTTGCCAGCCCCGGAATGGTGCTACCCTTTCTCTACCTGGCGCTAGGTGCACCGCAATTCATTGCGGGCCTGCTGCTTCCCTGCGTCAAGGCCGCCCGCATGACCATCGAGGTGATCATCTCGCCCTATATCAAGGTCGGCGAACGTGCCCGCCTCGCAATGATCTTCCCCAATCTGGTGATTGCCGGGCTGCTGGCGCTTGTCGCGCTTTCGGCAGAGAGTGTCCCGATTTGGGCAGCTATTGCACTGTTCATTGCAGTTTCCTTAATTCTGGGTCTGTGTGTCGGGATCTGGGCACTTGGCAGCAACCAGATTTACGGGACTGAACTGGAAGAATCCGATCGCGGCAACATCGTGTTTACCCAGCTGGCCGGAAGCTGCATCCTGGCGATTATCGCAGTCTGGCTTACGCGCGATTTAATGGCTGGCGACACCGCCTACCAGCGCCACCGAGTCCTGCTCTGGATGGGCGTCCTTTCTTTGCTGGCTGCCTGCCTGTTCCTGTTTAGACTCGCGGTTACAAAGCCGCAGCCTGATCCGGACGATAAGGAAAAACCGCAGGAACAATCAGCTGGATTTCTTAGCCAAGTAGCCCAAGGGTGGAAATTGGCGGTGCAGTATCCCTGGTACAGGAAGTTTCTGATCGCCCGCATCTTCTTTCTTTCGGTGGAACTGGCGACACCGTTCTACACCATCCACGCCGCCACCTATCACATGTCGACGCCCCACATATTGAGTATATTCGTAACAGCCACCAGCGCCGGCACCGCGATTGGCGCCTTGTTGTGGCGACGGGTGATTCAAAAATCGATCCGCTACACGATTGCAGGTGCCTCGCTCATCGCCTGCTTCTCGGCATTGATGGCCGTCGCATTCGACTTTGTCGGCCTCGCTAGCAATCCCTGGGTCTATGCGGGCGTAATCTTCTTCCTGTCCTTCGGGATCGGCGGGGTTCAGAACGGGCGGTATCTCTACCTGCTTTCCATGTCCTCGGAGACAGAACGCCCCTATATGGTCGCACTTGGTGACGTCGTTGCAGGTATTGGCGGGATCATCTTTGCGGCAATTCTCGGCCTCGTCGCCCAGCTGCAAAGCGTGCTGTTGCCACTGGTGGCATTGGCTGCCCTCAATGCCGTTTCGATCTACCTGGCACTGGATATGCGCGAACCATCAAAACCCCTGGATGAAACGGACACGGATGATGGCGCGAAAGCGCCTCAATCTGCGCTCGCCAAGCACACCAAACACCATTTTAGACGTCACGAATAAGCATTCCGCGCGCCTACCGCCAAAATGGAACCAGGCGCGCGCAACTTTCAGCTTGAGATGCTAAGTCAGCCTATTGCAGCCGCATCTCATAGGCCTTGATCGCTTCCTGGCAGGGTTGCGAAACAGAAGCCTGATTTTCCTGCAGACAGGCTGCAATCTTGCCATCTCCCGGCTCAATGCCGCCGCAGCTCTTCTCGATATCTGCTTCACAGACACTTGCGGCATATTGGAAGAAATTCCCCTCATCACCGAAGACCACCGCCGCGTCCAATAGCGCAGAACTGCAGTCCTTGGATATCTGGTCGCTATGGGCGATCATGCACATGATTACACGGCCTTCGCCGGGATTGACTGTCGTGCAGAACTTGTCGACCTCAGGACCGCAAGCCAGACCAACCTTGTCGGCCGTTTCCTTCAGCATGGTTTCGAATTCTTTCATCGACATGTCCTGCGCAACCGCATTGCCGGCAAAACCGGCAGCTGCCAATAATCCGGCGCAAAGCATGTTTGTAAGTCTTTTTTTCATGTTCAATTTACTCCTTGGGAACAAGTTGCGAAGGCAAATCAGGTTCAGCCTTTTGCCGAAAATTCCTTGCCATATTCATCGAGTACCTGCCGCGTGAACCGGCCGATATCGCGGTACTCAGCCTCAGTCAGATTAGCCAATGAAACCCGGGCTGAGGCATCCAGCACCTCAAACCCCTTGCCTGGCAACAGGACAACGCCCGTCTCTCTTGCAAGCCGGAAAAGGAAGTCCGTTCCCTTTCTCTCCTTGACGAACCAATCGGCAAACTTCTTTCCAAACAATTGGCCGCCAAGCTTCTGCAGGTTGATGAGCGTGTAGTAATTAACCTCTTCAGGACCGCGCAATGCCTCGATTCCCATATTCAGGCACAGCGTTTTGTACCGCTTGCGGACAAGCCCTTTCGCCGCATTCTTGTACTGATCATTACGATCCAGAAGACCGTTCATCGCAAACAGTGACATCTGCAATTGTTGCGGGGTCGACGACCCGGCGGTGTGATTGAGCGCAACAGCCCGGCTGTCTGCCACCAACCGGTCAATGAATTTGATCTTTCGAGGTTCGGTCGTCAGCGAAGAATAGCGCTGATCAAGCACTTTCTTCTCTTTTTCCGGCAATGCTGCCAACGCGCGATCGAACGCATTGTCATCATGCAGCGCAATGGCGCCGATCCGCCATCCGGTTGCACCGAAATATTTGGAGAACGAGTAGACGCACAATGTATTTGCCGGGCAGGTGGCAAACAGCGAAACAAAATCATCCGCAAATGTCCCGTAGACGTCATCTGTGATGATAAACAGATCCGGCCGCTTTTTTGAGACAAGTTCCGACAGTTTATGCAACACGCTGTCTTTTAGTTTCGTAGAAGGTGGGTTGGACGGATTTACCACGCAGAGAATCTTGATTGCCGGGTCTTCAAGTTTCTTCAATTCGCTGTCGCTGAACTGCCAGCCGTCATCTTCCTCCATTCTGACGTCGACGACTTCAAGCCCATATTCCGGCAGCGGTGGAATTTCCAGATAGGGTGAGAATATCGGCGTTCCCAGCGCGACCTTGTCGCCTTCCTTCACCAGACCATTGAGTTTCAAGGTCTGGAAAATATAGGTCATGGCCGCCGTGCCACCCTCGGTCGCAAAGATCGAGAACGGACCTCTATGCGGCTGTGCGCCATACATCTCCTGTTTTAGATATTCAGCGGTTACAAGATTGACCGCATTGAGGATTCGCGGTGGCGTCGGATAGCTGCAGCCTAGAAAAGCATGCACCAACTCATAGAGAAATTCTTCACGATCAAGACCTAGCTGATCCTTTGCATAGGATATGGCGGCATACAGAAACCGGATACCATCGGTATCATCGTGTCGGTGGCCATAGGTCTCAAAACGCTGCAATATTCCCTGCTTCTCCGGCATGCCGCCAAATCCGCTTTCCAGATAGGAATAGGAGCGTTCAGCCTCCTGGACGGCAAACTCGCCAATTCGCAGAAACGCCTTGCGTGGCAGCGTCGCAAGGAAATTCGGATTACCCCGCCCTGCATTCAGCATCATGCGCTGCGAGTCATTGGACGCAATCTCGATAAGCTTGTCCTTGAGTTCGAACGGGCTGAGACTATCCAGATCTTTTGTTTCTTCGGTACTCATTGAAACTTCCTTATCCAACGGTCACGGTGACGGGTTTTTCGAAATGATGCCGACAATAATTGGTCCCCATAAGGTGAGCAGGACATTGGCGACTGCGTATGTCACGGTAAAGGCAACAACCGGCGTCGCGTTGCCCGCCTTATTGAGAAGTGCGGCAAAGCCAGGATTGGCACTTCTGCCACCGACCACGCAGGCAAGCGCCTCGATCGGGTTTTTTATTCGCAACACGTAATAGGAAAAATAGAAGGTAATGATTTGAGGTATGATCGTGACACCGACACCGAGGAAGAACAGCAACAGGCCTAATTGCTGAACGCTGGTGACTACGTGCGGTCCAGCCGAAATTCCGACGAGACCAACGAAGACCGCCAGACCAAAGTCACGAAGGAAATTGGAAGCACCATCCGGCAGCGCGGCAAATCGCGGATGGGTACTGCGAAGCCAACCAAACAACAGCCCGGACAGCAGGCACCCGCCGCCGCTTCCGACCGAAACCGGCACACCGCCAATTCTGAACTCGATCAGGCCGATCAAAAGCCCGATTGCCATGCCGATACCAAAGAATACGAAATCGGTCACCGCGGCGGCTGAAATCTTGTATCCGACAAAGGGCTGGACCCGGTTCAAGTCCTTCGGGCGACCGGTAATCTGCAGCAGGTCACCCTTGTGCAGCTTGAGATTGGGCAGTACCGGCAATTCATGCCCTGCCCGGCTTACACCCGTCAGAAACACACCGCGGCGTTGGCTCTCATTGAACTTGTCATGAAGTTCATGCAGCTCTTTTTCCGCCAGCTTCGAATTGGTCAGGATAACCTGGCGCTTTTCTTCGATCAGATGAAGATCAGATGGACGCGGAACCTCTTCACCGATCGAGGTTGCCGCCTTGTCCAGGCTTCTGACCAGACCCGTCACCGCCACCAGATCGTCAGCAGCAATCTTGTCGTCATCGGCCAGCTCCAGCGTGTTGCCTTCGCGAACGATTGCCTCAATCGACACATCCTGCAGACTGGCGTCGAAATCTCCAACGGTTGCACCGGCTGCCTTGCTGTCGGCGCTAACTTTGAAAAATCGGGTATCGAGCGATGATGCGGCATCAAATTGGCCCGGCTCCAGAGAGGCTTGTCCGGCAGACATTTCTTCGGCGAGCTTCTTGGCTTCCTCGCGAATGTCCCACCGCATCACGGTCGGGAAAAACCAGGTGACCATGATGATTGGCCCCAACGAACCGAATATGTAGCAGACCGCATAACCAACCGCGACATTGGCTTGCATTGTCGCAATTAGCTCAGGAGAAACATTCAGTTTGGCGATGGCGTCGCCGGCAGTTCCGATAATCGCGGATTGGGTCAGGCCGCCCGCTGCAAGGCCTGCGGCAGTGCCCCGGTCCAGGCCAAAGACCCATGCTGCAATAAGCACGCAAAGCAGTCCCGTAAAACACATCACGAATGCAGACAGCAGCTCATTGAGCGAACGCAGGTTCAGCGCTCGCACAAATTGCGGCCCGCCCTGGAAACCAACGGCATAGATAAACAACGCAAAGAAGATGCCCTTGATGCTGGAATCGATCGTTACATTGAATTGCCCGATGGCAACACCAACCAGCAAGGTTCCGGCAATACCACCCAGAACGAAAGTCCCGATCTTTAGCTTGCCGAAGATATATCCCAGCGCGATCGTGACGAATAATGCGACGAGTGGAGCCTGTTGCAGAATATTGTCGATGAACGTCATTCCACGTTTTCCAATCTTTCATCGGTGGGAGTATTTAAATCTTGCAAGCTTGTGTCGGTTAACATGCCCAACGAAACAACAAGTGAGACTAGTCCAAACAATATCGTTTTACAACGAGTATAGTTGTTTAGATAGTTTTGATAAATGCCTTGAATTCTTGGCAAAAATCGCTTTTCGGAAACCGATGCGACAAAGTGCCCAAACTCTTCTAGGTTACCTGTCAGGATACCGCTTGGCGCTTCCGGATAACCCGCGTCTGCAACAAAATTACGACAAACAGAAAACCGCCGCGGATGACCAATTGCCAATAGGCGCTCAGGCTGATTGTGCCCTTGCCGTTTTCGAAGTTCAGGATGTTGAAGACCAGGCCCAGCAGCAGCGCACCGGCAAGCGTTGCCGGAATTGATCCCAGGCCGCCGGTCAACAAGGTACCGCCTACTACAACCGAAGCGATCGCCGACAATTCCCATCCGATCCCTTCAAGCGGCTGACCCGCGCCGTAGCTGGAGGCTAGGAAGACACCAGCCAAGCCGGCACAGGCGCCGCTGAAGATATAGACAAATGCCTTGGCGCGGTTGACTTTTAACCCCATCAGGGTCGAGGCCTCTTCGCTGCCGCCAATCGCCAATACCGACCTGCCCAACGGTGTCCGTTCCAGAACGATCCATGCGATAAAAAAGACGACAAGAGTCGCGACAATCGTCCAAGGCAAAATGCCGAATGCCTTCTCCATCCCGAACTTGGTGAAATTGCTCGACCAGTCGACCGATATCGTTTGCGCGCCGCTGATAACCAATGCACCCCCCTTAGCACCCAACATGGTTGCAAGCGTCGCGATAAACGGCGGTACCCGCATGACAATGATGACAAATGCATTGATGCCCCCGATCACGGCACCCGCCAGAACACCGCCAGGCAACGCGACTTCGATTCCAAAAGGGGAAAGATAAGCAGCGCAAACCGAGGTGAACGCGGCCACGGACCCAACCGAGAGGTCGATTCCACCCGTCATGATGACAAAGCACATGCCGATCGCGATCAGGATGAACATCGAATTATAGTTCAGGAAAGAAACGATATTGTAGGCGCTGCCAAAATTGTCGTAGCGCAACAGGCCGAAAATGATCAGCGCAACCAGTGCAATCCACACACCGGCGGATTGGCCATTATTGTTGAGATATTTGCGCAGGTCGAAAGCGCTGTCGTCAAGCATGCCTATTCCTTCCGAGCCTGCTGAAGCCAAACTGCCAGGACGATAATCGCCGCCTTGGCGATAAGCGCCACTTCGTCTTCCACGCCGTTTGCCAGCAGCGTATATTTGACCAGCTGGATGATGATCGCGCCCAGGATCGCGCCAAAAATCGGCGCTTTGCCGCCCTGTAGCAATGCGCCACCGACGACGGCAGCCGCAATCGCATCGAGTTCCATCAGATTGCCATTGCGCGCCGCATCGGATGCCGAATTGATCGCAACAACGATCATTCCGGCAACTCCGGCAAGCACAGAGCAGATCACATAGGCCAGGATCGTCACCGGCCTGACCGGCACGCCCGACAACAATGCCGCGCGCTTGTTACCGCCAATTGCAAGCAGATACCGGCCAAAAAGCGTCCGGCGAACAAACCAGAACGCGATCAATGCCAGGAGAAGCGTCAGCCAACCCTGGAACGGCAGGCCCAATATCTTGCCGGTCCCCAAATAGCTGAAGGCATCATTCGAAAATGTCTGCAAATTCCCATTGGTCAGGACCTGGGCAATTCCCCGGCCCGAGATAAACAAAATCAGCGTCGCGATGATCGGCTGTACGTTCAGCACACTGACCAGCACACCATTGAACAAGCCGCAAAAAGCGGCAGCAAAAAGCGGCAGCGTAAAGGCAGCAATTAGGCCCAGGATCGGGTATTCAACCCCAAACGGTGAAAGGAATATCAGCGGCGCCAGCGCACCGGCCAATGCCATCACCGCGCCTACCGATAGATCGATCCCGCCCGTGGCGATAACCATGGTCATCCCGATCGCGACAATCGCAATGGTAGCAACCTGGGAGATATTGACGAACAGCGTCTGCGGCTGGAGGAAATTGGGCGTTACCAGCGCGTTGAACACCAGCAGGATGACCAGCGCGAGCAGGCCGCCATGCTTGCGCAGATCAAACTTGAAACTGCCCAATTTGGCAGGCGACGAACCGCTGTTTTCCAACACTGGCGATTCCTGTGTCATGCGTTGGCCCCGCTCACCTCATCATGATGATGGGCAATCGCGGCAATCAGGATATCTTCGCTGATACCGGGATTTTCGAGTTCTGACACCGAATACCCGTCTTGCAGCACCACGATGCGGTCCGCGCCTTCCACCAGTTCCTCGAATTCGGAGGATATGAGGATCACGCCACAGCCGCGATCAACATATTCCCGGATAATCGACTGGATTTCCAGCTTGGCGCCCACATCAACGCCACGCGTCGGCTCATCCAGGATCAGCAGGTCAGGTTCGGTCGCCAGCCATCTGGCCAGCAGCACCTTTTGCTGGTTGCCGCCCGACAACTCGCGGATCGGCTGATCAATATCTGCGGTCTTGATGCCAAGCGCCTTGACGAAATTCTCGACGATCTCGCGCTCCCGGCCACGCTGGATCTGCCCTGCCCGCGTCAATCTCGGCAAAAGGGCAAGTGTCAGATTTTCCCGCACTGACATGTCCGGAATAATACCTTCGGCTTTCCTGTCCTCGCTTAAAAGCCCAAGGCCGCTGCGAATTGCAGTGACCGGATCATCGGGTTCAAAACCTTCGCCTTTGAATACCATCCTGCCCTGGGTCAGTTGGTCGACACCAAATAAGGCCAGAGCAGCCTCGGTCCGCCCGGAACCGAGCAATCCGCCAAGACCAACAATCTCGCCACGGTGAACGGTGGCTGAAAACGCCCTTAGTCGATTGTCCGTACCTATATTATCTGCCTGCAGAAGCACCTCGCCCCGTTTGGCCTCGCCACCACCGAAATCGGTCATGCCGGCGGATTTGATATCTTCGATATTGCGGCCAAGCATCTCGGCAATGAGCTCAAATTTGTCTGTTTCAGCAATCTGATGGCAGCCGATTGTTTGGCCGTCGCGCATGACAGTCACGCGGTCGCAGACTTCGAACAACTCATCAAGAAAATGCGAAACGTAAAGCACCGATACGCCGGTCTGCTTCAATTGCCGGATGACACCAAACAGGACGGCAACCTCCTTGTCATCAAGTGACGAAGTCGGTTCGTCCATGATAACCAGCTTGGCGTTCAGCGATACCGCACGCGCAATTGCCACCAATTGCTGGATTGCGGTGGAATACTCTCCCAACGGCCGTTCCACGTCGAGATCAAGCCCGAAATCTGAAAGAACTTTTTTTGTCTGACTGTTGGCTGTCTTCCAATCGATCAGGCCGCCCCATTTGCGCGGCTCGTTTCCCATCACGATATTCTCGGTCACACTGCGCAGTGGAACCAGATTGAGTTCCTGATAGATGGTTGCAATGCCGGCGGATTGGGCTTCGCGCGGATTGATGAAACTTGCCTCACCGCCATCAAATTCAACCGTACCGGCATCGCGCCGATACACACCGGTTATGATTTTGATCAATGTGGATTTGCCGGCACCATTCTGGCCAATCAGCCCGTGAACCTCTCCGCCTTCGATCTGAAGTTCGGCACTGGTAAGTGCTGCAACGCCCGAAAACGCCTTGTCGATCGATTTTGCAGTCAGGAGCGGCAGTGCCATTGATCAATTCCCATGGGGTGGCAGGGCCACCGAGGCGGCCCCACCGAGGAGGATGCGTGAATTAATACGCTTCATCAACGTGTTTAGCCGCATTTTCCTTGGTGAAAATACGGTCTTCGACCTTCACCCACGGCTCGATCGTTTCACCGGAAGCATAACGGCCCATGACTTCGCACGCCAGAGGTCCGAAAAATGGCGAGGATTCAACCGTGACACCCATCTTGCCATCAATGATGGCTTGTAGCGCATCTCGTGTACCATCGATCGAGACCACGAGAACATCATCACCCGGCTTGCGCCCGGCCAGTTCCAATGCCTGGATCGCGCCAATCGCCATTTCGTCATTATGGGCATAGACGATGTTCACATCGGGATGCGCCTGCAACAGCGTTTCCATGACCTGACGGCCCATGTCACGGGCGAAATCGCCGGTCTGCGAAGCAACAATGGTCATGTTGTCATGCTTGGCTATGACATCATCAAAACCCTTCTTGCGATCATTTGCAGGTGACGAGCCGGTCGTGCCTTCCAACTGGATGATAGTACCCTTGTCGCCCTTGAAGTTTTCAAGTGTCCACTCCGCTACCCGCCTGCCCTGATCGATGAAGTCCGAACCAAGGAAGGCTACGTAGTGCTCACCGGCTTTCGCAACATTCGGATCGACCGAACGGTCAACCAGGAATGTTGGGATGCCGGCAGCCTTCGCCCGCATCACCGCAGGGATAAGCGGCTTTTCCTCGCGCGGCGGCAGGAACAAGATGTCGATTCCTTGAGCGATCATGGAATCGACGTCAGCAACCTGTTTGGCGGCAGATCCTGCTGCATCCGTAGCGACCAGGTCCCAGTTACAGGCTTCCGCCGTATCTTGAAAAGATTTGGTCTCGGCAATTCTCCAGGGGTTGTTGCTTTCCATTTGAGGGAAGCCGACCTTGTATCGGTCCTTTTTCTCCAGTGGTGGCAAACCTTCCGCGACTGCAGCCGTTCCCACTGACATGGCGAATGCCAATGCGACGGCACCGATCATAGTTCTGCGTTTCATATCTTTCCTCCGTGGTTAAGGTCACTCAATTTGCTACCGTCCAGCCAAATCAGCCCCAGTTCAGATAACTGGTCTGTTTTCGCAGGTAGCCGTCAAATCCGTACTTTCCGTCTTCACCCCCAAGTCCTGATATCCCCCAACCCGTATGAAATCCCTGCACCGCCTCGCCATTGCTGCGGTTGAGATAAAGCTCTCCGAAATTCAATGCATAGGGCGCCCGTGCGAGCCGTCTGTGATCTTGCGTAAACAGATAGGCCGACAAACCGAACTGCGTATCGTTTGCCAGGCTGATGGCTTCGTCGAATCCCTCAACTTCCGCAGCAATCGCCACCGGTCCGAAAACCTCTTCGCGCATCGCTGGAACGTCATTGCTCGACGCCTTCAGAACCGTTGGTGAATACCAATGGCCTCTGGCAAACGCACCATCTTCGCGAGGGCCACCTTCCAGCAACATCTCGGCACCGGCTCTAACACTCTGATCGACAATCGCCGCGACCTTGTCGCGTTCCAACCGGCTGATCTTTGGCCCCAGATCAATCTCACCCGATGGATCGCCCATGCTCAGGGACGCAGCAGCGGAAACGAACTTGTCCAGGAACTCGTCCGCAATATCGCGATGCAGATACATCCGCTCATTGCAGGTGCATATCTGCCCGCAATTGGTATAGCGGGCAGCGATCGCCGCTGTTACAGCCGCATCAATGTTGGCATCTTCCATGACAATGAACGGCGCTTTTCCGCCCAGCTCCAACCGCAGAACCCGCAACTCGCCTGCTGCAGCGCCATAGATCTCCCGCCCTGCCCTTGTGCTGCCGGTCATGGTGACCAATCCGGTTTTGGGATGTTGGACCAACGCATTGCCAATGACCGGGCCCCTGCCCGTCACAACATTGAAGACACCAGCCGGGAAGCCAGCTTGATCGGCAAGCTCTGCCAATGCCAGGCCGGATAGCGGCGTATTTTCATGGGAAAGAAGGACGAATGTGTTGCCGGCGACCAGCGCAGGGCCGAGCTTCCGCGCGGCAAGTGCTGCCGGATAGTTCCAGGCGGTCAGGCCAACGACGACGCCGTATGGATGACGGCGGATATGGATTTCCTCATCTCGATTGTCCGATGTGATGATATCACCTTCGATTCGGCGTGCATTCGCTGCCGCAAACCTGAAGAATGTGATTGCCGCATCGATTTCGCCCTGCGCCTGTGCAATCGGCTTGCCCTGCTCGGCAGTCACGGTGGCTGCCAGATGCTCCCGGCTTTCCAGAACCAGATCGGCCAATTTGTTGACCAACTCTGCCCGCTCAATTGCGGGCGTTGCAGCCCATCCAGGATAAGCAGCATGGGCAGCTTCCACTGCATCGCGACCGTCAGCAGCGGTTCCTTCGGCTATTGTTGCAATGATTTCTTCATTGGCAGGATTTTCGACATCAATCGATCCGCTTCCCGCTGAACCGGTCCAGGCACCATTGATGTACATGGTGCATTCTCTGACGGATTGAATTTCCTGTGCTGCGCTCGGCATCTTTATGTCCCTTGGGGCGCGTCTGATTGAGCGCCTCCTCCCTGCAGCCAATAAATTACTTATAAATTATTAGCTGTCAACAAATAAATAACTAATAACTAATATTGCATCGCCTGCTAATTATTTGTACAGTGGCGCGGGATGGAATCAGGGCAGACAGAATGAACGAAAAGGCAAGCAACAGAATTCACCAGGAAGGAATCGGCAAGGTTGTCGGCAGGCAACGTGTGACGATGCAGGATATCGCGCGGGCGGCCGGATGTTCACAACCCACCGTTTCGATCGTGCTGAATGGAAACGATGCGATAAAGATCTCGGACACGACCAAGGCGCGGGTTCTCAAAGCCGCCGAGCAGCTCGGCTACCGTGGACCGGGAACGATCAAGCCCAGCTTGGAAAGAGTAAGCACCGAAAACCTGCATGTCGGCGGCCCGATCGCCTTCATTGTCGACAATCTGGCAACAAGCCCCGAAAGCGCCAACGCCTTTGACGGGATCATGCAGGCGGTAAAATCGACCGGCAATATTGTGCTTCTTGCTGAAACGCAAAACGACCCGATCCATGAACCCAAGACAATTTCTTACTTCCTCGATCAGGGGGTCGCGGCAATCATCTATGCCTGTGTCTTCACCCGAAAGGTAACGGTGCCGGAACTGCTCCGGGACGCAGAAATCCCAGTATTCCTGTTGAATTGCTACTCGGACGATTTGTCCATTCCCTCCGTAATTCCCGGTGAGATTGCAGGCGGCCACACCGCGACAAACGCACTGATCAGCGCCGGCCACACCCGCATTGGCGTGATTACCGGCGAACTTCACATGGAATGCGCGAGCGGACGCCTGCAGGGCTACCGCAACGCGCTGGCGAATGCGGACCTGCCATTTGCAGAGGAACTTGTCGTCCATGGCGATTGGCTGCCAAGTTCGGGCTACCGGGGAACACAACAGCTATTGTCTCTTTCAAATCCACCCACGGCAATTTTCTGTCAAAACGACCGGATGGCGATCGGTTGCTATGAAGCACTCAAGGAAAATGGCCTGTCGATCGCCGAGGACATTTCGGTAATCGGCTTCGATGATGACGAGGTTGCCCGGCATCTTTCCCCGCCATTGACGTCGCTGAATCTGGGCAGTCGCGCCATGGGCAGATGGGTGATCGAACAACTGTTTCATGGTCCGACCGGACAAAATCAACGCCATCCTCTGACCAAGCTGGAATGCGAACTGGTTGAGCGTGATTCGATTGGTCCGCCCAAAAAGAATAATAATTATTAGCGTTTGACCATGGCGGAGGAGTTCGATCATATCGTTATTGGCGGCGGTTCTGCAGGTTGCGTAGCAGGCGCAAGACTGGTCTCCGATGGCGGCGCACGGGTCCTGATTTTGGAGGCTGGATACTCGCATCATCATCCGCTTCTGGACATGCCGCCCGGCATCTTCAAGATGATCAACGGCTCCAAATATATGCGCTATCACCAGACTGTGCCGCAGGACCATCTCGATGGTAGGGTGCATGACATCCCGCAGGGAAATGTCCTTGGCGGCGGATCATCGGTAAATGCCCAGGTCTATATGCGCGGCCGCCCCGCAGACTATGACGAATGGGACGAAGTGCTTCGCGGCAACAATGACCGGATCGGCTGGTCCTGGGCAGATGTCTTGCCGCATTTTCGCGGGATGGAATCCAATAACCGACTGAACAACGAATTTCATGGCATTACCGGTCCGATGCTGGTTTCCGATCCTGGCCACGTAAACGAGTTCTCCCGCTGGTTCGTGCAATCCGTCCAGGCCCAGGGCGAGCCGTTCAATACGGGTTTCAATGGCCCCACACAGCGCGGTGTCGGCTTCTATCAATTCATGAACCGCCACGGTAAACGCAGCTCGGCTGCCTATGCCTATGTTGAACCGCTGAAAAACGATCCGCGCCTGGAGGTCAGGCTGCAATCAGCCGTCCAACGCATTATCCTCGAAAAGGACCGCGCGGTTGGCGTTGAGTACAAGGACAAATCCGGCACTCTTCACACGGTCCATTGCCGTGGCGAAATCATCTTGAGCGCAGGCGCTCTGGTCACACCGAAGATCCTGATGCTTTCAGGCATCGGCCCCGCCGATCATCTGGCTGAGACCGGAATTGACTGTCTGGTTGAATCACCCGGCGTCGGCCAGAATTTGATCGATCACCCCGAAGTGCCGATAACAGCAATCGCCAACGGCCCCTACGGATATTACAAGCAGGGCGATGGCTGGCGGATGTTGAAGAACGGAATTCAGTTCAAGCTGTTTGGTTCAGGCCCCGTCACCTCAGCTGGCGTTGAGGCCGGCGCCTTTGTCAATCCGGATCATCGTGACCAACCGCCGACAATACAGGCATTCTGCGTTCCCATCGTCTATCTTGACCGTGATACGCTGGACCTCGTTGATGATGATTATGGCGTCACCATCACCACGGTCGTGGTAAAACCAAAATCGAGAGGAGAGGTAAGACTGGCTTCGGCAAATCCCGATGACATGCCGCTGGTTTCCCCCGGCCTGCTGAAACACCCCGATGACATGGCCGAAATGATCAAGGGGCAAAGGTTTTTCGTGAACACGCTCAGGCAAAAGCCGATTTCGGACAGGATCCGGCGCATTGCCATACCGGAAGACGATAATGATGAAGCGCTGATCCGGCACTGTAAGCGATTTGTCAAAACCAACTACCATCCGGCGGGATCGGCAAGAATGGGTGCAGATGGCGATCCAATGGCTGTGCTAGACGCGCGCATGCGGGTCCGCGGTGTGGAGGCGCTTCGCGTCTGCGACATGTCTGCCGTCCCAAACATCAATGCCGGCAATACGAACGCGCCGGCCATGATGCTGGGGGACCGATGCGCCGATCTGGTCATGGCAGAAAACTAGCGCTGACATTTCCATTCGATTTCCACCAATCTGCAAAAATGCCTGCTGACGCCCGGTAACATCGGAGTCAACTATCTTTGAAATTGCTGGCAATTGCATAACCCGCCCCCACCTTGTTTAAAATCACGCGTTATCAAACCGGGAAAAACCACATGCCTGTTTCAAGACGTCATACGCTTTCGCTTCTTCTTTCGCTGCCGGCGCTCACCATGTTGCCGCAGGTGGCACTGGCCAAGAAACCGGCCATTTACGCAAATAACGGCATCGCCATCGATGGAACGGATGCTGTTGCCTATTTCAAGCACGGCAAGCCGGTTGCAGGCTCGCCGCAGTTTACCCATGACTGGATGGGTGCCACATGGCGGTTCTCCAGCGACGCAAACCGCGCGGCATTCGCAGCTAATCCCAGAGCCTATGCCCCGCAATATGGCGGCTATTGCGCCTATGCCGTCAGCGAGGGATATACCGCTTCAACCGTGCCGCAGGCCTGGAAGATTGTGAATGGGAAACTCTACCTCAACTATTCCCGCGGCATTCAGAAACGTTGGGAGCAAAACCATTCCGAGCGCATTACCAACGCCAACGCGAACTGGCCCCGCGTCCTGAACTGACCCTTAAACGTCTACCAGTTTTCTGTCATGGTATGGGTTCGCACCTGCCGCAATAGCGGCAGGTTCAAACCCGTTGGAAGACAAGGAACGATAACGCATGGACGCATTTGACAAGGCCCGTACAGAAGTCGAGCGCTTGCATGACTTCATTGCAGCCTGGTTTCGCGGAGAACTGGACAAAAGCCATTTCGAACCCGACTTCGCTGAAGTACTGCATCCTGAATTTGAGAACGTCCAGCCGGCGGGACTAACGCTCAAACATGATGAGCTTTTGAACTCGATACAGGATGGACACGGCATTAATCCGGAATTTCAGATCACAATTGAAGCGCCGCGCCTCCTGGGCACCTGGCAGGACCTGATCCTGTTTCAATATATCGAGTACCAGACCGGCGCCCGCGCCTCAGCCGCTGAGAATCGAAGACTCTCGACCGCATTGTTCGAGGTGAAAGATGACAAACTCATCTGGCGCTATCTGACAGAAATCGGCTTGCCCCCGGAGTCGTGATCACACTTGCGCAGCTTCCGAAACTGCATGGCCTAGTTGGCCAGATTCTCCATCTTCATTCCCGGAAATAGACCCTCATTCGATCAACGCGTGACCATAATTTTATTTATGGAAAACGCAATTGTTCGTATTTGATTTTATAGAGCGTCTGGTGTCACGTTTCATTTGTGCCGATGTCAAAATCGCATGGTCGCCAACAAATTTGCCCGCAACAAGCTCATTCTCGCGATGATTGTTCGGGAAACGAAAAATGGCAATCGCGCACAAAGGGAGGAACTCGATGCATCTTGGAAAATTCAATCTAACCGCATTTGCAAGCGTACTGGCAATATCAGTTGCCATTTCCACACCTGTGCAAGCCCAGATGACCGATGAAGCGAAAGCGTTTCTGGCTGAGGGCGGCATTACCGAGGCGCTGATCGCTCAGGCCGATGCAGCGACTGCCACGGAACTTGATATTCCGCAGGAATGGATCGAAAAGGCCAAGGCGGAAGGCCCCATCAATATGGGCACCAATGATTCAGCCGATCACGTGGCCAAATGGTTGCCGATCTTCAATGCGCGCTATCCTGACATTCAGCTCGACGCGACAGAGACGTCTGGCGCAGCTCGGGCAGTTCAACCGCTCCTGGCCTACAACTCCGGCAAATTGGTTCGCCACATCGTCAACAGTTTCGAGGGCTCGCTGAAGGATTACATTGCAGCGGATGCACTTGAAGAAATTGACGACCTTCCGGCATTGGCCGGCGTGCCTGAGGACCGGCGTGATCCCAAAGGGCGCTATACCGGAATGCAAAACACCACCTGGTGCCTTGGCTACAACACTGAAAAAGTCAAACCCGAAGAGCTCCCGGCAACCTGGGCCGAACTGATGGCCGAAGGCACACCGCTTGCCGACGGCCGGGTTGGTGCAGCAAATCGTGCCCAGCTCTGGGCAATCAATCTGTGGACACATCCTGACTATGGTGCCGAACGCGTGTCTGGCGAAATCCTCCCAGGATTTTTCGAAAACCTGAAACCACAGCTCAGGAAAGAAGGGATCGGCGGTATTTCAAATCTCTTGCTTGCAGGAGAGTTTGATGTCGCCCTTCCCGTCCCCAATGACGAAACTTACGAGATGATGCAGACAGGCGCGCCGGTGGCATTCCACTGCCCGGAGCCTGTCGCGCAATATTTCAGCCTTATCGGCATGTTCCGCGATTCCCCGACCCACTATTCGTCAAAGGTCCTGATCAACTGGATGCTCTCCCAGGAAGGTCAGCTAGCGCGCTATGTGGCAGGTCTTGATGGTCCAATTCACAAGGATCTGCAGACCGAATATTCAACAGCGCTTGGCGGCGAGTTTGCAGGCAAGGATATTGCCTTGCGCACGCTGCAGGGTCTGACCGAGGAACTACCCAACCTGTATGATGTCTACAATCCGATGTGGACGAATGCAGGTGGACCCGCGAGGAAGTAAGCCGCATTATGACAATCGGGAGGCCGCCTGCCCTGGCGGCTTCCAACCGAAAAATTTCTGCGGCTTGAAACGGAGACCAGGATGAGCGCTACACCCACGACTACCGGCTTTGGGTCGGTGGAAGCTGGCTCGAAGCGCAGCATCGTTTCTCAGATTTTTCCCTGGTTGGTGCTTGCCCTTGTCCTGGCAATGACCATCACCCCGATCTTCTCCCTGATCGCCGGATCTTTCAGCCTCTCACGATTACCCAACGAATTCTCACTCGATAATCTCGGCCTGGCCAACTACTACGCCGTCTGGGTCGAACAGCGTATCGACAGGGTTCTTTGGAATACTGCCATCTACGTGATTGGCTCTACCATCTTCGGGATCGCCATTGCAGTCGTCCTTGCCTGGTTGGTTGAACGGACAGACATGCCCGGAAAACTGTGGGTCTATGCCGGCGTACCATTGGCGATTGCGGTTCCCGGCATACTCCATTCGATCACTTGGGTCCTGTTGATGAGCCCGCGCGCCGGTTTCATCAATCATGCCTGGATGGGAGCGACCGGCACAAGCACACCCCTGTTTGACATCTACACGATGGGCGGACTCATTTTTGCAGAAGGGCTACGTCTTGTGCCGGTGGCATTCCTGATGATGGTCCCGCTGTTCCGGTCGATGGATCCGTCGCTGGAGGAAGCTGCGGCAACCAGCGGCGCCAGCCCGCTTCGTGCCACACGCCGTGTAACGCTCATGCTGATGCTGCCCGGCCTGACAGCGATCACGATCTTTCAGGCAATCACCGCTTTGGAGAATTTCGAGATACCCGGAATTTTGGGACTGCCCGTCAATCTTCACGTGTTTTCGACGAGGGTGTTCAACATCATAGACAATGTCGGTACCATTCCGGCTTTTGGCCAGGCCAATGCTGCCGCAATTTTCTATCTCGTTGTCGCGCTGATCATATCCGTCGTCTACATTAGACTGGTCCGCCATTCCGAACGCTATGCCGTAATCACCGGCAAGGGTTACACGCCACGTCAGATTAGACTCCGCGGCTGGCGCTATGTCGCACTAGCCGGAGCTTTGCTGTTCCTGTTTGTGACCATCGTCCTCCCGTTTCTAGTGATGCTCTACATCTCGCTGATCAACTACATGCGCCAACCAAGCTGGGAGGCGGTACAGAATTTTTCCTTCCAGCACTATGAGCGGGTGCTCAATCAGCCGAGAGCGCAAAAGGTCCTCTGGAACACGATCTACATGACCATCATGACCGCGACCTCGGTGACGATACTCTCCTTCATCATCGCCTATATCGTTGTCCGGACACGCTTTGTGGCACGTTACTTTCTCGACCTGCTTGCCTTCCTGCCACATTCCATTCCCGGTATCGTCCTCGGCCTGGCGCTGTTCTGGCTCCTCCTGCAATTTGATATTCTGACCGGCGCCAGCACGTTCGGTTCGCTCTATGCGCTCGTGTTTGGATTTACGGTTCTGTTCATTGCCTATGGGGTGCGGGCGATGAGTACCGCGCTGTTGCAAATTCACGCTGACCTCGAGGACGCGGCGAAACTCTCCGGTGCCCCACCCTTCCGGGTCGCTACACGCGTATTTGCTCCGCTCCTCATGCCGACCATTGTTGGCATCTGGATCTATTGCGCGCTCCTCAGCGTCCGGTTCATCAGCCTGCCGCTGATCCTCTCACAAGGCGGCGACAACGAAGTGCTGGGCGTGATGATCTGGTACCTTTGGGATAACGGCAATATCAGCTCCGTCGGCGCAATCGGGGTCGTACTGATGCTGTTCATGTTCTTGCTGGCGCTCGTACTCAGATTTGTCGGCTTTGGCCGTCAGCGCAGCGTCGGAGCAGCCTTATGATAACGATCGAAGATCTCCACGTAATCTTCCAGACTGACGGCGGAAAAGTCCATGCGGTCGACGGAATTTCGATCCATGTCCATGCCGGCGAGTTTTACACCCTTCTGGGACCCAGCGGATGCGGCAAGTCGACAACACTCCGCTGTCTCGCTGGCCTCGAGCATCCGACAAGCGGGCGTATCTTGCTCGACGGAGAAGTCGTTTACGATTCCAATCGGGGCATTGCCGTCCCGCCGCACCAGCGTGATATCGCAATGGTGTTTCAGTCCTATGCCATCTGGCCGCATTTGACCGTCTTTGAGAACGTCGCCTTTCCGCTACGCGAAATGCGCCCCCGTGTGGCCGACAAGGAGATCTGGGAACGCGTGACCCGTGCGCTTGAGCTGGTGCAATTGTCCGGTTACGAGCAGCGCCCTGCCCCATTCCTCTCAGGCGGTCAGCAGCAGCGCTTGGCGCTGGCAAGAGCAATTTGCCGGGAATCGCCGGTTGTCCTGCTGGACGAACCGCTCAGCAATCTCGACGCCAAGCTGCGCGTGGAAACCCGGCTGGAACTGCGCAGCCTGGTAAAGCGCCTCAACATGACAGCGGTTTATGTGACTCATGACCAGACCGAAGCGCTGACCATGGCAGACCGCGTTGCCGTAATGAATGCCGGCAAGGTGGTCCAGGAAACACCACCACGCGAGATCTACCAGAAACCACAATCGCGCTTCGTCGCAAGTTTCATCGGCCAGATCAATTTCCTCGATGGCAAGATCACGGCGCCGGGAACGGTCGACACGCCCGCCGGCAAGCTCAAATTTGTAGACGGCAAGGACCACACCGTTGGAGCAGAGGTTACAGTCGCCATCAGGCCCGAAAACCTTCGCCCCGCTGATGAAGTCAACGCCAAATTCGGCAGCCTGATCGAAGGTACGGTCGAAGAAGTGGTATTCCTCGGTAACACGCTGGACTGCGTGATCGGCGTTGGCGCCGACAAAGTCTCCGTACAACTGCACCCGTCAAACAGCATTTCACCCGACGACCTCCTGAAGGTACGGGTCAGACCCGAAGACATAACGATTTTGGCCGAATAAGTGACAAATCCAATTTCGGTTCATTATTTGAGTTAGAATAAGAACATATGTGTCTGTTTTATCTGCCTTAATTGGATTTATTTGCTTCGTATTTGGGCGCAGTTTCGATCGCAAGCTCACAAAACAGATTTGCCAGATCTCCCAATTCCTTGTCCCGCCGTGTGTGCAGGCCAAAGATTCTGAGAGCAACAGGTTCGCTGATTTCCAGGCAACTCAACTGACCGGCCTCGACCTCGTCGCGGACAATCTGTTCGGCAGCAAGGGTTACGGCATCGGAGAGCCGCACAATTCGTTTCAGAACATGAATGGAAGCGGCCTGAATTGTCCGCCTCGGAAATGAAATCCCGTTGGCGGTGAAGAGTGCCTCGATCTGGTTTCGAAACGCGCCACCCTGCGGTGGAATGGCCCAAAGCGATGTCTCCAGGTCAGACAGGGAAACAGACTTGTTGTTCATCAAGAGATGACCGGGTCTGACCACCAATACTGTCTTTGCGGAAAACAACGTCTGGGTGGCAATCGCAGGCCGGATCAATTCCCCGCCCGGCGCACCAATCACGACATCAAGCTCATTGCGGATCAGCATGTCCAGCAAATCCTCATCGACGCCTTCAATGACGTCTATCGCAACGTCAGTGGTTATTTGCAACAATCGGCTGACGACTTCAGGGATCAGACCATTTGTTGACAATGGCGTACCGCCCAACCTCAATCTACCGCTAATGCCATGGGAGAACAGGTTGATGTCATCAGAAGCCGAGGAAATTGCAGCCTCAATCTCGGAACCGTGACGCGCCAGCACAAGACCCGCCGGAGTCAAACGCGCACCGTGGCGTCCTCTATCGACAAGTTTTGCCTTTGTGACGTCTTCAAATCGCTGAACGCTCAGGGAAAGCGCCGGTTGTGAAATATTCAGCGCCTCAGCGGCCTTTACAAAGCTGCCATGCCTGCGAATGGCAGCAAGATAGCGAAGATAGCGCGGCTTGATTTCCATAACACCAGCTTATTGAAATGCGAAAAATTCATATTGGTACTAATACCCCTTACAGTGTCAAGCTTCCCAAACAACAAACCTTGGAAAGGTGCCATTGCCGGAATTTTCCGGCTCGACGTGTATCCGGGCCAATCGGTACTGTCGCGCATCAGTAGCGATTGGAATAGATGGGAGGGAACCAATGAATGTGAGAATTTTCGCCGATGGAGATCGTCGGTGAATTCCGCCAGTCACACCGCCGAATTGCGCCGCATCTTGTCGCCCCGATCTTGCTGATCATATTATTGTTTCTGTCTCCGCAGTTGGCGCTGTGGGTGCCGGATCCACTCTACTAGGAGCAGCCATGCGCGAACATGTCCTCATAATGAATGGCGATGCCGAATGGTTTGTCAGTCAGCTTCTGGTGGAATGCCCGGAATATTCATACCTGGCCGCGGTCGATCCTGATCAGGCCATCGACGTTGGTTCCCACGCGGAAATCCTGGTCGGTCTGGCCCCCGCACTCACCGAAGATCTGATCGGCTCGATGGCAAATCTGAAATGGATCCACGCCTTGACGACTGGCGTCGACAACCTGCTCAGCTCGCCATCGGTCGGCCAGGATGTCTATCTGTCAAACAGCAGCGGATTTCATGGCCCGCAAATGTCGGAGCTGGCGGTCCTGCTCATGCTGAGCACCTTGCGGGACTATCCAAGAATACTCGATAATCAGAAGGCTGCGAAGTGGGAACGCTGGCCACAGCCATTGCTGGAAGGCCGGTCGGCCTGCATTGTAGGTGTAGGCTCGATCGCAGAGGCCTTGTGCTCCCGTCTACTTGCCTTCGGCATGACCGTGACCGGCGTATCAGATGGTCGCACGGAAGTTCCGGGCTTCTCCAGGGTCTACAAGCGTAGCGAATTTACGTCGGCCGCGGCGGATACCGATTTCCTGATCATACTCGTGCCCTACAGCCCAGCCACCCATCATCTTGTCAATGACGAAGTCATCGCTGCGATGCGGCCGGATGCCATTCTGATCAACTTGTCCCGCGGCGGCTGTCTGGATGAACAGGCGCTGGAAAAACACATGACGGCGGGAACCATCCGCGCAGCAGCGCTCGATGTATTCGAACAGGAGCCGCTACCTTCCGACAGCCCGCTATGGCACACGCCCGGAGTTACAATCACACCCCACATCGGCGGTGTGAGCGATATCTATCGCAAGCAGGTTTTACCCAGCGTCATTAGAAATCTGAAGGCATGGAACAATGGCGGCGGTGCCGACCTGCCCGACCTCATCGCACGCGAGGAAACTGTATGACTACTCAGGAATTCATCACCCATACAAGCAATGCCGAGCTTGAGCGGCGCTGGGCTGCAGTCCGCGAAGTGATGAATGACAAGCGTATCGAGGCGCTAGTCATGCAGGGTCGAGATGACTGGCTCGGCGGCTACGTTCGCTGGTTCACCGACATCTGGGCCGTAAATGCCTATCCCCGAACGGTCATCTTCTACGCCGACCACCCGATGACTGTTGTGGAAATGGGCGTATTCGATGGCGTCAGGGAGATTGATGATGACGATCCGATCAATCGCGGTGTCGGCAAGATTCTGTCGACCCCGTCATTTTTCTCGGTCGGGTATTCGCCACGCTACGACGCTGAGTTGGTAGCCGGCGAACTGAAGGTCTCCGGGGTCAGAAATGTCGGCATTCTCACACCCGACAGCCTGCCCATCAGCTTGATGCGCGCTATCGACGCCCTTGAAAATGTAACGACGCATGACCTGACCGATGAAGTGGATCTGATCAAGGCAATCAAGAGCCCGGAAGAACAGGAGCATGTCAAATTGGCTTGCAAGATGCAGGACGATGTCTTTACGGCTGTCTGCAATTTCATCAAGCCGGGAATGCGGGATATTGACGTCATCAATTTCGCGCAGGCCGAAGCTCACCGGCTCGGTTCCGACAATGGTCTCTTTCTGGGGTCGTCAGCACCCATGGGTTCATCTGCAAGATTCAAGGCGCGCCAACGTCAGGGAAAGACAATCCAGGATGGCGAACATTTCTCGATCCTGATAGAGGTCAACGGTCCCGGCGGAATGTATACGGAAATCGCGCGAACAATCGTTCTCGGTCGGGCCACCAATGCACTGAAGGATTCCTTTGCACAAGTGAAAGAGGCGCAGGATCATACGCTTTCAATGATCAAGCCTGGCGCCGATCCGGCCGCAATTGCCAAATCTCATGACGAATGGATGACAAGCCATGGCCTGCCCGCCGAACGCCGCCTATACGCCCACGGACAGGGTTATGATCTGGTGGAACGGCCTCTGATACGGGCTGATGAATCTATGAAGCTGGCCGCCGGCATGAACCTCGCTGTCCATCCGGGCTATGATGATGAATCCGTTTTCGCCGTCATTTGCGACAACTACCTGGTGACAGATGACGGCGTCAGCGATTGTCTGCACGAGACCCCCAAACAGATATTCGAGCTTGACTAATTCGATGAATTCAATTGCGCTGCGGCAAGCAGCCTTGCTGCCGGAATTGAGGAGATAATGCCGTGCTGAAACTATATCACGGTCTGACCAGCGTATGCTCGGTCAAGGTTCGTATTGGCCTTGCAGAAATCGGACTTGAATATGAAAGTCATGTCCTTGATTTGCCCAAGGGCGATCAGCATCATCCCGACTACCTCAAGATCAATCCGGATGCTGTTGTCCCGACTCTCATTGATGACGGCCTCGTACTCTACGAATCCAGCCTGATCCTGGAATATCTCGACCGCGAATATAATGACGGCAACCTCATGCCCGACGGAAAGGCAGAAGAAGCGGGCGCCAGGCTTTGGCTCCTCAGATGCCTGTCGGTACATGATGCCGTCAACTCGCTATCGTTTTCGACTGCCCACAGGGATCGGACGCTTGCCAGCAAGACACCAGACCAAATCGGTGCCATGCTCGCTAACATGCCTGATCCGGTGAAGCGTATGAAACGCAAGGACCTGCTGGATAACGGACTAGCCTCTATTTTTGTACAGCAGGCCCTCTTGAACCTGGATAGAATTTTCAGCGATATGAACAGCACGCTTTCGAGCAATGCCTGGATGAGTGGGACGGATTTCGGCATCACAGACATCGCGCTTGTCTCCTACATTGACCGGCTCCAGAAACTTGGATTTGAGGGGCTATGGATGGAGGACCAACCAGGCATTGGAGATTGGCTGGACAAGATGCAAAGCCGTCCAAGTTTCACTGCCGAAGTGACCGAAAAGATCGACCCGTCAGTCCTCGAAAAAATGAAATTTGAAGGTAGCCAGCATTGGCCGGAACTCGAGCGGCAGTGGTCGAAACTGACCTCACAGTAACTGATTCTCCAGGCTAAACTCTCTTGCTTACCAACAATTCGTCGATGTCCTACTGGGCAGATTTCCACTGCTAATGGTGGCATTTCGGCTGAATTAGCCTCGGATTGTTTGCGCAATGGCATCTCGAACGGTTTAACTGGCAACAATCAAACCGGTATCCGAGGTTCCAATGCAGATCTTTACCCTGATTTTCCCGATATTTGCGATCATCCTGACGGGGTATGCATGCGCCCGGTTCAATATTCTTCCGGCGCAAGCTGGTGACTCGCTGATCCAGTTCGTCTTCTTTGTCGGCATTCCCGCAATGCTTGTTGTGGCAATTGGTCAGCAAAATCCGGCAGAATTGTTGAACTGGACTTTCATCGCCATCTTCGGCGGCTCTGTCCTGGCTGTCTTCGTACTTGTCTTGTTCGCAGCCAGGCTTTTCTTCGGAACTGATTTCGGGGCCGCAACCATGATCGCCATGATTTGCGTTGCTTCCAATACAGGGATTATTGGGCTGCCTTTGTTGCATAGCCTGCTGGGGCACAAGGCGGTTGCGCTGGCAGCATTGGCCAATATCATCGTCGTGGCTTTGCTTCTTATTCAGATTATCCTGCTTGAAGAGTCGGTGCCCGGGGAAGAAGAAAAAAGTACCAGCACGAAACTAAAGCATATCAAGAATGCATTCCTCAATCCGATTGTATTATCCACCCTGGTTGGACTGGTTTTTGCATTTACACCCCTTACCATTCCGGTCATCTTCGCCAATTATTTGAATATTCTTGGTTCATCCGTGGCGGCTTGTGCATTGTTCGCAGTCGGCATGTCGATCAAGCCAGCATCGCTGTTCGACAGCGGGCCGGTAATCCTGTTTGCCTCCAGCATCAAACTGATTGGGTTGGCCGTGATCGTTTTCGTGCTCACTCAGATATTTGGATTGAGCCCGCTGCTGTCCACCGTTGCGGTGGTTTCAGCCGCGCTGCCGACTGCCAAATCCGAGTTTGTTCTGGCCAAGCAATATCACGAGGAGGAGGAAGTCGTGGCGGAGACCGTCTCCTTTACGACAGCCCTTTCCGTCGTAACCTTGTTCATCTGGCTGCTGATACTTTCCTACACCTTCCCTGGAACGTTCTCGGTGTAATTCGGATTAACTAGGAAAATAGCTTCAACCAGTGGAGGCTCTCACCGGTGTCTCCCTGGGGTTTGTACTCTGCCCCCAATGGCGCGGAATATCCAAGCGAAGAGATGACCTCGAAAACATGAGCGTAATTGACTTCGCCGCCATCGGGCGATCCACGATCAGGCACCGACGCAAACTGGATATGTCCGATCTTCGGCAAGCAACTCTCCAACCGGTTGCACAGGTCACCACCCATGAGTTGCACATGGTAACAGTCGAAAATCATGCTCAGGCCGGTGAGCCCGGTCTCCTCTATAATCTCGATCGCCTGTTCCGGCGTCTCCAGAAAATATCCCGGCGCGTCATGACGGTTAAGTGGCTCGATCAATAATTCAATCCCGTGCGGCTCTGCCTTTTCAGCCGCATAGATCAGATTGGAGATGTAGGTCCGGTGCGCTTCTTCGCCTTTTGCAAACCCCGCCATTACATGAACCTTGGCGGTCCCGATCCGCACCGCATAGTCAATGGCCTGATCAATTGCATGTCGGGCTTCAGTAATCCGATCCGGGATTGCGCATAGGCCGAGATCACCCTGATCACGGTTCCCCGGCCAGGTATTCAGGCTCAGCATTTCCAGTCCGGTTTCTTCAAGCGCGGATTTGACGGCATCTGCCGGAAATTCGAACGGCCAGTGGCACTCTACCGCGTCAAAGCCCGCCGCCTTTGCAGCCCGGATGGCCTCCGGCAAGGGCAAATCCAGCCAAAGAAACCCCAAATTTGCCGAAAATAACGTCAATCATCCCACTCCACATCGAAATGGGTCACCAGATCAGACACCTGCTCGGAATTGAGTATCCGCGCATCATAGCCTCTCAACAGGATCGCCAGACGCGCTGTTTCTTCCAGTTCCTCGATTGCATTGCACGCGGCTTCAACATCCTTGCCTGCAACTACCGGCCCGTGATTGGCCAACATGACTGCCGATCGCTTGCCGGCAAGACCACGCACAGCCTCTCCCATCGCCGGGTCACCAGGCCGGAAAAACGGCAGGAGCTTCACTTTGCCCAGCTTCATGATTGCATATGGAGTAAGGGGTGGCAGAAAATTCTCCTCGTCCACATCCGGCATTAGCGACCAGGCAACGGAATGGCAGCTATGCAGATGGACCACGGCACCGGCTGAACTCCGCGTGTCATAAAACGCGGTATGCAGCGGCATTTCCTTGGTTGGCTGATCACCGGAAACGAAATTCCCGTTTGCATCAAACCTGCTGAGGCGGCCAGGATCCAGGCGACCGAAGCTTGTCCCCGTTGGCGACACCAATAGCCCGCCATCTTCGGTTCGCGAAGAGATATTGCCGGTGCTTCCACTGGTCAGGCCACGGTCGAACATCGATCGGGCCAGTTCGCAGATCTTTTCTCGCAATGCGTTTTCAGTCATGCCCATCGGATCAGCCTATATTACAGCCGTAGCTATATTTGATTGTTGGTTGAAAATGTCAGCACCCCAATATCGTGATAGTCTTGCCACGACTGCCGATAGCAATACTCGCACGCTTTGTACAGCTTGGCAGGATTTGCGGAGAATGCATTTGCCTGACTTTGAAGAAATGCGCACACGAATGGTTTCAAGCCAGCTTGCCAATCGGGGCATTCGCGATCAGCGGGTGATCGACGCAATGGCAAAGGTGCCACGCGAATTATTCGTTCCAGAAAGCTACAGGGACTTGGCCTATGCTGACCGGCCTTTGCCGATCGCCGCCGAGCAGACGATTTCCCAGCCCCATGTCGTCGCCTATATGATCGAAGCTCTCGCGATTGAAAAGCAAGCAAAGGTGCTCGAGGTAGGTGCCGGCTCGGGCTATGCAGCCGCAGTGCTGTCAAAACTAGCCGGAGAAGTTTTTGCGATCGAACGGATCGACGAGCTTGCACAACACGCAGCATCAAATCTGCAGGCCGGCGGCTATATGACAGTTCACGTCAAGCACGGTGACGGCACATTGGGCTGGCCCGAACACGCACCATATGACGCAATTCTGGTTTCGGCCGCTGCATCTACCGTTCCCGAGGCGTTGAAAATGCAGTTGAAAACCGGAGGAAAAATGGTTGTTCCCGTCGGAAGCCGGATCTCCATACAACAGCTAATCCGGATAACACGTCTTGATGAGACCGGCTTTGCCGAGGAAGAGCTTGCAGCGGTGCGCTTCGTCCCGCTGATCAGCGACGAGAAATGAAACTACCAGACTAATTCTTAGGACTGCTCATCAAACAAGAGCTTGCCAAGCGCCTCGTCGCGTCCAAAGCTGTCGGGTGCAAAATGCAACTTGCCATCCCTGCTTACCCAGGTCGTGATGTAAGTGATAAACACCTGCATTGGCGGCTCGAAATCCAACGATGTATCCAACGCCAGATCAACCGTTCTGGTTTCATTACCATTCGAGCCTGCCAGTTCAAGTTCAACTTCGAGCCTGGTCTTGTCGCCGTCCTTCTCGACAGTCAGCAGTTTTCCATAGGTCGTAGGGATCTCGCCCAGATTCTCACTGTCGGCCAGATCGGCAAAGCCGGCCGTTTCCCCGTCGATAACCACCCTGACGCTACGATCAGCCAGGTTGATATAGATGTGATTGTCCTCGAGCGGCAGGTTCTGCCAGCGGCGGCGTTCGATATTCAACCTGATTTGATTGATCCGATCAGCCAGCGTTACGGCAAGTTCCTTTCTGGTGGTTCCGTCAAGCTTGCCGGACATGCCGATATTGTGGCGATCCTGATAGTTCTTGATCGCTTGCACCATCGCTGCCTCTTCAAAGGATTCGACATCGGCATTGGCAATCGGCAAATCCCCCGTGAGCAGCAAGATATCCCGCAGCTCGCCAAGCTGAATGGGCGCGTAGGGGTCAATCTTCGGCCACCGATCGGATTCCTCGATACGGGAAAGTTCCGAAATCTTGCCCTGCATTCTGATATACCGCTTGTCCTGGCCAAGAATACCTGAGGCATATTGAAAGAAATTGCCGGCATCCGCAGCACCGCCAATATATTCGGCTGGGTCGATTTCGACCGGCCTCACACCATTAAATGCACCATTCTCTCCCGGCTCAATCAGACCGTTTCGAAGATGATTGCCGAATTCAAACACCGCCCCGCTCAGCAGCATGTCAAGCCGCGCCAATTCAGCCGGATCGGTTTGCGACATTAGCGATTCAATCTCATCGGTCTTGTACAGGGCTGAATCAAGGCCATGGCCGGCTGAAGTCTTCAATTCCCGCAGCAACGCCTTGGCCTTGCTCTTCGGTCCATTATCGCGGACCCAGACCGGCTTGTTGCTCCGCGTCGTATAATAGGCACGAACATTATCAAATTGGGCATTGACCGCCTCGGACCCGGTATCGGCAGAACCGGCCTCAAACATCTTGGTAAGTTCGGCAGCAACCGCCTCATTATTGGCGGCTGCACTCGGCAGGCTTGTAACAACAAGCAGGAGAAAGGCAAATACAAAGCTGCGCATCATTTGGTGGATCGCCTGTTAGGTTATCGTAGCATAGGCAACCTGTACGGCTGTTTCCCCATCTGCATGTGCTATTTTAAGCCAGTCATTTTCAACGATATTGTCTAACTGGGCCACTTCGGTTGGTGTTCCCGTCGTGTTGACAAACATGCGGGTACCTCCGGAACCGTCGCTTTGGAACGACAAATCACCGGCTGCAAACGAATGTCCGTCACCAAAAGCGTCATCCAGCAAGCTCTCGATATCAATCACATCGTCGCTAGCATCACCATTGGACGTATTTTCATAATCCAGAATTGAATCGATTTCCAAAGTACCATCGGTTGATGCAAGCAGCACGAACTCATCGGCACCAAGACCGCCGGTCATTGTGTCCATGCCTTCGCCGCCGATCAATATGTCCGACAGGTCGCCACCGACAAGTATGTCATTGCCATCCTCGCCTTCCAGCCGGTCATTACCGCCACCGCCATTGATCTCGTCATCGCCATCATGGCCGCGTAGACGTTCACTGTTCGAACTGCCATTGATCAGATCATTGAAACTCGACCCGCGAGCCTGATTTGCACCGGAGAAGGTGTCATTACCAATTCCGGTATCACCGGCATTACGGTCAGTCGCAGTGCCATCTGTCATATTGATTTCGACGGCATTTACATCGTTACGGTAGGAAATTCGCGCATTGTCGACATTGGTAAAGGTTACCTGGTCATCGCCTGCACCCGGACGTACTTCGACCCAGTTTCCGTAATTGCCCAGATAGGTGTCATCGACAAAAATCTTGTCGTTGAAATTAGATCCATACAGGAAACTGACCCCTGCAATGTTGTCGGTATCCCCATAACCATCCTGGATCAGGAAGCCGTTTACATTGTCGCCACCGGCTATGCCTTCATTAACATCATCGGTCAGATTGGCGATGATGCCAGCCGGATCGGACCGGTAGTCGACAAACGCACCATCGATTGTGTCATCGCCAATATTCAGGCCGCGCATAGTGTCATTGCCGGCACCACCAGTCATTATTCCACCACCAAGGATGACAAGCAGATCATCGCCGTCATTTCCGAATAGATCGTCGAAATCGCTGGTCGAGAACGTCCCGCCGCCATGCATGAAATCGACACCGGTCGTGCCATCCAGATCATTCTCACCCGAAGTTCCGAGGAACACCGTTGCCGTCGTGGTATCGATTGAGTCTGTCACCGACACGACAAAACTGTCATCCGTGGTAAGCGGGCCGCCTGTCGGCGTATAGGTATAAGTTCCATCGGCGTTGACAACAGCAATGCCCTCGGTTCCATTTGACACCAACCCAAATGTCAGGGGGTCTCCATCTACATCGGAAGCATCGAACTGGCCGGATACTTCGCCCGTCGTTTCGTCATACCCGCCGAAGATCTGCGAAACGATATCCTGTTCTGTTGTCAGAGGGGCAATGTCAGCAATACCGGTTGTCGCATTCGGATTGGTAGGAGCAGGCAAGCCCAATATTCTGTCAGGGAACAGATTGAACACTGCCAAGTCTTCCGGCAAATCTGTTGAATCCAGTATAGTATCGGGACCCAGGAAACTAAGGGTAATCGCCCCAGTACCCGGAACAATTCCACCAAGACTTCCGGTCACGTTTGTGCCACTGATTGTAATGGAATCCGGGTTGGTACCGGCGCCATCATTGATAACATTGAATGTCACATTTTCCGATGTGATCGAACCTTCAGTTGCATGACTGATGGTTATGGAGACAAACTGATCCGTAAGCGGATCATAAATAACCTCCCCGGTCAGTGTCTCGCCGGTTCCGATCGTACCGTAGGTTTCAGCCGGCCGGACAGTACTTGTAAATGGTATGATGGTCAGTGGCTGCGTCGGCGTGTTGAACACAGGCGCATCGTTTACCGGAGTGAAATCGATATTGTAATTGGCTGTCGCTTCTTCTGATGAACCGTCGCCCGTGCCACCAGCACCCGGATCAGCACCGTTATTGCCCTGGTCGTTGACCGTTACCGAAAGCGTGACCGTGCCGTCAAAATCGGCTGCAGGTGTCACAGCGATGGAATTCGCAAAGGCAGCGTTTAGTGCAGCCACCGTACCGGTGACAATCATCTGGGCATCATCGCCCGCATCGGTGACAGTCAGCCCAGTGAGATCTGTGATGTTGACAGTCGCACCATTATTGACATTAAGGGTGACCTCGACCGGATCACTTCCGGCATCCACGTCTGATATCTGGACGCCGCTTACAATCGCTACTGTGTCTTCCGTGGCGAAGGGAACGGTAGCTGTTCCCTCGACATCAATTTCACGCCATACAGTGGAGGCATTGGGAAGCGGAGTGTCCATATCGAAACGGATCGCAGCAACGCCCGTCGCAAAAGGATCAGTTCCCGGATTAACGCTGTTCTCCAGAATCAGGCGAGAGGCCTGATTGACCCCGCCCGCATTGTCACCAGTAAATGTTCCCAGTGAAACAAAGTTGCCCAGGCCATCGTCGACATAGTCGACAAAAACTTCATACTCTTGCGCGGTTCGGTTATCGGAATGGGCAGCATAGGTAGTGATCCGAGTAAGATCGTAACCCAATGGATTGCTGGTCAAATCAAGGTTGTATGTAACCTGAAAATCGCCATCCACGTCGAACGCTGAACCGCCATTGTTGTTACCATCCGAATCTGCACCATTGGCTCCGTCATTCAGAACGAAATCCGGCGTTCCGGGTTGTTCCGAAATGGTTGTTCCCGGATCGTGTGGCGTGTAATTCGTGACATCCACGCTCGCCAGTGACGGCGAGCCGTCATTGATCAAATCGGTGCTGAGAATCGTACCAGCGAACTGTTGCTGATTTCCACTGCCGGTATCATTTGACGTTTCGACCAGGTTCATGACCGGCGGTACAAGCGCGATTTGCGGCGCATCATTGACCGGATTGACCGTTACCTGCGCCTGAATGGGCGTAGAAGACTCAGCGCCAAAATCGTCCTTTGCGACCACCGTAAATGCATCAAGCGTACCGTTGGCATCTTGCGCTGGGGTCCAATAGGCCTTGTTGGTGGCATCGATCGTGTCATTTACACCCGCCTGAAAGGCGGTTGCCGATCCGGCATCTGCACCAATAAGGAGTGTGCCGGTAGTAACGGCCTGCACGACATAAGCGTCAACCGTCCCGTCGACATCGGCTTCGTTGCCCTGGGCATTGAGTTCTGCAAATGTCAACTCGACTTGGGTATCCTCATCGGTGGTATCGATAGGCGCAGAAAACGCAGTCAGTGTCGGAATATCATTTTCACCATCGATGGTAATCACAACCGTCTGGGTATTGGAAACAGGTTCGTCCGTGCCACTTCCACCAGTGGTACTGTCGTCGGAGAATTCGATGGTATAGGTGATCTCGATGGAATCTCCATCCGCCAAGTAATCGAAATCGCCCGCCGCCGCATCAAAGGTCCAGTCGATCGTGCCGGTCGTTGAACTTCCGTCAATGATCGTCTGGTTCAGTTCCGCCGTGAACAGCGCAAGCAGATCGGCAGGCGCGCCGGACGCATTGCCTGTCGTACCGACCGTGATGTCCGTCACTGTCACGATATCGGAGGTGTCGACATCCTGAATGTTGAAGGAACCGGTGGTCGACAGCGCCGCATTGCCTTCGTCAAAGGTCTCGGCAACATCGGTCTGCGCCGTTACGACCGGTTGGTCATTGTCGCCGTTAATGGTGATCACTACCAGTTGGGTCTGGGAATCAGGTTCGTTACCACTGCCGCCGGCACCAACATTACTGTCATCTTCCAACGTGACCGTATAGGTGATGACAACGGATTCATCATGAGCCAGATAATCGAAGGCACCCGCAACCGCATCAAACGTCCAGTCGACCGTACCGGTTGTTGAACTTCCGTCAATGATCGTCTGGCTTTTTTCTGCAGTGAACAGTGCAAGCAGATCGGCTGGCGCGCCGGACGTATTGCCGGTTGCGCCGACTGTAATGTTCAATACGATATCAGTATCGGTCGTATCGACATCTTCGATATCAAAGGAACCGGAAGTCGACAGCGCCGCATTGCCTTCGTCAAACGTCTCGGCAACATCAGTCTGTGTAGTCACATCCGGCTGGTCGTTGGTTCCGTTGATCGTGACGGTAATTTCCTGGGTAACCGTATCGGTTTCATTGACAGCATCACCGGCACCGGCACCGCTGTCATCCATGACCGTGATTACATAAGTTGCTGTCACCGACTCGCCATCAGCCAGATATTGTGCAAGTGCGTTATCGAGCGCGAACGTCCAGGTGATATTTCCGCCATTGGCATCCAGGATGTCCCCGGTCAGCTTCATCGCATTGGCAAGTGCCGTATCCAGCGCGCCACTGGGAGTAACACCCGCACTATAGGAAATTCCGCCTGCCTTCAGCGCGACAGTGGCATCCGAAGTGTCAGTCGCATCCAGATCAGCGAACGAGATCGTTCCGTTGTCCGTGAGAAACTCACCTTCTGTTTCCACGGCCGCAGTATTCGGATTATCAGAAACCGTGGCAACATCTTCTGTAACTGCACCTTGATCTTCCGTGCCGGTCACCGTGATATCAGGCGTGTCATTCGTGCCACGGAGTGTAATCGACAAGGTCTGCGGCGTACCGATCGCTGTACCTGTCCCGCTATCATCAGTGGGTGTCAGCGTGTAGCTGAAGGTAATCGTCTCATCCTTGCCAAGGAAATTCAGATCGACATTGGTGGAATAGGTCCAGTCGGTCGTGACGTCATTGGTGGTATCGTCGATGGTGAGTGCCGTTGTAACACTGTCACTATTACCATTATTGCTGTTTGCTGCATCCAGGTTTGCCAACACCAGACCGTCGATCAAGGCATCAATCTCGGTCGAAGTCAGCTCATCTGTGATCGTACCTCCGCCATTCCAGGTAATATTCCCATCATAGCTTTCGCTCAGCTTTACCGTGTCGGTGTCATCCAGATCGGATATCGTAATGGTGCCCGCCGCGTCACTAGCACTGGTTTCGCTCGCGCCGGTGCCGGGGCCCAGTACTTCAGTAAGATCCGCAGTGAGATCAGAACTGGCGGCTTCAAGAACCGGCACGTCATTCGTACCGGTTATCGTGATCGTCACCGTCTCCAGCGGCGCATCAGAAACCGCGCCGTTGTCATCCTTTGCCTGCACCGTATAGGAGAAAGTCAGCGTTTCGCCATCCGCGAGGAAGTTCAGGTCAACGCCGGTCTGATAGAGCCAATCAACATCGGCGGTATTGGTGTTGGCATGCGTCGCTGTATTGTCCGGAGCAGTATTCTCCAAGGCTGACAGGGCTATGCCGGTCGTCGCATCAACTGCAACCGTGTCAATCGAGAAACCTTCAATCAGCGCATCGATTTGTGCCTGGCTCAGCTGATCAGCAGTGATCGCTCCGCCGCTCCAACCCATGTCGTTCTGATAGACCGCTTCAAGCTGAACCTGGTCGGTATCATCGAGATCGGAAATGACAATTTTGCCTGTAGCATCGCCCGCGGTCGTTTCACTAGCGCCACTGTTGGTTCCTGCAACCTCTGTCAGGTCGGCTGCAAAATCACTGCCATCAACAACACCCTCGACAATCGGAATGTCATTGGTGCCATGAATAGTGATCGTCACCGTCTCCAGCGGCGCATCAGAAACCGCGCCATTATCATCCTTGGCCTGCACCGTATAGGAGAAAATCAGCGTTTCGCCCTGGGCAAGGAAGTTCAGGTCAACGCCAGTCTGATAGAGCCAGTCGACTTCAGCTGTATTCGTATTGGAATGCGTCGCGGTACTGCCAGGTGCAGTAGCCTCCAGCGCCGTCAGCGCTTCACCGGTAGCAGAGTTGACCGCAACGCCATCGATTGAGAATCCGGCAATCAGCGCATCAATCTGTGCCTGGGTCAGCTGGTCGGAGGTAACCGCACCACCGGTACCACCACTCCAGGCCATATCGTTCTGATAGACCGCCTCAAGCTGAACCTGATCGGTATCATCAAGATCGGAAATTATGATCTTGCCTGATGCATCGCCTGCCGTCGTTTCGGTTGCGCCAAAACCGTCACCGGCGTCTTCCGTCAGGTCTGCATTAAAGTCACTGCCATCGACAACGCCTTCGACAACCGGAATGTCATTGGTGCCGTTTATGGTGATCGTCACGGTCTTGGTATCGGAGTCCTTTTCACCAAGAGCCGGATTGTCGCCGACGCCACTGTCATCGGTGACGGTCACGTCAAAACTGAAAACAATCGACTCGCCTTGCGCCAGGAAATTCAGATCGACACCGGTCGAATACAACCAGCCGCTATTGGCGGTATTGGTGACATCATCAATCTGCAACGGATTGGTATCGTTGAGCACGAAACCGTCGATCAGGGCCTGGATCTGCGCAGGCGTCAACTGGTCCGGAACGGTGCTGTTCCCATTGACGACATCGACAGCCACCGGCCCGTTGTCGCTGTTCCAGACCATGTCGTCATTGAAGACCTCGGTCAGCGTGACCGTGTCGGTGTCATCGTCATCCGACAGGTTGATAATGCCCTGCGCGTTGGGCAGCGCCCCATCGCCGCTTCCCGCAACCTCGGTCAGCGTGCCGGTCGACGTAATGAAATCAATTAACGGCTGGTCATTGGTACCAGTGATGGTGATCGTGACGATCTGCTCATCAAACGGCACTTCATCATTACCCGAACCGTCACTGCCACTATCGTCAAGTGCCTGAAACACGACATAGTCGAGGATAAGGGTCTCGCCATCAGCAAGATAATCAAACGGTTCTTGGGTCGGGTCGGCACTGTCCTCGGAATCAAACGTCCAGATGATCTGTCCGGTCGTCTCATCACCGTCAATGATGGTACTTTGTTCCAAAGTCATCATTGCTTTCAGGGTAGCCAGGTCAGGATGAGAACCTGCCGGGCCCGTACTGGCCGGATTGATTGTTACGTTCAGTACCTCCGCCTCGACGATATCGGTTATGTCGACATCTGACAGCGACAGGGTTCCCGATACCGACAGCGGCGCGTCGGTTTCATCAAGCCCTTCAGCAGCTGAATCCGTGGGGACACCCGGATCAACAACAATGTCCGGTGAATCGTTGTTGCCGCCGATTGTTATGGTGACGGTCTCGGTCGTCGTGAAACCGTTCTTGTCCTCGACGGTATAGGTGAAACTGTCGACTGCTGATTCATCAATCGCGAGGTACTGATAAACGTTGCCGACAAAATAGTTGAACTGTCCATCTGGGGTAATTTCAAGCACGGCGCCGACCGTGCCACCCGATCCTGCCACCACATCTGCTGATGGAGGCAACTGAACGGTTGCGATGCCGTTGACGAATGTCAGCGGTTGCCCGTTGATCGCCACAACCTTGAGGCTAAATCCATCCGGATCGAAATCGGGTCCGGCACCGCTACCGGAAATTACGTTTGCGCCAATGAGGTTTGAATCTTCATCGATCGCATAGGTGTCGGGGACCGTTACAGGCGGGTCGTCCTTGTCCGCGCCATTTTGGTCTGCACCAACTTGTGAAAACTCAAAGCCATCATCGCCCGACGTATCAGAAGCGACAAAGATTGCTGTGCCAGACGTGGTTGCAAACTCAATCGTATTCCGAGTGGGAACGCCATCCTCAAACGCCTGTTCATTTAACTTGGCAAGAACCAATTCGATGAAATCCAGCTCATCTTCCTCGAACATAACATCAAAGGGAGATTTGCCTACGACCGTAACTTGGCCGGTACTGCTGACGACCCACTTATCATCTTTGCCTTCGACCACAAATGACTGGCCATTAATCGTGAGTATGTAGGTACCGGTTTCACCAGTAGGTTCGATCCCGACGGAATGCTCTTCCGTTCCTGTGCTTGGATCAATCTGAACGTTGGGCATCGTTCCGCGAATACCCATGGTACCGCCTGGAGTTTTCATCTCCATATTTCCCGACGGGGCGATTTCGCCAGTCAGAAATACAAACCCACCTTCGACGAGATTGAACACCATCGAATTGTTTTCGGATTCGTTTGGATCGAAAACCAATTCATCAAGAACCATCCGCGCATTGGCAGAAATGGAGAAGACCGTCTTGTCGATGAACGCTATTCCAAGCTTGGAATCTTCGCCGGTTTCGATCACGTCACCTTGATAAACCGGGTCACCTTCGGCCAGCACAACCTCTGTGCCATTGACCTGCGTGCTGGTGGCAGTGCCTTCGACGGTTTGTACCGTGCCGATCTCGATCAGATCACTCCCGCCCGAGATTTGCGCATATTGGCTGGGTCCCAAAGGGCCGGCCAGCGCGGAGACGGTGTCGGATTCTAATTTGGAACCATTGGGAGCAACCAGATCCGGCGGATTATCAGAATTGAAATACTCGGTGATTACAAGCGTACGACCGTCAAGGCTGATGATCAAATCATCGCCCTCGCGTGAGTATTCTCCGCTTAGCAGCAGTT
>JANQQM010000030.1 GCA_028289365.1 Salaquimonas sp. | reverse complement strand
GTGACATGTATTCCACGCTCACGGCAGGCGGCGACATCGACAGCGTCAAATCCAACTCCGTAGACCGAGACTATCTCCAGTTTTGGGAGCGCTTCAATCATGGCTCGATCCGCGCCAAGATCGCCCCTCGTTGCAATGCCGCGAATGTTTGCGCCATTCTCTTTCAGAAAGGCTGCCTTGTCTTCAGCTTCAAAAAACCGGTGCATGACAAAGGCCTCGTTGAGCGGTTCCTCGTCCCAGGCCGGATAAGACCCAACTTGCAATATTTCTGCTTTGCTCATCGCTTAATCCATTTCCGAAGCTTGATTGTGGTATCGATAACATATACAGATATCGAAATTAATGTCGACAAAAAATTGGAAGTTACTCAATGACAGGTTTGAAGCAATTCGATCTAACCAGCCGCACGGCGTTGATTACCGGCTCCTCCCAGGGGATCGGTTTTGCCCTGGCCCAGGGCCTGGTGGCAACCGGTGCAAGCGTCATTCTGAATGGGCGGGATGTGGACAAACTCGCCAACGCGGCTTCGCAGCTCGAAAAAGATGGAGCGTCGGTACATCAATTGGCGTTCGACGCCACCGATCATGGTGCGGTGAGGGCTGCTGTCGACGGCTTCGAGGCGGATGGCACAAGCATCGATATCTGCGTCAATAATGCCGGGATGCAGCATCGCACGCCGCTTGAGGATTTTGAAGCTGAAGCATTCGAGAAACTCTTACAAACTAATATCACGACCGTTTTCAATGTCGGTCAGGCGGTCGCGCGGCACATGATCAAGCGTGGCCGCGGCAAGATCATCAATATCGCCTCGGTGCAAACCCTGCTCGCCCGGCCGGCGATTGCGCCTTACACCGCCACAAAGGGTGCAGTGGGCAACCTGACCAAGGGAATGGCGACCGATTGGGCTCAACACGGGCTGCAATGCAATGCGATTGCGCCAGGTTATTTCGATACGCCGTTGAACGCGGCGCTGGTCAACGATCCGGAATTCAGTGCCTGGTTGGAAAAGCGGACACCGGCGGGCAGGTGGGGCAAGGTGGAAGAATTGCAGGGCGCCTGTGTGTTCCTGTCTTCTGATGCATCAAGTTTCGTAAATGGTCATATTCTCTATGTCGATGGCGGGATTACCGCATCGCTGTAGGAATAATTGGGGGAAAGCAAATGATGGTCGTCATGGGAGTTGCGGGCTGCGGCAAGACCAGCGTGGGGGAGGCGCTGGCTGACAAGCTTGGCACCGACTATGTCGACGGCGATGAACTGCATCCGCCCGAGAATATACAGAAAATGAGTAGCGGCATTCCGTTGAATGACGAGGATCGTTGGCCGTGGCTGAAGTTGGTCGGGGAACGGCTCGGGCAATCCGGCGGCAAAATCATTATCGGATGTTCTGCGCTCAAACGGATTTACAGAGACCGCATTCGGGAATTCGCGGGCGGAGAAGTCACGTTCATCCATCTGTCCGGGTCAAAGGAGCTGATCGCTTCGCGGATGAATTCGCGAACCGGGCATTTCATGCCGCTGGAATTGCTGGACAGTCAATTTGCAGCGCTCGAGCCGCCGACTGAAGACGAACACGCCATCACCGTAGATATCGATCAAGACCTGGACGGAATTGTTGATGACGTCTTCGGGGTCCTGGAAAAGGGAAAGTGAAATGACCAACAAGGTAGCATTGTTAGGCGCCGGCGCGATGGGTGGGGCCATCGGGACGCGGCTGCTTGAAACGGGCAATCAATTGCAAGTTTTTGATATCGACAAGGAGAAGGTTGCTGTACTCGAAGCGCTGGGCGGCGTCGCGGCTGCATCCGCAGCTCAAGCGGCGGCAGAATCTGATTTTGTCATCACCAGCTTGAATTCGGCAAAGATCGTGCGACTGGCTGTTTTCGGCGAGAACGGTGCAGCAGAAGGTGCAAAACCCGGGACGCTGATCATCGACATGTCGTCGATTGATCCTGAATCGACCAAGCAGCTTGCGGCTGACGCTGAAGAGAAAGGGCTGCATTGGGTCGATTCACCGCTTTCGGGCGGCGCGCCAAAGGCGCTGATTGGCGAACTCACGCTGATGGCCGGTGGCAAGCCCGAAGATGTGAAACGTGCCCATGAAGTCTTGCGGCATGTCGCGAGCAACTACACCCATATGGGGCCATCCGGTGCCGGGCAGACGACCAAATTGATCAATCAGGTGTTGTGCGGCTTGGGTTTCCTGGCCGTGGCAGAGGCGACCCAGCTTGCGATTGATGCCGGTGTAGATGCTGCAAAGGTACCTGCGGCGCTTAAGGGTGGCCGGGCCGACAGTGCCCTGTTGCAGGAATATATGCCGAGATATGTCGACAAGGATTACCGCAGGACCGGCCGCATCGACAATATGGTCAAAGACCTCAATGGTGCGCAGGACCTGGCCAGGCTAACTAATACCGCCATGCCGTTGACTGCTGTTTGCGCAGAAATCCACCGAATGATGACCGCTGCCGGGCTCGGTGGTGAGGATGAAGCCGCCCTGATGGAGTTTTTCAAGGGTCCCAACAAGGAGAATTTCAGTTGATTGTTCGCTACGCGCTTTTTGAAGGCAAAATCAAGGATGGGATGACAGAGGCTTTCCGCAAGGAGATCATGGAAGATCTCTACCCGATCTGGCTCGAATTTCCGGGCGCTCTGGAGGTTTACTGTTCATTTGTGGATGAACGGGATCCCGGGGCCATTGAGATACCGCTCATTCAATCGGTGAAATATCCCGACCGGCAAACCCTGGATGCGGCGCTTGAAAGCGATGTCCGGGCAAGAGCCAAGGCATTGACAGGTGAAATATGCGCGAAATATTTCGAGGGCACCATTCATCATCACATAACCGAACCGACTGTATGGACGAAATGAAGAATCACGGACAATGCCTTGTTGTGCTTGTGTTATCCGGAATGGACGATATCGAAATCAGGTGTGGAAAATTGCTGCACACGCTTGGCAATCATCCTGTTTAGACTGCAAGTTCGCTACAGAATTCAGGTGAATTGCCAAACTATAGGATTTTATCGATAGAACCCGCTTAAGAAGAGAGAACCGGCTGGGCGATGACGAAGAGAACCAAAGCACCGACCATGCTTGATGTCGCAAAGGTTGCGGGCGTTTCGCCAATGACCGTATCCAGAGCGATGAAAGAGGATTCCTATGTGCGCGACGAGACACGAAAGCGCATATTGGAGGCTGCCGAAGAACTCGGATATGTATTCGACAGCACGGCATCGGGTCTCTCATCGCGCAAAACAGGATTTGTTGCCGTCATCATTCCTTCGATCAACAATGCAAATTTTGCCGACACGGTACGTGGAATAACCGACGGGTTACGGGGAACCAATCTGCAGATATTACTGGGATATTCCGATTACCAGATAGAGGAAGAGGAGCGACTGATCGCGCAGTTTCTTTCGCGACGACCCGAGGCGATTGTCATTACCGGCGGTACGCATACGCCGCGCTGCAGAAAGATGTTGGAGAATTCCGGAATCCCAGTGATCGAAACCTGGGATCTGCCAGTCGATCCCATCGACTACGTGGTTGGTTTTTCCAATGCTGATGCTGCGAAGATGATGGTAAAGCACTTTGTCGATTCCGGCCGCTCCCGTCTGGCCTTTATCGGCGGCGAGGATGAAAATGACCGACGCGGTTATGACCGGCGGAACGGGTTTCTGGCCGGGTTGTCGGAATATGGACTCGAGCAAACGAGACAGGGCGATTCCGGACGTCCGCCGATCAATATGCGCAAGGGTGCCGATGCGTTGAAAGACCTGTTGGAAAAATGGCCCGATACGGATGCGGTCATGTGCGTGTCGGACCTCGCTGCGTTCGGTGCCCTGGCACAATGCGCCAAGATGGGCGTTGAGGTGCCGCGACAACTGGCCATCGGGGGATTTGGCGCCTATGACGTGTCGGATGTGTCGCATCCGGCAATCACCACGATCGATGTTCACTCCAGAAAAATTGGGGCACTGACCGCCGATATAATCAGGAATCTGCTGGCGGGTGATAGCGAAGTTGAAGTCTCGAAAGTGGCCCGGATCGTCCCCGAACTGATTATTCGCGAGACGACATTGATCAGTGAACCTGCCTAATTGGTTTTGGTCGAATTGGCCGGAATTGAAGTACGTCGGTTCAACCTGTTTTGACGGTTTGTTCCACCAGACTTGTTCTGATCCATATTTAGGTGCATATTGAGCCTGTCGCCACCAAAGATTGTATTTTGAATTTGGTCGCGGCTGGCGTTCGCCGGGTTTGATATTTAGGTAATTTTGATGACACACACAGTTGAAACTTTCGGAGAGGTTACGCAGGCGCTGAACGATATTCAGCGTCAGCTCGGCATGCATACCAAGATTTTTGCAGGGGCTGTCGCGCTTGCCATGGCCGCGATGGGATTTACCTACAACAAGCTCGACAAAGTCGAGGTCATCGTCGCAGAGTCCAAGATTCGTCTGGATAATATCGACGAGAAGCTTTCGGTCCTGAACAATAAGCTTGAAGCCGTATTGACCGAAGCAAAGAAGACAAATGCAAGTTTTGCGCAATTGGATGCGCGTCCCAAATCAGAACCTGCCAATCTAGTGGCCGGGACAGATGGTACCCCCAGCATTCCGCTAGCTTCCGCAGCTTTACCGAAAAGCGCTCTTTTCGACGAAGACGGAAATTTCACGGAAGAGTGGAAGAAATTCTTCACGGAAAATCCCGGCAGCGTGGATGGCTGGGTCATCATGATGCATGCAGGCCACGGTTCGGCATATGATGGGTTTGCGGGCGATGATCTCATGATGGGTGTTGGTGAAGCCGTAGCAACGCCTCCCGTGAAGCAGAAACAATCTGAGGGCGGCGACGGTATTCTTGAGTAAAGAAATGCGCTAGCAGGAATTAGATTGCCTAGGTCAGCACGCCGCGCTTTCTGAATTCTGCGATTTTCGAATTGTCGAAACCAATTTCCTCCAACACCCGTTCCGTATCCGAGCCCGGCGCAGTGGGTGATTCCGGTAAGCTCGCAGGCGTACGGCTGAAGCGTGGGGCGGGGGCTGCCTGCATTACGTTATCCACTTCAACAAACGTGCCGCGTTCGCGCAGATGCGGGTGATTGGGTGCTTCGGCCCAACCCAGAACAGGTGCAAAACAGGCGTCGGTTCCTTCGAGGATCTCCGTCCACTCATCGCGTGTTTTGGTCTTGAAGATCTGCGCATAGGCCTGATGCATTTCCGGCCAATTGTTCCGATCCTTGCGGGCGTCGTCTTCTATCTCCGGTAATCCGGCAAGCTCCACAAGCCTGGAGAAAAACTGCGGTTCCAGTGGTCCAACCGAGATGTATTTTTCGTCGGCTGTTTCATAGGTCCGGTAGTAAGGCGCGCCGCCATCCAGCAAGTTCTGTCCCCGCTCTTGTACCCAATTTCCTTTGGCCAGCCAGCTATGGATGAGCGCCATTAGCGCGGGAACGCCGTCGACCATGGCAGCATCGATGACCTGACCCTTGCCGGAATTTTGCCTTTCATAGAGCGCCGACAATATGCCCAAAAGCAGAAACATGGTTCCGCCGGCATAATCGGCTGCGATGTTGAGTGGCGGTAGCGGGGGCTCTTCCGGTTTTCCGATTGCGCTCAGGAAGCCGGTGATCGCCATGTAATTGATGTCGTGGCCGGCGCAATCAGCCAGCGGTCCGGTTTGGCCCCAGCCGGTGATACGGCCGAAGATCAATCGGGGATTTCGTTCCATACAGATATCCGGCCCAAGGCCCATGCGTTCCATGACGCCCGGCCGAAATCCTTCAATCAGGATGTCAGACCTCTCGACCAATTTAAGGGCAATATCCACGCCTTGTTCGGATTTCAGATTTAAGGCGACAGAGCGTTTTGATCGGTTGTTGATATCCGTTGGATCATGCTCACCGCTCTTGCGGACAATCACGGTCACCTCGGCACCGAGATCTGCCAGAAATTGTCCGGCAAGGGGGCAAGGACCCAGCCCCTCCATTTCAACAACTTTCAAGCCATCGAGTGGCCCAGCCATCAGCGGCAAGCCTCGTAGAGTGCCGTTGTGTTTTCTTCAGTCATTTCTACAGGATTTCCGCCGGTGCTGGGATCGGCGAGTGCGGATTTGACCAATACTGGAATGTCCGGATTTTCAACGCCTAGTTCACGCAAGGTCCTCGGGATACCCAGTGAATTGTTGAAGTCGACCACAAATTCATAGAAACCGGAATAACCCCCGTCGATGCCAAGATAATCGGCAGCCTTGCCGATGACGTCCTCGATTGCCGGGCGGTTGAATTCCAGAACAGCGGGCATGAACAGCGCATTCGTGGTTCCGTGGTGGGTGTGGTGGTAGGCTCCAATCGGATGGCTGAGCGCGTGGATGGCGCCAAGGCCTTTCTGGAATGCTGTCGCGCCCATCGCCGCTGCCGACATCATATGGGCGCGAGCCTCGATATCGGTACCGTCCTCATAGGCTCGCGGCAGGTATTCCTTCACCAGGCGCATGCCTTCAAGGGCAATGCCCTGGCTCATCGGATGGTAGTGCGGTGCACAGTAGGCTTCCACGCAATGGGCAAAGGCATCCAGCCCCGTTCCGGCGGTAATGAATTTTGGCATGCCGACGGTCAGTTCCGGATCGCAAATGACGATGGCCGGAAGCATCTTCGGGTGAAAGATGATCTTTTTTTCCGTCGTCTCCGAGTTGGTGATCACGCCGGCGCGGCCGACTTCTGATCCGGTACCAGCCGTTGTCGGCACGGCGACGATAGGGTCGATCACGTCAGCATCTGCGCGGGTCCACCAATCACCGATATCCTCGAAATCCCACAAGGGACGTGTCTGGCCTTTCATGAAGGCCAGTGTCTTTGCCAAATCCAGGCCCGAGCCGCCGCCGAAGGCGATTACCCCGTCATGACCGCCAGCACGATAGACTTCGAGACCGGCAGCAACGTTTGCGTCCGTCGGATTTGGGTCGACCTCGCAGAACATTGCAGAACCCAAGCCTTCCTGTTCCAGCAGGCCCAGTGTTTTGGTGGTAATCTCCATGGGGCCAAGCCCACGGTCCGTCACCAAAAGCGGGTTCGTGATCCCGGCACTATGGCAAGCATCGGCGATCTCCTTGATGCGGCCTGCGCCAAAACGAATTGCGGTCGGGTAGGACCAGTTTCCAACAAGCTGCATGATGGTCAGGCTTTCTTCAGGTGATAGGATTTGGGGCGCGTCAGATTGTGATAACCGATGATCGACAGTCCACCGCCACGGCCGGTATCCTTGCATCCGGTCCAGCAGAGCGAAGGATCGAGATAGTCGCAGCGATTCATGAAGACCGTACCGGTTTGAATGGCGCCACCAATCTCCTCTGCTATCGACGTGTCCTGCGTCCATATCGAGGCGGTCAGTCCGAAATCACTGTCATTCATCAAGGAGATCGCTTCCACGTCGTCCTTTACCGGCATGATACCGACGACAGGTCCGAAACTCTCCTCGCGCATGACCCGCATTTCGTGATTGACGTTCGTTAGAATCTGCGGGGACAGATAGGCGCCGCCATCATCCTCGCTGAACTTCTCAATATGTGTCTTTGCGCCCATCCCGACTGCTTCTTTGATCTGGCTCCGAACCAGATCGGCAAAACGCACACTGGCCATCGGGCCCAAGGTGGTTTCCGGATCAAGCGGATTGCCGAGCTTGTAGGCTGAAACGATCGCGGTTGCCTTTTCAACAAACTGATCGGCAAGCGTTTCATGTACATAGATACGTTCAATGCCGCAGCAGCATTGACCGGAGTTGAACATCGCGCCATCGATAAGGGTCTCAACGGCGGCATCCAGATCGGCGTCGGCACGAACATAGCCGGGGTCCTTGCCGCCAAGTTCCAGTCCCAGTCCGGTAAAGGTTCCCGCAGCTGCCTGCTCCATCGCCTTGCCGCCGCCGACCGAGCCGGTGAAATTGACGAAGTCGAAGGCGCGACCCGCGATCAGTTCGGACGTTGTTTCATGGTCGAGAAACAGGTTCTGGAACACGTCGCCCGGAACACCTGCTTCCTGGAAGGCATCGGCCATCCTTTCACCGACCAGCAGAGTTTGTGTGGCATGTTTGAGGACAACCGAGTTTCCGGCAATCAATGCCGGTGCGACGGTGTTGATCGCGGTCATGTAAGGGTAGTTCCAGGGGGCAACGACAAACACCACGCCCAGGGGTTCGCGTTTTATCCTGCGAACAAATTTATCGCTGTCCTCGATCAATATGGGTGCTAGACCTTCAATGGCCAGTTCCGCCATCTTGTCGGCACGTTCCTTGAAGCCGCCAAACTCGCCGCCATAGCGGACAGGCCGTCCCATCTGCCAGGCAAGTTCGGGAACGATTTCATCATTCATCTGGCCGATCTTTACGACGCCCGCCGATACCAGCATTATCCGTTCTTCAATCGGGCGGTTGGCCCATTCCAGCTGCGCCTTTCGGGCACGTCTGGTTGCCGCCTGAGCGTCAGATTTCGATGCGACTGGCCGCTCCGCATAGACGGAACCATCAATCGGCGAGATGCATTTGAGCATTCTGGTCACGTTCGGATCCTCATTGAAAATGTCAGGCGCGTTCGAAGCCGCGGGCGATTTCCCAATCGGTGACGACCTGATCGAAGGCTTCCTGCTCCCACTCTGCGGCACGGACATAGTGGTCTATGACCTCGCTGCCAAAGGCTTCGCGAAGCATTGCCGAAGAGCGGAATTCACCAATTGCATCGCGCAGTGTCGCGGGGATGTTCCCGGACTCACCATGATAGGCATCGCCTGCGAAAGGCTCGCCGGGATCGGTCTTGTTTTCCAGGCCCTTGATGCCTGATGCCAGAAGGCCCGAAAGCGCCAGATAGGGGTTCAGGTCAGAGCCGCCAATACGGCACTCTATCCGGACCGCCTGCGTCCCGTCTCCGCAAAGCCGGAAGGCAGCGGTGCGGTTGTCGACGGACCAAACCTTGCGGGTCGGGGCGAAGGAACCTTCCTGGAAACGCTTGTAACTGTTGACATAGGGCGCCAGAAAAACCGTGATTTCGCCGGAATAGGCCAATAGTCCACCAAGGAAATGGCGCATCTGTTCGGACATGCCGAACTCACCTTTTTTGTCGAAGAAGGCGGAATTGCCCTTCTTGTTCCAAAGCGACAAATGAATGTGGCTCGACGAGCCGACTTTCTGATGGTTCCATTTGGGCAGGAAGCTGACTGCCCGGCCATTCATCCAGCCGATTTCCTTGGCTGCATGTTTGGCAATGGCGTGATTTTCGGCGCAGTCCAGTGCATCGGAATAGCGGATGTTCAATTCTTCCTGGCCGGTTTCGGCTTCACCCTTGGTGTTTTCGATCGGAATACCGGAAGCAAACAGGCCATTGCGCAACGGACGCATCAAGGATTCTTCCTTGGTGGTCTGCAGGATATGATAATCCTCGTTATAGGCGCTGATTGGCGTCAGTTCGCGATAGCCGGTTTTCGCCAGTTCCTCGTAACTGTTTTCGAAGATGAAAAACTCCAGCTCGGTGGCGGCTGCGGCGGAGAGGCCCATTTTCTCCAGCCGAGCACATTGTGCTTTCAGCATGGCGCGTGGTGACTGGGCAATTTCCTCGTGGGTATGGTGGTCCAGCACATCGCACAGAACGAGTGCGGTCGCTTCCAGCCAGGCAGCCCGGCGCATGGTCGAAAGGTCGGGCTTCATTACATAGTCACCGTAGCCGCGCGACCAGCTTGTCGTGGCGAAACCTTCAACCGTGTACATCTCCAGGTCGGTCGCCAGCAGGTAGTTGCAGCAGTGCGTCTCTTCCCAGGCATGATCGATGAAATGCTGGGCGTGAAAGCGCTTGCCCATGATCCGGCCCTGCATGTCGACGATGCATACGAGGACAGTATCGATCTCTCCGGATTTCGTCAGTTTCTTCAACTGGTCCATTGTCAGATTGCCAGACATGGGCGAATTCCTCATCTATTACTGAAAGCAAGGTCCCGGAAAATCCAGGACCTTGCAAGGTTGCCTCCGATTATTCGGCGGCGGTACCGCTCTGGTTTAGCCGTAGCGGTATGGACGTCCGGCTTTCGTCATGTCTTCATTGTATTTCTTGAAGATCTCAACGACTTTTGCCTTGGTTTCGGATTCTGCTGCGATCTCATCCCAGAAGACGGCAGCAGCAGCTTCAACCTGTGCCCATTCCTCATCGGGAATGGAAGTCAATTTCATCTTGGTTCCATTGACGCGCAGATCGGCTTCACCGCCCCAATACCACCATTGGCGATAGTAGTGGCTCTGATCCATGACGACGCGGAGCAATTCCTTCATGTTGTCGGGCAGCTCGTTCCAGCGATCCATATTGGCAAAGAAGGAACCAGCCCAAGCACCGGATATGTTGTTGGTGAGGAAGTAGTCGGTCACATCGGCCCAGCCGACCGTATAGTCCTCGGTTATGCCTGACCATGCGATACCATCAAGTTCACCGGTCTGAACCGCTACTTCGATGTCTTCCCATGGAAGGGTGACCGGTACAACGCCAAACTGCGCCAGGAAACGACCGGCGGTCGGGAAGGTGAAGACCCGTTTGCCCTTCAAATCCTCAAGCGAATTGATCGGATCCTTGGTAGCAAAATGGCAGGGGTCCCATGCGCCGGCGGAGATATGTTTCACGCCAACCTTGGAATATTCCTCATCCCAGATTTCATTCAGGCCATATTGGTTGAACAATACCGGGACATCGAGCGAATAGCGTGATGCGAAGGGGAAATATCCGCCAAAGACGGTTACTTCAGTCGGCGATGCCATCGAGTCATCGTCGGACTGCACGGCATCGATCGTGCCTTTCTGCATGGCGCGGAATAGCTCACCAGTTGGGACAAGCTGATCGGCGAAAAAGAGCTCGATTTCCATCTGATCGCCGGCAATCTTGTTGAAGCTGTCAATTGCCGGCTTGATCACATGCTCGGCCAATGCCGGTCCGGCATAGGTCTGCATGCGCCACTTGATTTTGCTTTGCGCAATTGCCGGTGTTGCCAGGCCAACGCTTGTCACGCCGGCTGCGCCGATCCCTGCCTTTTTCAAAAAACTGCGTCGTGTAGTCATTTAAGCCTCCTGAGGTTTGTTTTACGCGATTACACTTATTTGCACGCTCCAATTGCCGGAGTTCTTATTATTTTCCATAGACATATTCCGGCAACCAAAGCGCGATCTGGGGGAACATCATTACCAGGGTGAGGGCCAGGATCATGACGCCAACAAAGGGAGTGATGGAGCGATAGATGTCTTTCAATCCGATCTCCGGCGGTGCCATGGCCCGCATTAAAAACAGATTATATCCGAAGGGCGGAGTCATATAGGCGATCTGGGTGGTGATGGTGTAGAGCACGCCATACCAGATCAGATCAAATCCAAGTGCTGCAACCAACGGAACATAGAGCGGTGCGACGATGACCAGCATCGCCGTATCGTCAAGAAATGTGCCCATGAGGACGAAGCTGAGCTGCATGAAGATCAGGATCATCCAGGGGCTGAGGCCCAGTCGCTCGGTGAACAGGCTCTCAATTGCCTTGACCGCGCCGAGGCCGTCGAAGACAGCACCAAATCCGAGGGCCGCCAGAATGATCCACATGAACATGCAGGAAATCGCGAGCGTCTGACGGACCGAGGTTTCAAACACGTCCTTGGTCATTCTGCCCTTCAGGACAGCGGCCATGAAGGCCGTCATCGCGCCGATTGCCGAACTCTCGACAAGGGATGTCCAGCCGTTGACGAACGGTATCATCATGGCAGCGAAGATGAACAATGGGAGAAGGCCGGCACGCAACAGTCTGAGCTTCTCCTGAAGCGGCACGTTGCGCTCTTCCTTGGGAAGCGCCGGGCCAAGTTGCGGCTGAAAATAACAGCGGATCGAGACATAGGCGATGAACATGGCGGCCATCATCAAGCCCGGAAATACGCCCGCGAGCCAGAGTTGGCCCACCGGCTGGCGGGCGATCATCGCATACAGAACCAGTACGACAGAAGGCGGTACCAGAATGCCAAGCGAGGAACCAGCCTGGATTACACCGGTTACCATCTGTTTGTCGTATCCGCGCCGGAGGAGTTCCGGCAGCGCGATCGTGGCACCGATGGCCATCCCGGCGACCGACAGGCCATTCATGGCTGAGATCAGCACCATCAGGCCGATTGTACCGATGGCAAGACCGCCATTGATCGGGCCCATCCAGACGTGGAACATTTTGTAGAGATCGTCGGCGATCTTGGATTCCGAGAGCACGTATCCCATGAAAATGAACATTGGCAGCGTCAGCAGCGGATACCATTTCATCAGTTTCATGGCTGCCGAGAAGGGGATTTCCTGGCCGCCAGTACCCCAGAGGGCGATTGCCGCGATGGCGGCGACGGCGCCAATTGCGCCGAAGACACGCTGGCCTGTGAAGAGCATCAGCATCATCGCTGCGAACATCAGGAATGCAATCAGTTCGTAGGACATCAGGCAGGCTCCTCATCCGTGAGGTAACCGCCGAGATCATCTCCACGCAATCTGGCAACATCTTTCAGGAATTCTGAAAATGACTGCAGTAGCATCAAGAAGAACCCGAAGCACAAGACAACCTTGATGGGCCACAGATAGGGTCGCCACGCGGTCGGGCTTCTCTCCAGCCTGCCGACACTTTCTTCGCCGGTTAGCAGTCCGCCGAAGAACACAAATGGATCGTCACCCCAATAGCCGAGCGAATAGGCGGTCGATCCGAGGCCGCCATAGAGCAGTACGCCAAGGTAGAAGATAAGCAGGAATATCGTGAATGCGTCGAACCAGGCTTTCCGGCGCAATGACCAGGTGTGGTAGAACAAGTCCATCCGGACATTGGAGCCAAGCTGGATCGCGTAAGGGCCGCCGAGGATATAATAGGCGACCATTGCAAACTGGGCCATTTCGAGGGTCCAAAGCGATGGCAGGAAAAACGTTTTTGAGATGGAGGACCATAGCAAGATCCCCACCATCAAGAATATGCCGTACATGATAAAGCGGCCGATGCGGTAATTTATAGCATCGATGAAGGCGACATATCTTCTGCTGAATGCGCTCATGTCGTCCCGTTCGCTATTGCCGTGTCCGATTGGATTGCCGGGTCGGCAGAATTTTCCTGACAGTTATTGATCGCCATCTCAATCAGTGGGGCAAGTTCGCCGGCAATTTTCATGGAATTGTCATCATCGGCCAGAAAGTCATTTCGGACCTCGATCATGACGTTCAGCAAGCCAAGTGGCAATGCTTCCTTCAGGGTGTGTGTCACGCCATCGGCCTGACCATAGGGTTCATTGAGAAATGTCTTTAGCTGGGTGAATTCCGGTGCCAGTTTGAACATGGCCTTCGCCAAGCGGTCATCTGCGTCATGGAGCAAGCCAAGCTCCACCTGTCTGGGTTTGCCAAAATAGACCGGCGTAAAACTGTGAATGGTCACCAGCGCCGAACCCCTATCGGTCCGGTTTTCAAGGACATCCTTCAAAAGTTCCCGAAATGGCATGTAGACCTCATCGACCCTGGTTTTGCGTTCGCCAGAACTAAGGTCGCGGTTTCCGGGGATGTCAATAATTTCGCTACGGGCCGGGATGGCATCGATGGACTCGGGGGGGCGGTTGCAGTCGTAGACCAGCCTCGAAATGTTGGAGATGACCAAGGGCGCATCAAGTGTTGCCGAAATTTGCCGCGCCAGTTCCTCTGCTCCGATGTCATATGCCGCATGTGATGATTGTTCGGAACTTTTCAGACCAAGCTGGCCGAGAGATGGGGGGATGAACCTACTGGCGTGTTCGCACACAAGGATGACCGCAGAATTGCCTTCCCCGTTTATCAGGGACGCAGCGGGGCCGTATTCCGGCGGTACCAGGGAGTGCTGTTCTAGCGCCGACATGATGTAACGATCATTACAGTATAATTTACTATGTCAATATCTATTCGGTAGACCGCATTACAATTTTTGGCTATGGATTGGGGGCAGGAGGACGAAGTTGGCCGGATTACAGCCCGCATCAACAGTCAAGGGTCGCATGCGAGACTGCATGGAGCAGCTGACGCATTCGGAGCGGCAATTGGCCAGCGTTTTGATGCAGGACTATCCGGTTGCCGGGCTCGGTTCGATTACCAAGTTTGCCAATATAGCTGGCGTGTCCACGCCCACGGTCATCAGAATGGCGCGCAAGCTGGGCTTCAGCGGGTTCACCGATATGCAGGAAGCCTTGCGTGAGGAGGTCTCGGCGCAAATCAAGAAGCCGATTTCTAAAAGGGACGCATGGCGGGCGAACGCGTCGGATGCCCATACCGTCAACCAGTTTGCCGAGGCGGTGTCTTCGAATATCCGCAACACGTTGGAGCGGCTTGATACGAAGTCATTTGATGCGGTCTCCCGGCTCTTTGCCGATGTGGACCGGAAGATCTACATTGTTGGCGGTCGGATAACCCGCTCCAATGCGGACTATCTTTTCAATCATCTGCAGATTATCCGACCCAATGTCGCCCATCTCAGCCATTCGGCAAATGTCTGGCCGCAATATTTGCTCGACATGAACGAAGATTCGATCCTGGTGGTGTTCGACATTCGGCGCTATGAGACTGATCTGCTCAAGCTGGCGAGATTGGCGCATGAACGCAAAAGCACGATTGTGCTGTTTACCGACCAATGGGGTTCGCCAATCGGGAAACTGGCCGACCACACCTTCAATGCACTTGTCGAGGTGCCTTCAAGTTGGGATTCGACTGTGGCTATCATGATTATTCTCGAGGCGCTGATTGCCGATACACAGGACAACAGGTGGGAAGAGAGCAAAGACCGGATCGAGGATCTCGAGGCCATGTTCAGCAAGACCCGACTTTTTAGGAACTTCAATTGAGAAAATGGGTTTGCGGTTGGCGGTTTATCCAATAAAGCTAGGATAAATCCCAGGCATTGTGTTGAAGCGTTCATCATGGTTTCCAGCTTCAACCAAGTGAACCGGAGCTGCAATCATGAAACGATCCCGTGTCAACGAAATCCTGCGCGAGGCTGAAAGTTTTATCACCTCTTTTGGTTATGTCCTTCCGCCATTTGCCTATCTGTCGGCGCAAGAAATGATCGAAGACCGAGATGGAATTTCTAATATTGTCGAGCGGAACCTTGGCTGGGATGTGACCGATTACGGCAAGGGTGATTTCGACACTCTGGGTCTGTTTCTATTCACGGTCCGGAACGGAGACGCTGCCGATCTCGAGGCAGGGCGGGGTATGCTTTATGCCGAGAAGATCATGATTTCGCGCAAGGATCAGCTCTCTCCCATGCATCGCCATTACATCAAGGCGGAAGACATCATCAATCGCGGCGGCGGCAAGCTGGTACTGGAATTGTTTGCGCCCGACGAGGAAGGAAAAATCGACGAGAATGCCGAGGTCAGCGTTTTGTGCGATGGCGTTGAGCGGCGTTTACCGGCGGGTGGTCTGCTCAAGCTGGATCCCGGCGAAAGCGTGACGCTGATGCCAGGCGTGTGGCATGCATTCTGGGGCGAAGTCGAAGATGTGTTGATCGGTGAGGTTTCCACCGTCAACGATGATTTGTCGGATAACTGGTTTAGAGATGACATTGGCCGTTTTTCGACAATCGAAGAGGATGTAGCTCCGGAGCGTTTGCTGGTCTCCGACTACAAGGCCAAGCTCGGTTAAAATGTAATCATCTAGTTCGAAGCGATCCAAGGAGAACCTGTTTGGAAAAGCTTGGTGTTGGCATTATCGGTGCCGGGAATATCTCCAAAGCCTATCTGCGGCTTGCGCCTTTATTTCGTGGGCTTGAGATACGAGCAATTGGCGATCTCGATCCGGAAGCGTCGAAAAAGCGTGGCGCTGAATTCGGGGTTCGGGCTTCCAGCGTCGAAGATTTGCTTGATGCCCCTGATATCGACGTGGTGGTCAATCTGACGATCCCAGCCGCGCATTTTTCC
>JANQQM010000210.1 GCA_028289365.1 Salaquimonas sp. | reverse complement strand
AGTGGAACAATTCGACATCCTCAATCTGAACGAGTGGGCCCTTCCCATCCGCCGCCGACCTGGCGGCGACATGGATGACGGCGAAGCTGTTGACAGCTTGCTAAACGCCCTGCTGTTCCAGCCAGTAAGTGTAACCGGGCAGTACCCGATTGAATGCCGGTTTAAGGGCCGCTTCCGCCAGGGTCATTTCTCCTCCGGCTCCAATGTCAAAGGGCGGCTGTTTGTCCGAGGTGAAAGTGTAGGCAAAACTCAGGCTGCCGTTGCCACCAAAATCAGCGGCCAGGATGGGTGTTCAGTGCCTGCCTGGACCGATACCGGACTCACCTGTGTGCCCGCTCAATCCTCAGGCGATGAGATCTCATTTCTGCCGCCACACAACCATATCGTTTCGGGCAGCGTGCTATTTGAAGCCGAGGAACTTGATTGCCTCTATCAATCCTATCCGGACTTTGCGGATGTTGCGGTGTTTTCCAGAAACGATCCCATATTCGGGCGAAAACTCTGTGCCGCCTACGTTCCGGCGGCAGGATGCCGCCCGGGGTTGGTCGAGTTCATCAGCCACATGCGTACCCGCGACATTTCACCCCTGAAATTGCCAGACACCATCTTTGCCGTGGACATGGTGCCGCGATCCCCCGGCGGTGATGTGGACAGATCCGAGCTGGAGAGACGATTTTCAGGCAAAACTGTTTCTTAAAACAGCGACCGCGGCAATTTCCCGAATTTAAAAATCGTAGTTAATGAATCGTTAAGCAGCACGCAGGATAATGCGGCTGTCGCGATCTCACTTGAAATTTCGCGCGCGACGGAGATTCGATCTATGCAAAATGCCGCCCGCGTCCTTATTGTCGGTGAAACGCCCCGGGATGATTCCCGTCTGAGGCGTGAACTGCAATCCCACGGCTTCGAAAGCCTGACCGGCGACATCAGCAAGAGTGCCGAGGAACTTGCCGGAGCGCAACGACCAGACGTCGTTGTACTCAATATGAACTCGCCGGAAGCGCAAAGTAATCCCGCGGCTTTTTTCGCACTTGCGCAAACTCTGAAGCAGACGAAGCTTGCCAATCACATGCGCATCCTTCTGGTTGGCGCAAACAAGGAAAATCTGCCGCAACAGCCAACAGACCTGATCGACGATTTGCTGCTCGGACCAACCAACGGTCCTCAGATCTGCCACCGGATTAAAGCTCTGGTGCGCCTCAATACCATGCATGAAGAACTTGTCCGGCGCATTCAGACGACAGAAAAATACGGAATTGAATCACCGAGCCCGAAAGTCCCGTCGCAAGAGCTCACAAACATCCGGATTCTTTTCATGGGCAACCCGACATCTTTTGTCCTGGTCGAGGAAGCCCTCGCAAGCAGCGCCACGCTTATCGGCGCGCTGACTTTTTCCACCGCGTTTGACTACCTCAATCGCGAAAAATTTGATTCCATACTGCTGGATGCCGGAACCCAAATCGAACCTTACCTGCATTTTGTCGAGGAACTCCGCAAGAACAGCCGGTTCTATAATTTGCCGGTAATAATGATGGTGGATCATCCCGACGTGCATGCTCTCGGTATCTACGAGACCGGCGTCACCGATATTCTGAAAAAACCGATCCAACCGGCGGAGCTTTGTCTCAGGATTGATGCCCTTGTTCGAGAATATCGATTTCGC
>JANQQM010000206.1 GCA_028289365.1 Salaquimonas sp. | reverse complement strand
TTTCAGGCGCGGTGAAGGTCTATCCGCTGCCGCATATGGCGGTCATCAAGGATCTTGTGCCGGATCTGACCAATTTCTATGCACAGCATCGCTCGATTGAACCCTGGCTGAAGACCGTCTCACCCCAGCCGCAGAAGGAATGGCTGCAGAGCAGTGACGACCGGGACAAGCTTGACGGGCTTTACGAATGTATTCTTTGCGCTTGTTGTTCGACATCCTGTCCTTCCTATTGGTGGAATGGCGACCGCTATCTGGGGCCGGCGGTTTTGCTGCAAGCCTATCGCTGGCTTATTGACTCCCGAGATGAGGCAACCGGGGAAAGGTTGGATAATCTGGAAGACCCGTTCCGGCTGTACCGCTGCCACACCATCATGAACTGCACGCAGGCCTGTCCGAAGGGGCTCAACCCGGCCAAGGCGATTGCAGAAATAAAGCGCATGATGATCGAGCGCCGGGTCTAGGCAATCGCAAAGTTATTATCTTGCACGTCCTTGCATCTTCGATGCTGCGGGCGATGCGGGTGCCGATTCCAGGTAAGAGTTTGGTTGCAAAACATCATCGATTGATGGAGTAGTTGATTTTGCAATCGACAACTGGATAGGGCGGAGCAGGCTCCACATCATGAAAAAGCGCACGAAAGAACCCTGGATGCCAGCTGATGACTTTGGCCGGTCGATCAAGCCCGGCCTGTCGATAAATCTGCTTGTGGCCGATATTGCCGCTTCGACCACCTTTGCGAAATTGGTTCTGGCCGCGGATATCGTCTATGAAGACGAGGATTTTGCTGTCGTATCTGCTCTTGGCTCGCAATGGTTGCTGCATGCCGATCACAGCTATCTCGACCACCCGATGACGGGCGTGATTTCGGACGCGGAGGCGCGGGGCGCGGGAGCGGAATTACGGTTGCACGGACGCGATCCCGATGAGGCCGAGGCGGCAGCGCAGGCGGGCGGGTATATTGTGCTCTCCGGTGCGATCGACAAGCCACATGGATTGCGCGAGGCGCATATCATCGACCCCGACGGTTATGTGTGGGTCGCAGACCGGCCACTGACATAGTTGCCGACTCCGGAGCAAATTCCGGCGAAACCATGGAAACTTACTGACAATACGGTGTCAGTTGCTCACGCAGCTGTGTAGTTCTGTCAGTGGAACTTTGCGATCACCTCACCCATATGAGCAGTTCGTTGATGGTCAATTCAAACGGCAAGGGGTGTTTGTCGTGAACAAAACGGTTTTCTTATTGATGGCTTCAACCATGGCGGCGGCCATGGGGCGTCCGGCACTAGCAGAAGAAAAAACGGCGATATTTGCAGGCGGTTGTTTCTGGTGCATGGAAAAAGATTTCGAACATGTCGAGGGCGTCAAGGATGTCGTCTCCGGCTATATCGGTGGAACCAAATCCAACCCGACCTATAAGGATCATGACGGTCACGTCGAAGCCGTGCGCATCACCTATGATGATGCGAAGGTGAGCTATGATGATCTGCTGCATACCTTCTGGCGCAGTGTGGATCCGACAGATGATGGCGGTCAGTTCTGTGACCGGGGTCATTCCTACACGACGGCAATTTTTGCGGTCGATGAGGAACAATTGAAAGCTGCCCAGGCTTCGAAGGACGAACTGGTTTCTTCCGGCAAGCTGAAGGAAGCGGTGGTGACTTCGGTTTTGACCGCTACGGCGTGGACCGATGCCGAGGCCTATCACCAGAATTATTACAAGAAGAACCCGATCCGATATGGATTCTACCGCAAGGCCTGCCGCCGCGATAAGCGGATAAACGAGTTATGGGGTGAGGAAGCCCATGACGGCGTAAAATACGGCAGCTAACGCCGTCGGCGTGTAAGAGGCTGTCTGGATCAAGTCGGGGTACAAAGCTCATCCTGACTTGATCTTGCCCTGCACTGGGGAGGTAGAGTTTTGGCCAGTGCATTGGCAGAATAATATTGCCAACCAATGACCGCAATTCATACGTTTTCTGTCACATGACTGTCTGAATCTTTGAATAGTGAGACGATGTGTTGGCAATTCGCCATTGCCTTTGCAATGGATTTGAGAGGAGAGACCATGCACATCCGTTCCCTATTGTTTATTGGCCGGCGTAATGCTGCGCGTAGCGTAATGGCGGAAGCATGTTTCAATTCGGCTTCGATCATCGGCTGGCGCGCGTTTTCTGCCGGCTGGCAATCGCAGAATGGCGTGGATGAGCTGGCGCTAAAGGTGCTTGATCGGCACGGATTTCCTACCGACGCGCTATACTCAAAACCTGTCGATATATTCCGGCAGGATGGAGCGCCTGAGATCGACCTGTGTATCTTTCTTGACGATATCCTGCCCCCGGACGTCGAAAAATACCCCGGCGTCAAGGACTACTGGCGCATTGGCGACCCTCACAATGCAAATGATGCACGGCAGGCCTATGAAGATGCGCTTGGTCTGGTAATGGCGAAGACCTCGGCAATCATCCTGTCAGGAAAGCTCTTGAATATTGCAGCTTAGCTGCAAGTAGTCAGTCAGCCCGGTCTTATCCGCAAGAATCTTGCTTTTGACCATGAACTGAGACGGCCAATAAGACCGGAGGGGTTGCATATTCCGCCGGCTCGTTTAGGTCATATTCATGTTTAATTAACTATATTTGTTAAGATTATTGCCCAATTATCGGCGCATATCAGGCGTATCGGGTCTGGTATCGCGCAGGTTTGGAGAAACGCGGATGAAAGATAACCGGCTAGCCAAGACCGGCCTTATGGCTGTGATGGTTGTATTGGTTTTGGCCGGTTGCAATCGGTCCATCTCTTCTATTGAGACAAGGTCACCGCCCCAGCCGCTACCTTCAACGCCGCTTGAACCGGTCGAAACCACCCAACTTGACCCCGCTACCAATGGCCTGCCGGACGGACCTGCGCCAATTGCCGGTGATGTAAGCAATGGCGAGCAGCTGGCATCG
>JANQQM010000163.1 GCA_028289365.1 Salaquimonas sp. | reverse complement strand
ACAATTCGCTGAACAGCAGTTCCGCCTGGCTGCGGGTGTTGACGAAGAGCAATGTCGTGCGGTGGGCATTGACCGCATCCATGACCTCACCCATGGCGTAGCGGGCCGAATGGCCGGCCCAGGGGACTCGCTCGCCCGACTTCAATATCGTGATCTCCGGTTTGGCACCGCCATCGACCACGATCTCGCCTGCCATATGCACTTCGCCATGCGGACCCTGGCCCACCAGCCAGCGGCGCAACTCCTCAGGCTGGGCGACCGTCGCGGAAAGGCCGATCGTATTTATGCCGGGTCTCAGCATCCGCAATCGCGCCAGCCCCAAGGAAAGAAGATGACCACGCTTGGAGGTCACCAGCGAATGCAGTTCGTCAAAAATGACGGTCTGCAGATCCTCGAAGAAGCGAGCGGCATCCTTTGAGGCAATCAACAGCGCCAGTTGTTCCGGCGTTGTCAGCAGGATATCGGGTGGCGCGAGTTTTTGGCGCTGACGGCGGTGGGCCGGTGTGTCGCCCGTCCGGGTTTCGATGCCGACATCAAGCCCGATTTCGGCAATCGGCGTCTCCAGGTTCCGCTTGATGTCGACTGCCAGTGCCTTCAGCGGAGAGATATAGAGTGTGTGAACGCCGCGATGGGCTTGACCGGGCTTTCGTTTTGGCCGGCTCGCCAATTCAACCAGGGTGGGAAGAAATCCCGCAAGAGTTTTACCGGCGCCGGTTGGCGCAATCAGCAACAGGGATTCGCCAGCCTGGTTTCGGGAAAGCAGTTCCAGTTGATGGGGTCGCGGGTGCCAATCCTTGCGGGCGAACCAGTCCAGGAAGGGTTGTGGCAAGCTGATAAACAGATCCGTTTGCGCCATGCGCATGTCTACTGGACGGGTCATCCGGCGACATTAAATTGAAAATGCCGTCCAGTCGAACAAAACATGAATATCAGTCTTGCCGAATGTAGTTTATTTCTGCAAGTTGAAACCTGAAATTCAGGTCAGTTTTCATTTGTAGCGAACGTCCATCATGTTTGGCAGTTTTCAAAATACGCTTCTGGTGATTTTCTGCTGCGTCGTGGCACTCGCGCTGATTCTGACCTTTTCAGATGATGCAGATACCGAACGCGGCTCCGAATTGCCCAGATTTGTTCTGGCGTTTTCCTGGCAGCCGGCATTTTGTGAAACGCGTCCGAACAAACCGGAATGCACCAGCCAGACCGAAGAGCGGTTCGATGCGAGTAACTTCTCGCTACATGGGCTGTGGCCGCAGCCGCGGTCGCGGGCCTATTGCGATGTAGCGCCTGATCTGGTCGCACTCGACAAGGATGGAAGGTGGACAGAACTTCCGGAATTGGATTTGAATCCGGATACGCTTCAATCTCTTGAGATTGTCATGCCCGGCATGCAATCGGGCCTGGAGCGGCATGAATGGTACAAGCATGGGAGCTGTTACACAGGCAGGACGGCAGAGCAGTATTTTGCCGACAGCCTCGCCCTGATGGAAGCAATCAACAATTCGACCGTGCGCGATCTGTTTGCCGAAAACATTGGCGGGGAAATTCAAACTTCGGAAATACAAGCGGCGTTCAACACCGCCTTCGGACAAGGCGCAGGCGAGCGAATTCGCGTTGCTTGCAAGCAAGACGGGTCGCGTCGGATCATCACTGAGATTACGCTCGGACTGGTTGGCAATCTGGAACCACCGCCCGATATGGCAAAGCTGATTGCAGCTTCATCCCCTGTTGACAGCGGTTGTCCGGGCGGTGTTGTTGATGGGGTTGGGTTGCAATGAACGATCCCAAACAAGGCTTGAAGTGTGGGCCTGGCGGCGGTGGACCAGCATGATGAAGCCACAAGACCTCCTGCACCCGACGCCTGCCGGTCTGTATTGCCCGCCCGGCGATTTCTACATTGACCCGGTCCGCCCGGTCGAGCATGCATTGATTACTCATGGTCATGCTGATCATGCCCGAGCCGGACATGGCAAGGTCATGGCAACCCGCCACACCCTCGACATCATGGCTATCCGATATGGCGAGGCTTTTTGCCAAGCCAAAGAAACCGTGGACTTTGACGATGTGCACGCGATCAAATCGGTAAATGCCAGTTTTCATCCGGCGGGTCACGTGCTTGGCTCGGCCCAGATCCTTATCGAGAACGGCGGATTGCGGATTGTCGTTTCGGGCGATTACAAGCGGTTGGCGGATCCGACCGCAGAGACGTTTAAAACCGTCAAATGCGATGTCTTCATTACCGAAGCGACCTTCGGGCTACCGGTGTTCCGCCATCCTGATCCAGCTGGTGAAATCAGCAAGCTCTTACGTTCCTGCGAGCAATTTCCCGACCGTGCGCATCTGGTCGGCGTCTACGCGCTGGGCAAGGCGCAACGGGTAATCCGTCTTCTGCGCGATAGTGGCTGGGATCAGCCGATCTATATCCACGGCGCATTGAGCAAGCTATGCGACTATTACCAGAATTCTGGAATCGAGCTTGGCGAATTGCTCCCTGCCACTGTCGAGGGTGGCAAAAAGGGGAATTTTGCCGGGGCGATCGTGCTGGGACCGCCGTCTGCATTCAATTCGAGCTGGATACGCCGGTTTCCCGATCCGCTGATCGCCTTTGCATCCGGATGGATGCAAATCAGACAGCGCATGAAACAACGCGGCGTAGAACTGCCGCTGGTCATTTCCGATCACTGCGATTGGGAGGAGCTTACAGTGACCATCCGGGAAACCGGCGCAAGCGAGATCTGGGTGACGCATGGACGCGAGGAAGCGCTTGTCCGGTGGTGCGAACTGAACCAGATCCGCGCCCGTCCCCTTAACCTGGTCGGCTATGAGGACGAGGTTGAACAATGATCCGTTCATTGATGCATCAATGGGCCTCCGTGACGGGAATGGTTTCAATAATCTCACCCTCATGCCGTATTACCACGGACTCATACTGTCCCTTCTCGGCGGGCTTCTCAAAACGCGCACTGCGAAATCCAACGGCCGGTGTACCAATGCTGCCATTGTCCTCGATTGTCAGGTCGAGGATCAGTATCTCCGGATTGATTCCCTGTGGGACGGCTTCGCGAAGGACCGGAACCAGATTGCTGGCATTTGTTTCAACTTTTCCGACAACAATCAGCTTGTGTTCGGTGCCCGGCATCAAGTTTATCCAGGCGGACCAATCTTTAGTTTTAATATTCATAATTTCTAATACTCCAATATTTAATACATCATATCATTATACAAGTATATAAAGGATTCAACTATTATTATGCATAAATTCTCCGATCTACTTGACCGATTATTACTAAGCCATTCCCGCAATCGGAAAATAGAATTGCTGTGCTTTTATTTTGGCGCGACAAAAGATCCTGACAGGGGCCTGGCGCTTGCCGCCCTTACCCGGGAACTGGATATTCCCGGAGTCAAACCCGCGTTGTTTCGGCAGCTGGCATCTGAAGTCTGTGACGAAGAACTATTCAGACTGTCCTACGACTTTGTCGGCGACCTTGCGGAAACCGTATCCCTGATCTGGCCGCAAGATGAAGAAGATTCCGAGAAAGCCGGCAAAATGTCGTTGGGGGAAATAGTTGACGTTCTCTCCAGGACGTCACGAAGCGAAGCGCCGAAAACCCTGCGCGCCATGCTCGATATAATGACGCCGGATGAACG
>JANQQM010000160.1 GCA_028289365.1 Salaquimonas sp. | reverse complement strand
CAACCTGCTCATGACCTGGGCGTTATTGGTGAAGGTTTCAATCACATATTGCCGGATTTCGCTTGCGCTCATCCCGGCAGCATAGCCGGCTCTTCCATCGGTGCAATCATGGGTGCCGGCTATGCTGCCGGGATGAGCGCAAGCGAAATCCGGCAATATGTGATTGAAACCTTCACCAATAACGCCCAGGTCATGAGCAGGTTGTGGCGGCTGCGGCCGGATACGCTGCGGGACATGATCACCCGTGTTCCGCGCATCGGCGAGTTAAACGCCCAGAAGGTATTGCGGGCATTCCTGCCCCACACAATCCCCGAAACCTTCGAAGAACTGCAAATTCCACTGAAGGTAACAACGACAGATTACTATGGCTGTACGCTGACGGTGCTTGAAAAGGGCGAGCTTTGGCCGGCACTAGCGGCGTCTGCGGCAATCCCGGCGATCTTCAGACCCGAAATGATCAATGGCAGGGTGCATGTCGATGGTGGTATTTCTAATCCGGTCGCCTTTGATCTTCTGGAAAGGGAAGGAAGGATTGTCGTTGCGGTGGATGTCGTCGCCGCACCGCGTGGCGAAGCAACGAAAGTTCCATCCCGGATTGAGGCAGCCTTCGGGGCAAGCCAGCTGATGATGCAGGCGCTGACCACCTTCAAGCTAAAACTGCATCAGCCTGATCTGATGATACGCCCTGCCGTGGATGAATTCAGGGTGCTCGACTTTCTCCATGCCCGGGACATCCTTGATGCCACGGAAGACACAAGGATAGAAGTCCGCACCAAGCTTGAGCGTATTTTGAATGCCGACTGACGAGTTTTTCGTCACACCACCAGCTATTCCGTATCGATCCTTCCGAACAATGCCCCCTTACCGGAGGTAAAGGGCGAGTTTGCCGATGGCGGGACAGATATCGTGATGCCATCCTTGGCCGCGCGTTCCGGCAACCTCTTGATGACCGCGAAACAGGTCACGATTGCCAATGTCCCAAATACAACGCCGCCAAGGCTCCAGCCGGCCAAAACGCCGGTCGGTCCCCAATTCTGCGCAACATAGACAAATGGAATGACGCCGAGCGTGGCGCGACCCCAATTGAAGATGGTTGAAAGATAGGGATAGCCAAGATTGTTGAACGCTGCATTGGCGACGAACAGCGCAGCCATGAACAGGAAACTGGCCGCAACGACAACGCAAAAGAACCAGACCAGATCGGCAGCATTCCCGGTCGCGCCAAATACCGTGATGATCAACGGACTAAACAGCACCAGCAAGATCCACATCGCTGCGACATAAAATGCAGAAGCGATCATGGAATCGACAATGGTCTGGCGCACCCGGTCAATTCTGCCGGCACCGTAATTCTGGCCCAGGATCGGTCCGACCGCACCAGACAGCGAAAAGATCCCGGCAAAGGCAAGCGGCATGATCCGACCGGCAATCGCCCAACCGGCAACGGCGTCATCCCCGAATTGCGAGATTGCGCCGGTCACATAGGCATTCCCAAACGGCGTGGCGATTTGTGTCAGCACCGCCGGAACCGCAATGATCATGAATGGGGTGAACACATTCCGGATTGCCGACAAATCCGGTATCGCCAACATACGGTGTACAAACCAGACACCGTAAATCCCGATTGCAACAAACATGAAGCGCACAACGACTACCGACAACGCAGCGCCGGTCACGCCCAAATCCAGACCGAAGATCAGGAGCGGGTCGATAAAGGCAGCCGATGCGCCTGAGGTAAGCGTCACATACATTGCCCGTTTTGCGTCGCCTTGCGCCCGCAACAGGCCGGCCATGCACATGCCAAGCCCAAGCAGCGGCGCAGAGACGATCACGATTTGCATAAAACCGAGCGCGATCTCGAGCGTTTCGCCCGTAGCACCCAGCAGGTTGAGGATGGGGCGCAGTAATGGATACACGATAATAACCATTACCACGGTCATGATGAGCATGTAGACAAGCGAGACAGTTGCCCTTTTCTTGGCATCCTCCTCGTCGCCGGCGCCGATCGCCCGCGCAGTTATAGCAGTCGCCGCGATCGTGAAACCAATACAGATCGAAACCGTGAAAAACATGACGGTGGAGGCAAAACCGATCGCTGCCGCCAGCGCCTGCTGGCCCAGAAGCGAAATGTAGAAAAGGTTGGCAAGGTCAACAAAGAAGATTGCAAGCAGGCCTATGGCACCGGTGGACGACATCACCAGCACATGACGCATGGTCGAACCATGCGTAAACGTCGCCTGTTTCTCGGGAGCGGCCTCTTCTGCCATCAACTGTCTTCTAATTGGGCGTTTTCGACAATTTCCCGCGAGACCTCGTCTAGCCCCTCACTTTCGGTTTTCGGTTCGATCAGCGGCTCCGGCTTGACCGGCTGGGTGTGAAGCATGTGACTACCCGCCTGCATTCCCTCGCTACGCTGCACCAGCAGCCTTTCATGGTCCAGATAACGGATATCCTCGACGATATCGTTTGCCGCATCCACCGACAATCCAAGGCCCTCCAGCATCTTTCCGCCGAATATGAGGGAAGATTCCACCGTCTCACGCAATTGGTAATCAACGTCCTTGTCCATCATTTCCAGCGCATGGGTTCGGTCATAGGTTCGCACATAGAGCCGCTTGTCCGGCCATTCGCGCTGGATCAGATCGACGATGCGGTTTGTTACATCCGGCCTCGCCGTGAGAATAGCAACCATGTTCGCCTTTTCGATGCCGGCAGCCCGCAGCACATCCGATCTCGTGCCATCGCCAAAATAAATCCTGAAACCAAACTCTGAAGCACTTCTAATCTTGTCAGGATCGTTTTCGATGATCGTCATCTCGCAACCGGCAGCCAGAAGGGTCTGGGCTGTGACCTGGCCCATGCGCGAAAATCCGATCATCAGAATGGGAGAACCTGCTCCTTCGAAATCCTCTTCCAATTCTTCTGGCGCAGCACCGCTGATGAGACGTTCACCCAACATCACCGACAAGGGTGTCAGCGCCATGGACAAAATGACAGCGGCAATCATGAACGACGTAAACTCGCGATCCACCAGACCAAGCGACAAAGCCGCCGAGAACAGCACAAAGGCAAACTCGCCATGCTGGGTCAGGACAGCAGCTGTACGAACCGCCGGCGCATTGCCCGTTCCAAACAGCCGTGCGGCGGCATAGATGAGGCAGGCCTTCACCACCATGCTGGCAGGTACGAACACTAGAATGATATACCAGTAGCTTACAATCGCCCCGAGATTGAGCGACATGCCGATTGCCAGGAAAAACAGCCCCAGCAGCAAGCCGCGGAAGGGCTCGATATTGGCTTCGATCTCATGCCGGAAGGAGGATTCTGCCAACAGCACCCCGGCAATGAACGCTCCAAGCGCCATGGAAAGCCCGGCTGCCTGCATCAGCATGGCGGCACTGAATACCAGCAACAAAGCGGCAGCGATCATTACTTCCCGTGCACCTGCTTTTGCAATTTGCCGCAAAACCGGATTGAGCAAGTACCGGCCAACAAGGATGAGTAGCGCGATTGCCGCTATGCCGGAGAAGAACTCGGTCCAGCCCAGACCGGTATCGCCACGATGCGATAAGAGCGGCAGCAAGGCGAGCAGGGGCACGATTGCTATATCCTGAAACAGCAGGATCGCCAGCGCCTTGCGTCCATGCACCGTGTTTGTTTCGCCCTTGTCTTCGAGAAACTGTATGGCAAAGGCAGTCGACGATAGCGCAAGCCCAAATCCGGCAATCAAAGCCATTTCGAATGAATCGAGCGCGAGCGAGATCAGAAAAGACAAGACAATGCCGCAGGAAATGACCTGCAGGGCACCCATTCCGAAAATGTCATAGCGCAGCGTCCATAATCGCGCCGGTTTGAGTTCCAGCCCGATCAGAAATAGCAGCATGACGACACCAAGCTCGGCAAAATGAAGAATGGCGTCTGCATCCCCGATAAAGCCGAATATCGGGCCGATCAGCACCCCGGCAGATACATAGCCAAGTACCGTTCCAAGGCCGATCCGCTTGAATATCGGTGCCGCAGCAACTGCTCCGGTCAATAAAATCATCGCATCTACATAAAGTGGCGGTATGGCGCTCAAGGGAAAGCCTTTCCGTATCGGTGCTGACGACAAAAACCGAATTGCCGGTTTTCATTACTGCCAGCTACATGTAACAGATATTGCATCCTGCCGTTGTCAAAACGGTCTGACACCACTATGTCCGATTGAACGGATAGAAATCAATCCGGCTTCAGCGAAACAAATCAATCAGGTACGCCGATGAACGAGATGATCGACCTTGCAAAATTGCAGCATGATGCCGCCAGGCTTGTGGAGACTGCGTTAGGCGCTGGCGCAGATTCATGCGACTGCATCGTGGCCCGTTCACAGTCGCTCGGTGTTGGTGTCCGCGAGGAAAAAGTCGAGGACACCAACCGGTCCGAAAAGGATTCCATGACACTGCGCGTGTTCTGCGGAAACCGGATCGCGAGCGTAAATTCCAACGCGATGGACAACCCGCTCGAACTTGCCGAGCGCGCCGTCGCCATGGCGAAGGTGTCGCCGGAAGACAAGTTCCAGGGCTTGGCACCATCCGATCTCCTGACGAAGGATATTCCGGATCTTGACCTTGCTGACACGAAAACGCCAGATGCCGAAAACCTCGTCGACAAGGCACTTGCCTGTGAAGCAGCCGGTCTTTCGGTAGAGGGCGTGGAAAAGTCAATGGGCGCGGGCGCCGGTTGGGGCGTGTCTGGATTCGTTCTTGCAACCTCAGACGGGTTTGAAGGCAATTATTCCGTATCCCGGTTCTCGGCATCGGCCGCGATGGTTGCCGGAACGGGCACCTCGATGGAGCGCGACTACGAAGCACGTTCCACCGTCCACGAATCCGATCTGCCCGATTCCGCCGAGATTGGAAGACTGGCCGGCGAAAGGACAGTTCGGCGACTTGGGCCCCGGCAGGCAAAGAGCGGCAAGGCACCCATCGTCGTGGACCGTAGGGTCGCCGGCGGCATTCTGGGAAGCATGATGGGTGCGATAAATGGTGCGGCAGTTGCACGCAAGACCAGCTTTCTTCGCGACCAGATGGGCAAGCAGATCGCAAGCCAGGCAATTACGATCCGGGATAACCCCCTAAGGGCCCGCGGCCTTGCATCCAGGCCCTTTGATGGCGAGGGCATGGCAAATGTGGAACTTGTGCCGGTCGAGGAAGGCATTCTCAAGGATTGGTTGCTCGATTGGGCATCTGCCAGGGAACTTGGATTGCAAAGCAATTTCAGGGCAACACGTGGCGGCGGCGGCATTTCTCCCTCGACGACCAATTGTCATATCGAACCAGGCTCGCAAACTGCCGAGGAATTGATCAAGTCGGTTGGTGACGGGCTATATTTGACCGAGACAATCGGCCATGGGGTCAATATGGTCACCGGTGACTATTCGAAGGGTGCATCCGGCTTCTGGATTGAGAACGGCGAGATTGCCTATCCGGTTGCAGAAATAACAATCGCTGGAAATCTCAAGGACATGTTCCTCAACATGACGCCGGCCAACGATCTGGAGTTTCGAGGGACGGTAAATGCACCCACGCTTCTCATTGAGGGAATGACAATTGGCGGCAAGTAGACTCCGGTTTCTGTACGCTGCCCCGATGATGGAAGACCGGATTTGAATCCTGTGACCAAAGACATGCAGCATTCCACGACAGATCCACGCTCAGACCTGGATATATTGGAACAGACCGCTACTAAAGCCGGGGAAATAGCACTGCGCTATTTTCGTGCCGATAACAAGGTCTGGATGAAACCGGGTGATTCGCCCGTAAGCGAGGCCGATTTTGAAGTTGACGCTTTTCTAAGGCAGGAATTGCTGGACGCGCGACCTGACTATGGCTGGCTTTCCGAGGAGACCGCCGACAGTGAAGACCGTCTCGATCGCAACGAAATCTTCGTTGTTGACCCCATAGACGGTACGAGGGGATTTATTGCAGGGGATATCCACTGGTGCATATCAATTGCAATTGTCCGAGACGGAAGGCCGGTCGGCGCAGTGTTGCATTGTCCGGCTGTTGAAAGGACATTCCTGGCGGCAACGGGCATGGGTTCGAAAATGAACGGAACAGCGCTGAAGCCGGTCTATGGTGACACTGTTCACAGCCTGACCGGATCGAAAAGACTTAACCGTGACATTGCATCGAAATTTCCCGGGGAATTTGACATTATCCCCTACGTTCCGTCGCTGGCCTATCGGGTGGCGCTTGTGGCAAGTGGGGAAGTCGATGGCGCATATGCACGCAGCGGCGCCCATGAATGGGATTTGGCTGCAGCTGACCTTGTTCTCAGCGAAGCTGGTGGCAGTCTGACAGACAGTTCAGGCGCAGCAATTGTCTACAACGCACCGAAAATTCGCGCACCGGCATTGATTATTTCTGGTCCGGGCAGGCATGCAGCACTGCTCGACCTTGCGAATTCCGGCCAGTTCCTTCATTAACACGGCAAACGGGACGGTTTGTGTGCGTGAACGCCGCAATCCAGTCTGGATCCTGTCTAAGACGAGTTGAGGAAATCATGTCGGAAGAAAATAAATCCGGTGAAAATCAGCAATTGCTGCATTTGGTGTTTGGCGGAGAGCTGGAAGATCCGGCGACCGTTAGTTTCCGTGATCTGGATGAATTGGATATCGTTGGAATCTATCCCAATTACAATACCGCTTTGGCGGCATGGAAAGCCAAAGCCCAGCAGACAGTCGACAATGCCCATATGCGCTATTTCATCGTGCATATGCATCGCCTGCTCGATCCCGATGGGGATGGCACATTCGGGTAACCAAAATCGTGAACGGCTCCCTGAACTACAAAAATATCGACTGGTGATACAACCGGCATGCCGAAATCTGCCAAAAAGCCCAAGCGCCTGCCGAAATGGCTCACGCGTCCAGGGCGCCAATTGACGAGTAGCCGCTATTTTGCGCCGGCCGTGGCCAGATTGGCTGTCTGGTATCTCAAGCTGACATTCCACACGAACAAATGGGTCGTTGAGCCCGATGATATCCTCGACAGGGTGGCGCCTGAACTGCCCGCGATCGCTGCGGTCTGGCATGGTCAGCACATCATGCTGCCGGTCATTCCGATCGGGCTTAAGGGTGCGGCAATGATCTCCAAGAATCTCGATGGGGAAATCACAGCCAGGGTTGCGCATGCATTTGGTGCTGAAACGATTCGTGCCTCGGGTGGACGCGCTGCCACAAAGGCGCTCGAAAAGGGAGGCATGGTAGGTTTCCTGGAAATGCTCAAAGTGCTTGAGAAAGGGGAAAACGTGCTTCAGACCGCCGATATACCAAAAGGCGCTGCGCGCAGGGCCGGTCCGGGTATCATCTTGCTTGCCAAGCGCTCGGGAAGGCCAATCATTCCATTGGCGGTGGCCTCCAGCAGACGCAAAACCATCAGCCGCGCCTGGGATCGCACCACGATGAATCTGCCCTTCGGGAAGTCCGCGATTTGCGTGGGGAAATCGATTTATGTCGACAAAAATGCCAGCGATGCGGAGTTGGAAGATGCGCGTATTGTTTTGGAAAATGAGCTGAATCGTATTACAAAACGTGCATACGAATTGACGGGTGTACCCGAATGAAAGGCACCGATTACCGGTTCAACAACAGATATGGTGCTGTGCTGTGAGCGACTATTCCGCCCGCATCACGCTCAATGCCTACCGAATGGTGGGCAAGGTGATCTATCCGTTCATGGGACCGTTCCTCAGGATGCGCGCGCGGCGCGGCAAGGAAGACGTCACGCGACGCTATGAGCGCTATGGCTACCCCAGCATCGAAAGGCCGGAAGGTCCAATGATCTGGTTCCATGCAGCCAGCGTTGGCGAGACAATGGCCATCATCCCGCTGATCGAACATGTTGACCGGCAGCGCATCAACACCGTGCTGACGACCGGGACAGTAACCTCGGCAGAGGTTGTTCGCGGAAGGCTGCCAAAAAGCACCTTTCACCAATATGTACCGTTGGATCTCGAGCGTGCGGTCGGCCGGTTTCTCGATCATTGGAAACCTGATCTTGCAATATTCACCGAGTCGGAAATCTGGCCGGCAACCATCCTGGAACTTGGTTCCCGGCGCATTCCTCAGGTCTTGGTCAATGCGCGCATGTCGGACAGGTCCTTCGCGCGCTGGTCTTCAGCGATCAAGCTGGCCGAAGTGCTATTCGACAATATCTCCCATGTCGTTGCCCAATCTGAAGTTGATGCAGAGCGGTTCCGTCATTTGGGTGCACGACCGGTTAGCGTCTGCGGCAATCTAAAAGTTGATTCAGACAGCCTGCCCTATAGTCAGGCGGATTTAGCGCATCTGCAGACTCAGATAGCAGATCGGCCAACCTGGATCGCCGCCAGCACCCATGCTGGAGAGGAGGCAGCCGCAATGCGGGTCCATGCACGCCTCAAGGAATCCATACCCAATTTATTGACAATTATTGTTCCGCGTCACCCGGATCGCGGGGATGAAATCACGTCCTCTGGTGAGGACGCAGGCCTCAATATCGTCCGGCGCAGCACCGCCGGATCCATAGATTGGGAAACCGATGTCTTCCTGGGAGATACAATTGGCGAAATGGGACTTTACCTGCGACTGGCTGCCATCGCATTCATGGGACGTAGCCTGGTTGCCAGTGGTGGTCAGAATCCATTGGAACCGGCAATGGTTGGAGCAGCAATATTGACCGGCCGTCAGGTACACAATTTTCGTGACACTTATCGCACATTGCTTGAGGCGGGCGCAGCCAGGGTTATTCGTGACGAGAGCATGCTCGCAGACAATGTCGAATTCCTGCTCAACAACAGTCCGGAACGCGAAAGCATGGTCGTTGCGGCCCGAGCCGCGCTGGAAGGCATGAGCGGGGCGGTTGAGCGAACCGAAAAAGTACTGGAAGCCTATCTGTTCCCGCTGACCATAAAGCGGGACCTAGAGGGCACATGAAATGGCGCTTGATGAAGCACCTCCTTTTTGGTGGAAACGTCCAGGTCCCCTCGCTTTCTTGCTGTTTCCCATAGGTTTTTTGTGGGGCAGGGCAACGGCAGTGCGAATGTCTCTGCCGCCAGATGCTTCTGTTTCCGTTCCAGTGCTGTGTGTCGGTAATTTCATTGCCGGCGGGGCAGGAAAAACGCCAACTGCAATTGCATTCGGGAGATCTGCCGCGGCTCGCAAGATACCGTTCGGGTTTCTCTCCCGCGGTTACGGTGGACAATATAAGGGTCCGACGGTTGTCGACCTCAAGAAACACCATGCAGCCGATGTCGGGGACGAGCCGCTTTTATTGGCAAAGCATGGCAAGACAGTCGTTTCAACCGATCGATATGCCGGTGCATCCATGCTGGTAGCTGAAGGATGCAAGCTGATCATCATGGATGACGGATTTCAAAACCCTTCGATCGCCAAGGACTTTTCGCTCGTTGTCGTCGATGCTAAGCGCGGAACTGGTAACGGATTTTCTATTCCCGCCGGTCCAATGCGTGCCCCACTGGCAGCACAATTGGCCCATGCCGATGCGGTATTGGTAATTGGCGATTCCAGGGCCGGCGATCAGATCATTCGTCAGGTCGCGCGTCGCGGCAAGCTTTTGCACACAGCCAGAATTGTGCCGAAAGCGATCAGAAAATGGAAAGGCAAGAAGTTCTTTGCCTTTGCAGGCATAGCCGATCCCGACAAGTTCTTCATCAGCTTGAAGAAGGCCGGGTCTATCGTTGACGTTCGCCGCAGCTTTCCTGATCATCATGCTTATACCGATGAGGAAGCAAATGATTTGATGCGCGAGGCTCAAACCAGAGAACTTCAACTGGTAACCACATCAAAGGACATGGCACGCCTGGCAGGTGTGGGAGAAGCCCAGGACCAACTGATGTCAAAAACGGAAGTATTTGACGTTGAACTGGAATTTGACGATCCGCGCACAACGGATCTCATCCTGGATGCGACCTTGTCTGCTGCCGAAGCGCGGTTGCTGCGTGAAAGGTCTGGCTGATCAGAGTTTCTCAGCCGCGGTTCCGCATTTCCCGTTCACGTTGCACCGATGCCTTCACGTCGACATAGGGTTCCTGGCGCGCGAAACTCCAATATTTGAGCTCATCAAGCGGTATCTTTTGACCGGTCACCGCGCAACGTACATAGGTGCCGGGTACAATGACCTGGAAATCACTATCGAGGTATTTGACCTTGGCCTCGTTAGAGCCAGGACCCTCAAAACGGTTCATCTGACTTAATCCTGCTGAAACTGACACATATATAGCTCGGTATTCTCGTGCATCAATAAGAAGGCCCGGTCAAGATTCAACGGCCAAACAATCGTTCGATGTCCTTCAGGCTCAACTCTATGAAGGTTGGTCGCCCGTGATTGCATTGTCCAGAATTGGGGGTCGTTTCAATAGACCGCAACAAGGCATTCATTTCCTCGTGTTTCAAAATTCTGCCAGAGCGTACCGAACCGTGACAGGCCATTGTCGCAGCCACATGTTCGAGCCGTTCTTTCAGCCCTTCTGTGCTATCCCATTCGGCAATTTCGTCAGCCAGATCGCGGATCAGGCTGGTTGTGTCCAATTCGCCCAACATTGACGGTACTTCACGTACCGCAATTGCGCCGGGTCCAAATGCTTCGATTACCAATCCGTATCTGGAAAGTTCCTCTGCCCGATCCATCAACCTGTTCACATCCTCGGCCGGTATATCGACAATTTCCGGAACCAGCAGGATCTGGCGGGCAATGCCGCTCTCCATTCCCTTTTTCAGTGCTTCGTACACGATCCGCTCATGGGCGGCATGCTGGTCGACGATAACCAGCCCATTTTCGGTCTGGGAAACAATATAATTCTTGTGCAGTTGCGCGCGAGCAGCACCCAATGGGTAGGCGTCGCCGTCCTCATTAGTCTCTTCTATCCGACCCGTATCCCCAGACGGTTGCGAATGATCAAATGCTGCCTGCGATTCCGAAAATCCGCCTGCCATATCGGAACGGGAAGAATATCCGGGCGGTGCATTCGGCGAAGTCCGCCATGACGGACCGGTACCGGAAAAGGACGGCGACGCATGATGCATTTGCTGTCCGGTCTTGAAGGCCTCCGCCAGACTGAAATTGCGCTCCCCGGAACTGCGAGCACCGGTCTCGGCGATCGCTTGCCTCAACGCGCCAACGATCAGCCCGCGCACCAGGCCGGGATCACGAAAACGGACATCGGCCTTTGCCGGATGCACATTGACGTCAACATGCCGCGGTTCCAGGTCAAGAAACAACACCGCGACTGGATGCCTGTCTCTGGCAAGAAAATCCGAATAGGCCGCGCGTAACGCCCCGGTCAGGGTCTTGTCGCGAACCGGCCTGCCATTGACATAGAAAAACTGATGCTGGCCGTTGCCGCGATTATAAGTTGGCAACCCCGCCAATCCGCTGAAATGAACACCTTCGCGCTCGGCATCGATAATCAGGGCATTTTGCGTGAATTCCTTTCCGAGCACCTGCGCAATTCGCCCAGCCCGGTCCGTCACCCCGTAATCGAGAGAGAGCCTTCCACCGCCGGAATAGGTAAATCTGATCTTCGGAAAGGCGATGGCAATCCGCTTCACGATCTCGGTGATTGCATTGGTTTCGGCCTGATCGCTCTTCAGGAATTTCAATCGAGCCGGTGTCGTGGCGAACAGGTCGGTGACTTCGACAGATGTACCACCGGACAATGCCGCGGGTGAGGCTGCTTCCGGTTTGCCGTGACTGATTGCGATCCGCCAGGCTTCGTCGGTCGAGGACTGATGTCTGCTGATGATCTGTAGCTTTGCGACAGCGCCGATCGACGGCAGCGCTTCGCCCCGGAAACCAAGCGTGCGGATATCCAGCAAGTCTTCGGCAAGTTTCGAAGTGCAATGGCGCTGTGTTGCAAGTTCCAGGTCATTGCGCCTCATGCCCGATCCATCATCGATGACGCGGATCAGGGTCTTGCCGCCATTGGCCGTAACGATATCGATGCGCCCAGCACCGGCGTCGATGGCATTTTCGATCAGTTCCTTGACGATGCTGGCGGGTCGCTCAATGACTTCGCCGGCGGCAATTTGGTTGACAACTGATTCTGGCAGGCGGATGACGGTCATGGCGAATCCCGGATTGGAACCGCATTTTCGTCATCTGGCCGATTCAGTCAATTCAACCTGAGGAAAAGCTGTGATGATTGTCGCCAACCTGGTCACGCCATGCCGGAGGCTGCGACCAGAATTCCCGCAATGATCAATGCACCACCAATGATGACACGTGGCGAGACTGGCTCACCGAGCACAAAGAACGACATCAGCGGTACCAGCACGAAGCTCGCCGACATGAACAGATAAGCAGTAGAAAGCGGAACCTGGCGCAAGGCCAGGACCCATCCGAATGTCGAGGCGCCATAGGCTGCCAGCGCCAGTAAAAACAGGAATGCAGACTGTCGATCCGTCAAAAGATACTCAAACCCGTTATTTCCCATGCGGGTGCCGACGGTCTTGAACAGCAATTGCCCGATCGCAATAACCAGCACGCAGGCGGTTATGATCGAATAATTCAGGAGCACCGGCTAGACCTTGATATTGACGGCGTAGATGAGGTTGATATCGGGAAATGGCAAGCGCAGGGGCCAATAGGTTTCAGCGACATCCTCATAGTAGAAATTGATGAAGGTCACCAGATTGAAGATCGAGTTCACATGCTCGCGGGCCATCCAGTAATCATATTCCAGCCCGGCGTCCGTCGCTCTCTTCCTGACACCAAGCGTACGACCCAACCGCCAGGCCAGACCTGGATCGCAGGGGAGAACCAGCGACAGCGTGCCGCCGGGTTTCAATATCCGGGTCCATTCGCGAAGAACGTCATGCGGATGAACGATATGTTCCAGCACATGGGTCGCGATCACCCGGTCGAAACTGGCATCGGCGATCGTCAGTTTGCGCGCATCCTCGACCTGGTAGCGAAAACGCTTGTCATCACCAAGCAGTTCGCGCGCCTGATCGAGCATGCGGTCATTACCGTCTGTCACCCAATATTCATCAAAGTCATGCCGAACGGATTTCGGATGCTGGCCTGAACCGGCACCAATCTCCAGGACTTTCGAAAAGTGATCCTTGGGCCCGAAAGCCTTTTCCAGAACCACATGCGAATGAGCAAGCACCTTCGAAGACAGGTTGCCTGAATAATTCAGTTTTTCGTAATTCTCCTCGAACTGTCGAAGATAGGCGTCAAAGTCCGGTTCAGCCCGCATCATTTGCATTTCATTGTCCCTTTTACCCGACCGGCTGCCTGGCAGCCCGGCATTTATGTTACGTTGTAGAACATCCGTTTGATTTCAGCGCGCATGCGGCGAATTGAATCGAGCACAACACCCGCTGTGATCGTCAGCATTGAAACGATCACAATACCTGTACAAAGCACCGCTGTCGGAATACGCGCCACCAGGCCCGTCTGCTGATATTCAACGAAAATTGGGATCGCCATGACAATGGCAAGCAGAATACCGGCCAGACCGATTGCACCGAAGAAGTACAGCGGCTTGTACTCTTTCAGCAGTACAATGATGGTCTTCAGAATTCTTGTGCCATCCCTGAAGGTTGAAAGCTTGCTTTCCGAGCCTTCCGGACGGTCCTTGTACTGAAGCGGAATCTCCGCCACCGGAAGGCGCAATTGCGAGGCATGCGCTGACAATTCCGTCTCGATCTCAAAACCAGCCGAAACTGCAGGAAAACTCTTCACGAAACGGCGGGAAAATACGCGATAGCCCGAGAAGATGTCTGAAAACTCCTTGCCGAGCAGCGTCGTATACAACTTGTTGAACATCCTGTTGCCGAAGGCATGTCCGGCACGTTGATGCTTGTCCAATGCGCCCACGCGCGCGCCGACGACCATGTCGGCATCATCCTCGACCAGCTTGTTGACCAGGACCGCCGATTGCGTGGCATCATAGGTATCGTCGCCATCGACCATGATATAGATGTCAGCGTCGATCTCGGCGAACATTCTACGGACGACATTGCCTTTGCCGGGCCGTGTCTCCTTGCCGACGATCGCACCGGCATCCGCAGCAACGGCCGCCGTGTCATCGGACGAGTTGTTGTCGTAAACGTAAACGGTGCATCCGGGAAGCGAAGTGCGAAAATCCTCGACAACCGCACGGATGGTTTGCTCTTCATTCATGCAGGGAACCAACACTGCGATTGATTTGTCTCGTGCCATTAACAACTTGGGATGCCCCTTTACTCACAGGTTTCGAGTTCTACCCACGGACTAGTAAACGATATCCGTAAAATAAAATTTAATGGTTCAGGATTAATGTGAATCAAAGCGCTGAATTGAGCATTCCGGTGGGCGGAATTACTGGCGTAACATCTCTTCTGGCTCCAAACATCTGGCAACGAAATGAACCAAGAGTCCGGCTTACAAACCAAGAATTCGGTCAATAACTGCGCCTCCCGGCCGGCCGATGTTCCCTGGTACAAGATCATCATGTGGGCCGTGTTGTTCCAATTGGCCTGGTTCTGGAACCTGATACCCAATCTCCTCAACTATGGAGCAATGCAGGATACCGACGACTATCAGCGGCTCGCCGGCGTGCGCAGCTGGATGAACGGTCAGTCTTGGTATGACCTGACCAATTACCGGATGGATCCGCCCATTGGCGCCGAAATGCACTGGTCGCGACTTGTCGATCTGCCGATTGCCGCCCTTGTCTGGTTTTTCGATCTCTTTGTAGACACCACCCTCGCTGAAAGAATAACCGCCATCGTCTGGCCCGCCATCCTGCTGGTTGTCACCGTCTTTTTGATATTGGCGATTTGCCGCCGCCTTGATGCGAACATCAATCCGTTATTGGCACTGCTTTTCACGGTAACCTGCGTAACCGCCTTGACGGAGTTCAGACCCGGACGGCTCGATCACCACTCGATCCAGATCGTTTTCTTCCTAGCCATCGTTCTTGGGCTTGTCTCTGCCTCGACGAAATGGGGCCATTACTTGATCGCAATTGCCGCCGCCGCCAGCATCTCCATCGGGCTCGACGCCATTCTGCTGATTGTCCTGGCTCTCTCCTGGCTCGGACTGGAGTGGGCAATCGGCAATGACAAGGATGGTACCGGGCTGGTACGCACGGGTGTCGGACTGTTGATCGCAATGCCGGTAATGCTGGGAGTAACCATTGCACCACCGGATTGGCTTTTGGCGCGATGCGACCAGATATCCATTGTCTATGTACAAGCCTTTTGTCTGGTTGGAGCCACCTTGATCACACTTGCACTTGCTGGAAGGTATCTCGAGAAGTCCTTGGGTGAAATCTCGTCCGGCAAGCTAATCGCAATCCGCTTGATTTCAGGCGCTGCCCTCGGCGGCATTTGCGCAGCCATTGTTGTTTCTCTGCATCCCGAATGCGCTTCCGGACCCTTTGGCGCCATCGATCCAGAATTGAAGGAACGGTGGCTTGGCGATGTCCAGGAAGCAAAAGGCCTGGCCGAGCAAATGTCGCTAAATCCGCAACTGTGGGTCTGGGTATTTGCCTATGGATTGCTGATGCTGGCAATTGCAGCCTATGTACTCAAATCCCGCTTCACCGTTCGGCGTGAATTCCTGGTCCTGTTCGTATTGCTCGCAGCGAGCTTCCTTGCCGGCTTCCTGCAATATCGCGCCTTGAGAATTGGCGTATTCGCAGCCATCCCGTTCTGCGTCGTGTTCTGGCACATGCTTTGGCAGAAGGTCAGTACCCGCTGGCCGGACAGCAAGTTGAAAGCCGGAATGGTCCAGACTGCCGCCACCTTGCTGCTGCTCTCGCCGACCTGGCTTGGCGCTTCCTCGCTATTGCCGGCAGGCAATGAAGTTTCATATCCGGTTTCGACGGCGGTAGCCTCGACAACAGAGGAACCGGAATGGAAGCAGCGCGAAACTGATCTGCTTTGTAACCTGGAATCTCAATACGCGCTGCTTGCGGTACTGCCAAAGTCCTATGTAATGACGGATATCAACTCCGGACCGGCCACGCTCACCTTTACCGACCACGACGTAGTCGGTGGGCCTTATCACAGGAATACCCGCGCTATTCTCGATATGGTCGACTTCTATTCGACAAATCCCAAAAAGGCGGAGCAAATTGCGCGCAGGCGCGGTGTCCAATATGTGACGTATTGCCAGATGCACCGACCCATGAACGAAAAGGAAAAGGCCAGCGACGCGCTTCTGGTTCACATGATCAAGCGCACCGAACCAGCCTGGCTGAAACGCCTTTCGGGCGACAATGACCGCCTGCATGTGTTCAGGGTGGTACTGCAATAATCCTGTACAGGATGAAATTCCTGCATATTCGCTTTGCATCCTTAGCCGCACCGTGTTAACGGCAAATGCCAATCGTTGAAGCTGGCTCCGGAAATATTGTCCGGAAGCTGGTCAACTTTCGAGACAGGATTGGCAATGCCCGCAATTATCGAAACATCTACCGGCGAACAAGCGCTGACCTTTGACGATGTCCTGCTGCAGCCCGGACATTCCGATGTCATGCCGGGGCAGGTGGATATCTCTACCAGCATTGCCAGAGATATTGGCCTGAACCTGCCGATTCTGTCCGCAGCGATGGATACGGTAACCGAATCCAGACTGGCCATCGCAATGGCCCAGGCCGGTGGAATTGGGGTCATTCATCGCAATCTTTCACCCTCCGAACAGGCCGAACAGGTTCGCCAGGTCAAGAAATTCGAATCAGGCATGGTCGTCAATCCGGTTACGATCGGGCCTGCCGCTACCTTGCAGGACGCCCTGGATCTGATGAACATCCACAAGATCTCGGGAATTCCGGTTGTCGAGCCGAATGCAAACGGAGCCGACGGACCCGGGCGGCTCTCTGGCATCCTGACAAACCGGGATGTCCGGTTTGCGTCCGACCCCAAACAGCCGATCGCAGAATTGATGACCCACGAGAACCTGATCACCGTGCGCGAATCGGTAAGTCAGGAAGAGGCCAAACGCCTTCTGCACCAGCATCGAATTGAGAAATTGCTGGTGGTAGATGATGCCAATCGGTGCATCGGCCTGATTACGGTAAAGGATATCGAGAAATCACAGCTCCATCCCAATGCCTCGAAGGATGCGCAGGGCAGGCTGAGAGTGGCTGCCGCTACCACGGTCGGCGAAGACGGTTTTGAGCGCGCAGAACGGCTTGTGGCCGCTGAAGTCGATGTCGTGGTTGTCGATACCGCCCATGGGCACTCGCAAAAGGTTCTCGATACGGTTTCCCGTATCAAGACCTTGTCCAATTCCGTTCGGATCATAGCCGGCAATGTTGCAACCGCTGAAGGTACCCAGGCACTGATCGATGCCGGTGCCGATGCAATCAAGGTGGGCATTGGCCCGGGTTCGATTTGTACGACCAGGGTTGTGGCCGGTGTCGGTGTCCCCCAGCTTTCCGCAATCATGGCCTGTGCAAACCAGGCGCAGAAATCCGGAATTCCGGTTATTGCCGACGGCGGCATCAAATATTCAGGCGATCTTGCCAAGGCAATCGCTGCCGGTGCCTCAGCAGCAATGATCGGTTCGCTTTTGGCTGGTACCGATGAAAGCCCCGGCGAGGTTTATCTGCATCAGGGTCGATCCTACAAAGCCTATCGCGGAATGGGATCGGTCGGTGCGATGGCCCGTGGCTCCGCCGACCGGTATTTCCAGGCGGAAGTGCGCGATGCACTGAAGCTGGTACCGGAGGGCATTGAAGGACAGGTGCCATACAAGGGGCCGGTAAGTGGTGTCATTCACCAGCTCGCAGGCGGGTTGAGGGCGGCCATGGGTTATGTTGGCGGAACTGACATCAACGACTATCAGTCCAAGGCAACATTTGTGCGCATCACCAATGCCGGACTTGCCGAAAGCCATGCCCATGACGTAACCATTACCCGGGAAAGCCCCAACTATAATCGAAATGCCTGACCGATAGTTCGAATCGCATTACCGACAAATCCGAAACCCGGAGGATAAACAATGTCGCCGACATGGTTGCTTTGGCCAATGGTTATCCACGCCCTTGTCACAACATCAATCTATGTTCCGATGAGCCGCGCTCGCGTTCGTGGAGTGGTGGATGGCAAGGTAAAAACTTCGGTCTACCGGCTCTTGCGCGATGAGCCGGAAGAAAGCCTCAAATTCACCAATGCCATCCGCAATCAAAATGAAACCGGCGTGCTGTTCTATGCTGCCTGCCTGGTCGCCTATGTCACCGACGGTACGTCATTCCTGACCGTCGGCCTTGCCTGGCTGTTCGTGATCGTGAAGACAATCCATGTGTTTATTCATACGACAAACAACAAGCTGCGCTATCGGCGGCCGGTTTTCATGGTTGCCTATGCAAGCCTGGTCCTGTTGTGGATCGTCAATGGTCTTCACCTTGCCGGCTTGATTTGAGGGTTTTAGTCAATGCGACTCGGAGGCCGGACTCAGGCAGCAATCGAGATCCTCGACGATATTGGAAACCGGAACCGCCCGGTCGCAGATGCGTTGAAGGATTGGGGTATATCCCACCGTTTCGCCGGTTCGGGGGATCGTTCGACTATCGGCAACATTGTCTATGACACATTGCGGAAGAAGGCTTCCCAGGCTTGGCGAATGAACGACGAGGCTTCCCCGGCTCTGGTGGTCGCCACCCTGCTTGATCAATGGGACATGACGCTGGAGGAGATTGCAGACAGTTTTCGCGATGACAAATTCGCGCCTGAACTGCCGCTGGAAACCTTCGGAAACACTTATCTAACCCGCGATCTCGATGATGCGCCGGAATTCATACAGGCTGATATTCCCGAATTTGCGGTGGTTGAATTCGAGACGGCTTTCGGCGCCGAATGGGTATCGGAAGGAAAAGGACTCGCTGAAAGACCGCCGCTCGATTTGCGGGTGAACACTTTGAAAGCCGACAGGGATAAGGTGCTTAAACGTTTGGCCCGGTTTTCAGCTGTATCCAGTGCGATTGCTCCGGAAGGCATCAGGATTGAGTCGTTACCCCGCGGCAGACGACTGCCAAATGTCCAGGCGGAAGCCGGATATCAAAAGGGCTGGTTTGAAATCCAGGACCAGGGCAGCCAGATCGCGGCGCTATTGTCTGGCGCTCAGCCAGGCGACCAGGTGCTGGATTATTGTGCCGGCGGCGGCGGCAAGACACTCGCTCTGAGCGCAATGATGCAAAATCGCGGGCAAATTCATGCCCATGATGCAGACCGCCGCAGATTGGCGCCGATCCATGAACGCCTGAAACGGGCCGGTGCAAGAAATGTCCAGGTGCATCAGCCCACACAATTACAGGCTGATCTGGAAAACAGGATGGACTGCGTGCTAGTTGATGCACCTTGTACGGGCAGCGGTACCTGGCGCCGGCGTCCGGATGCCAAATGGCGGCTTTCCGATAACAATATTGCGCAACGTCGTGAGGAACAGGCTGGAATATTGACCGAGGCCGCTCGCTATGTCAGGCCGGGCGGACATTTGGTATATATCACTTGTTCGCTGTTTCATGCCGAAAACATCGAACAGATCGAGGGTTTTCTGTCTGGAGACGAAAGATTTTCCTTGCGGCCTGTTGACGCTATTAAGGCCGTATCAACGCAACTGAGCAATTTTGCACATTTTCCGCAAAAAGATCGGGCTATGGTACAGATTACACCCGCATTGACGAAGACGGATGCCTTCTTCATTGCATTATTGGAGAAACGCCGGGATTGATGGCCCTTTAGGTGGCCCGGAACGGCAGAAGGTTTGGAATGCAGGCATTTCAGGAAGCATTTGTAGATCCGGCCAATTTGGCGGGGCACATATCCTACGTATTGCTGATCGTCTCGATGATGATGCGGACGATGCATTGGCTGCGCGTGATTGCGATTTCCGCCGGCCTGTTCTCCGCCGGATATTATGCCTCGATCGGCGACCCGATCAGCTTTTTCTGGGAATCCGTCTTTACCCTTGTCAATGCAATTCAGCTCTTGATCCTGTTCATTGAAAACCGCAGGGGCAAGTTTTCTGCAGAAGAACAGATGTTCATCGACAAGGTGCTGAAAGGCGTCGAGCGGATTCATGTCCGGCGCCTGATGAAACTCGGTGCTTGGACGGAAGTCGGCGAAAACTTCAAACTGATCGAGGAGGATACCGAACCGCCCAATTTGATCTATATCGTCAAGGGGACCGCGCGGGTAGAACGGCGCGGCGAACTCGTCGGCCATGCCGGGCCGGGCGATTTTCTGGGTGAAATGAGCTATCTGAGCGGCAAGAATGCGTCTGCAACCGTGATCTCCGAGACTCCAATGCGATATCTGGCATTTGATCGCGTCGCGTTGAAAAAGCATCTGGCCAAGAATATCGAGATTCGCCACGCCCTGGAGGCCGGGTTTAACCAAAACCTGGTCGAGAAGCTGATCAAGACGAGCGCCGACCTGCAGAGCCATACGGCCAGAACGGTCCAAAGCGAAGCCGAGACAATTGAGGAAATCGCCAGGATCGTGGAGACCGAACCGTCGGCCCGCAAGAAACGCTCCCGCAAGGCAACCACCAAGAAAGCGCGCAGCCGGGCCAAGTCAGCGGCGACCTCCACGAAAAAACCGAGCCATGCTTCGGATTGAGGTGTGAGCGATATTCGCGCTTATTTTAACTTCAAGGACAGCCGGAATTGACTTCACCAGCAACTGACCTGCTTTTTGTAATGGCTGCAGAACCCGAATACGGGCCGGAACTGAAAAAACGGTTTGACCCGTTGATGTGCGGTGTTGGGCCGGTCGAAGCAGGGGTCGCCCTGTCAGCCGAACTGTCCCGGCTATCGGCGCTTGGCAAGCCGCCAAAACTGGTCGTTTCGCTGGGCTCGGCCGGTTCCCGTACGCTCGAACAGACCAAGGTTTACCAGGTGGATTCGGTTTCCTACCGCGATATGGACGCCTCCGCATTGGGCTTCGAAAAGGGGACAACACCCTTCCTTGAATTACCCGCCGTCTTGGAGTTGGAGCACTCCGTGCCAGATATTCCCGGCGCGAGGCTGTCGACAGGCGCCAATATCGTGTCGGGTTCTGCATACGACCAGATCGACGCGGATATGGTTGACATGGAAACATTTGCCCATCTACGCGCCTGCCACCAGTTTGATGTACCCTTGATCGGTCTGCGCGGAATTTCCGACGGGGCCGGCGATCTCCATCACATCGATGACTGGACCGAATACTTGCATATCATCGATGAAAAACTGGCAGAAGCTGTAGACCTCACACTGGATGCCATCAGTTCGGGGCACATCCGGCTTTGACCAGATGGTCTTTATTGTTTGTCATCGGTACGATTAGCTGTGGATGATCTTGCCGAATCTGTTCCCAATCGATAAAGGCAATAGATGACCACACACCACGATGCGATTCTCATCATAGACTTCGGTAGTCAGGTGACCCAGCTGATCGCCAGGCGGGTCCGCGAAGCTGGCGTTTACTGCGAGATAGTACCTTTTCAATCAGCTGAAGCTGCATTTGACCGCCTCAATCCGAAGGCGGTAATTTTTTCAGGCGGGCCGGGCTCGGTTCCCGAAAAGGATTCACCACGCGCACCTCAGGCGGTATTTGATGCAGGTGTCCCAATATTGGCAATTTGCTACGGCCAGCAGACACTTTGTCACCAGTT
>JANQQM010000155.1 GCA_028289365.1 Salaquimonas sp. | reverse complement strand
TTCAGAACTTCACAATGATCGGCTGGGCACGTCGGGTCATCGCGCGCGCAAACAAAGCCGAACGGTACTTTCAAGCCGGCGATTAATTCGTGCGGGGAGTCATCTTCTTGCGTTACCAGCCTTCCGCCATGCACCGACATTCCGGAGCGAATGCGATCGGGCATTGCGGCTGCTGCCGCAAGGGCATGTCGCCCGCCCATGCAGTATCCTATCGCATGATAAAAACTGGGTCGGGGGCCGGCACTGCCGGAGTCGAGCCAAGAAACAAGGGCTCTGGTGTCAGACTTGGACATCTCCATACTTGTTGCAGAATTGGCTTGAAGAGCAGCTTCGCCCGGTCTTTCACCGCGCCCGTTTGCTGGCGGGAATTGCGAAACCGGTAGCCTATAAAAAAGGTCCGGGACGGCCGCCGAGAATCCGTCATTGGCGAATGCGCGGGCAAGATCGAAGATTTCCTCACGCAGACCGAAAAGGTCCATATAAAGCAATGTACATGGCACGGATCGGTTTTCATCGCCGCTTACGAAAAAGATATCCATAAGGCCATCTTCCGTCGGCACACTTACAATTGATCCGGCCTTACTCATCCCGTCCTCAGGTCCTGAGCTTTCGAGCCTGGTGTCGGTGAAGCGCCCATTGACCCTCGATCAAGTATGGCCTCGATGCCACCATGCCGCTCCAGGATTTCGTTTTGATTTGCCTTGATTTGCGTGTCGACAGCGATCGGATCTAGCCAAGCCTTAAGCGCGTTTTCAAATTCTATCAGCACCTCCGAATGTTCCGTACTTTCGGCGAGGTCATTGAGTTCCTCGGGATCTTCTTCGAGATTGAAGAGTTGAGGCGGCATATTCGCATAGTGGATGTATTTCCAAGGCCCTAGCCGGATCATGAAGACGCCATTGACAGCGCCTGCACCATGATACTCGCCAAAAACTGCGCGTTCCGGATCATAAGGTTCTGAGGCGACTTGCATCAGGCTGCGGGCATCCGGGTTGACGTCTGGGGTTCCGTCCGAAAGACCGGTAGCCTCGAGCACGGTCGGGTAGAAATCCACGAGCGAGACGGGGGTGTCACAAACAGCATCCTCTGGAACTCCGTCTCCAGTAAGAACTAGCGGTATATGAGCCGATTCCTGATAAAAATTGCTCTTCTGCCATAGGCCGCGCACACCGAGATTGTCGCCATGGTCTGATGTGTAGGCGAGGCGGGTCCGGTCGGCAAATGGGGCGACGTCAACGGCATCAATTACCTGTCCGAGCAGGGAATCGACAAACGAGCAGAGGCCGAAATAAGCAGCTGTCGCACGACGCCTGAGATCATCGTCGAAATAGCTGTCGGTGATGTAGGACGAGCGGAAAGCCTTGATCCAGGGATGATCAGGCCAATCCTTCGGCCGGCAGGCCTTTGGCAGATCCAGACTGTCCGGATCGTAAAGGTCATAAAATTCATCCGGTGCGATCAATGGAAAATGCGGGCAGACAAAGCTTACATACAGCACCCATGGCTCCGGGATGGTTGGTGCGGTTTCCCGTAGCCATCGGAGCGTGTTTTCGAGGATGGACCGGTCATATCGCGTATAGTCGGATTCACCTCGGCCAACTTCTTCTGCCACTTGCCGGACACCATAGCGGACAGGAAGCGGTGGTTTGCGGATCAGGCCGAACAAATCGCCTGTCCCGCCCCTGGCGTACATCGGTACGATCGCCTCGCTGAAACCGGTTTCGACTTTGTCATCGCGATAATGCAGTTTCCCGATGGAAGTGACATTCAGACCGGCATCGGTCACACGGTTTGGCCAGCCCGGTATGCGCCCGTCATAGGGCGTTGCATTGCAGTAATACCCGGTTTCATGGGGGTAGCGTCCAGTGGCAAAGGCGGCTCGGGCCGGCATACAAATCGGACTGTTCGAATAGGCGTTGCTAAATCGGGTTCCACGCCTGGCCAAACGGTCCATATTTGGTGTTTGCACCACCGGATGTCCGGCACAGCTCATGTAACGACCAGCATGCTCGTCAGCCATTACGATGACAAGGTTTTGGGCCTGCATAGTCTTCCTTCCGGTTGGGGGAAGCCGGTTGACTAGCTTCCCCATTTCTTGGATTAGAGAGCAGAGACTTCCTTCACGACTTCTTCCACTTCGGGAGGCATGTCACGAAACGTCTGCAAGATCTGGATCGACTGTTCCGTCGAGTTGAATGGTGGGGGGACACCGATCGAACTCTCATATTCGGCCAGATATTCCTCATCCTTGGTCACGTCCTGGAAAGCCTGCTGCATGATGGCCAGCGCTTCTTCATTGACGCCGGGAGGCGAGAGAATTGCCGTCGCTGCTGACATCAAGCTTGAATGCCACCATTTGTAGGCGTCCCAATACTTGCCTGAAGGTTCCGCGCCATGCAGTGCCTTGTGGGCCTCATAGAGCGTCGGAACTTCCGCCGGATAGGCTTTTTCAGGCTTTGGCATGGGATTGCCATCGATATCGAATTGCTGATGATAGTAGAGCGGATAGGCTACATCACTGTCGGGACCAAAGAATTTAACGTAGCCGGGCAGTCCCGCATGGCCGGCATGGACCTCATTGGCCTTTATTGCAGCCTGGATTTTCGAGAAGCCGCCAAAGCCGCCGACATATCGGAAATCTGCACCCATGGTTTTCAGCGCCAGGTTTCCGAGTACTTCGATCGCGTTCGTTGCACCACGCCCTCCGACAATGAAGTCGGCATCCTTAAGGGCCATTATGTCAGCTACCTGATCATTGCGAACCATAAAGGCCAGATCCGCACCGGCTGTACCGACGACGCCCATTTTTTCGGGTTCATAGCGAACGCCGGGGGCGTTGTCGATTACGGCAGACGGGCTCCAATTGCCGTAAAAATATTGGGTGCCATCCGTCGGGCCCTGCTCGTAAACGGTATTAATCGCGATGATGCCGCTGCCGCCGGGCTTGTTGTTAATGATGATGGTGGGGTTACCCGGAATGTGCTTTTCCATATAGCGTGCAGTCAGGCGACCATGCAGATCACCGCCGGACCCGGCAGGCCACGGCAATACCCATGTGATGGTCTTTCCTTCAAAATAGTCTTCCGCCAAAGCTGCAGAGGGCAATGCCATTACCGCGATGGCGAGCATTCCGAATAATCTTCGTGTGAGCATGGTTATTCTCCCTTTCCTGATTGATTGTGATTCCTGGTTGAATTTCTCAAAGGATCAGCCACTCCGGCATCCATTGGGGGATCATGTCGCTGATTTGCTGGTAAAAGACCGGCTTGAGCCAGAAGATGTGAACTACCCGATCATAAAAGCCGATCAGGATCGCTGCAGTCGCGATCGAGTAGGGCAAGACGATGCGCCAGCCATACCCGCCCCAGCGAGCCAGGTAGATTGCGACCATCATCACCAGGGCAATCTTCTGGCCGACGAAAATTGCAACGCCGATCATTGCAACGCACAGCGCAAGCAATGCCGCGCCGCGGCGAACTTCCGGCATCGCAACGAAATCGCGCCACATGGATTGGATGTGAGGAAAGGCAATCAGTTCTCTGCCGAAGACAGAACCAGACAATGCCAATCCTGGCAAAATCGCCAATAATGGGAACGCCAGCACAAGTGTCGGCCATTGTGGCAGAGGTATCATTGCGGCGGCGAATACCAGAAGAAAAATCAGCCCGATCGACAGCGAGGCGAGGGGAATAGCAGGCTCCTCGCCCACCTCGGCAGGTGCTTCGCCCGCTTTTTGTGTCCGGTC
>JANQQM010000129.1 GCA_028289365.1 Salaquimonas sp. | reverse complement strand
ATTCAATTGGGACGCCGCGCCGGTAATATTGGTCAACCAGCACGCCGACCTTGCCGCCTTCTGCCAGTACGTCACCCAATGCCCAGGCAGCGCCCGCCTTTGAGGGAACGAGATGACCCATGGCAGTCCGTCGGGCGGACAGGACCCGTTTTGCGATGTACGGATTATCCGGTGGTCGGAACAGGGCGGTAATGTTTACGCCATATGCCGCGGATCCGATCGGCAACAACTCCCAATTGGCCATATGCGCAGTGAAGCAAACGGCCGGGCCGTCCATATATTTCATCTCTGCGAAATTATCGATTCCGGCGATCTCGAACCTGCCCTCGGTCGGATTGTTGTCGTCGAAATCAAATATCTGATCGAGATAGGCATATTCGGCGGCTGTGCGTGCAAGCGATCCCCACATCTCCTCCAGAATTTCCTCTACTTCTTCGTCTGTTTTTTCCGGAAGTGCCAGTTTGATATTTTCGCGGGCTTTTTTCGTACGCGGATAGCGCATTCCGAAGAAGCGACCCATTTTTTCAATCATGTTGATTGAGGCATCCGCAGGGAACAGGCGCATGAATGCCAACAAGCCAAACAGCGCCTGTGCCGTGATCCATTGACCGATATTTCGCAGGAAAACGTACCAGCGCGGGAACTTGGTTTTTCGCTTCTTTTGACGCTTCGACATTGTGCTGTTTGGCGGACTAATCCGAAACCCTCATGATGATCTTGCCAAATACCTGGCGGCTTTCCATCCGTTCGAGCGCGGTAGCGACATCACCAAATTCAATTTCAGTATCGACGACCGGATTTACGATCCCCTTGTTCATCTTTTCCATGGCGTCGACCATGTTGCGCATATTGCAGCCAAAAGAACCGATCAGGCGCAATTGCTGCTGGAACAGCATCATCAGGTTTGTTTCGGCCGACACCCCGCTGGTCGAACCGCAGGTCACCAGGCGGCCACCGCGCCGCAGGCTCAGCATCGATCCTGCCCAAGTGTCCTTGCCGACATGTTCGAAAACGACATCGACGCCTTTCTTCCGGGTGATCTTGCGGACCATGCCCTCAAACCGGTCGGTCCGGTAATTGATGACATGGTCGGCACCCAATTCCTTGCAGCGCTCGATCTTGTCATCAGAACCGACCGTGGTGATGACGGTCGCGCCGATCTTCTTTGAAAGCTGGATTGCCGCGGACCCAATTCCCGAACCGCCGGCATGGATCAGAACCGTTTCTCCTGATCTGAGTTCTGCATTGTCGAACAGCATGTGTTCGCACGTGCCGAAGGTGACCGGTGCCAGGGCTGCTGCAACATCGCTAAGCCCTTCCGGTGCCGGGACAACATTTCTAGCCGGCATGTTTGCATATTCGCGGGCGTAGCCATCCAGATGAAAGCCATGCACACCCTTGGGAAACTCACAATGATTGTCGCGACCCTCGCGGCAAGCCCGGCATCTGCCACAGGTCGGGGCTCCGTAAATGGCGACAAGGTCGCCGGTTCTCAGGCCGGTTACGCCCGGACCAATTGCCGAAACTTCGGCAGATGCCTCAGCACCCACCGTCATGGGAAGTTTGCGTTTTGCAAATGCCATGCCGCGCCAACCCCAAACATCAATATGGTTCAGGGCGACTACCCTGATCTTGAGCTGGACTTCTCCTTCACCCGGCGGGGGAGGGGCATCGATATCGTTAACTTTCACTTCACGATCGGAAACAAGCTGAAGCGCGCGCAAGGGATTCCCCTTCCAAGTAGAGATTTAAGGCAGACTGGCCAGTCGGTGTTCTAATTCACCCGCGAACCCAGAACAAGGCAGGCATTTTGACCGCCAAAGCCAAATGAATTCGACAATATGGAATCGACTGACGCTGCACGTTTCACATTTGGCACAACATCAAGCGGGATGTCCGGGTCGGGATTGTCGTAGTTGATCGTCGGTGGGATGACCCCTTCGCTCATGGTCAGGAATGAAAATACCGCTTCGACCGCACCGCCGGCGGTTAGCGTATGACCGATCATCGACTTGTTAGAGGAGATCGGAATTTGATGAATGTCCTCACCGAATACAGCTTTCAGGGAGTTGTATTCCATCCGGTCATTTTCCGGCGTCGAGGTGCCGTGCGCATTGATGTAGTTGATATCGCTCGAGGTGACACCTGCATCTTCAAGGCCCTGTTTGATTGCCGTGATTACCGGGGCTCCGTCCGGGCTTGAACGGGTGCGGTGAAAGGAATCGGCCTTTTCTCCCACACCCTGAATTACGCCCAGGATTTTCGCGCCGCGTGCGGCTGCATGTTCGTAGGATTCAAGTACCAATGCGGCCGAGCCTTCCGACATCACAAAGCCGTCACGGTCCTTGGAGAACGGCTTGGAAGCCTTTTCAGGCGCTTCGTTCTGAGTGGTGAGCGCAGAAAGCAGCGAGAACCGGATCAGGCCTTCTGCCGTAACCGAACCGTCTGAGGCAGCACAAAGGGTTGCCTCGGCATCGCCACGTCGGATCGCTTCAACGCCTTGTTGCAAGGCAGTTGCGCCAGACGCGCAGGCGGTCGACAGGGAAATCGGCAGGCCTTTCGTGCCAAACTTCTCGGCTATCCTGTAGGCGATGGTGCCAAGCTGGATAATCTGGTGCATGCGTTCATGCTTGTTTGCGCGCGCTGCGGCGAGCAGTTGCTCATATCCGGGTTCGGCCTTGATGTTTTCGCTCATCAGCTGAAATCTGTGCTGCCATTCAAGTTCCACCGGCGGAGCAGCAAAAAACAGCGGACCGGGAATGCCGCCGGTACCGAAACCGGCCTGTTCCAGGGCTTCTCCGGAAGTGGACTCAGCCATGGCATAGGATATTTCGGGTGCTGAAACCTCGTCGGTTTCCATGAAGTCGACCGTTCCGGCAATCGTGGTATTGATGCCTTCGGTCGGAAAGCGATTGATCTGGTGGATGCCGGAGCGGCCGGAAGTCAATGCATCCCAGTTTTCCTCTTTGCCCTTGCCGAGGGAGGTGACGACACCCATACCGGTAACAACAACAATGGGGCGGCCCAGATGGTCGGTAAATTTTCCAGACATTGCCTGCTCTCCGTGTTCGTAACGCTGTCAGATTTTCTCGATGAGGCCGAAACCTTCACCGCGATAATGACCAATTGCACTTACCAGAATTTCTTCCGGTGTTGAGGACGATTCGTTTTCTGCTTCTTCGAATGGAGCATAAAAGCCCTGATTGTGGATGGCCAGAGCAGCCAGCGCAATTCCGGTAGGGAAGTTGGCTTCAACCGGATTGCCGATCATCGTGGTGAAGGCGCGAATGGCTGCATCGTCACCCAAATGCCGGTATAGCGTATCATATTCCAGCTTGGTCGTTTGAATGCATCCGGATGCGCCGGAAATCACACCCATGCCGGGCTTGGCACCCAGGCCTTCCAGAATTGCGTCCATTCTTGCATTTGTCTGTGCATCTTCGCGTGTGCCCAGATCAGAACCGACGCCGGAAAGCTTTGCATAGGCTTTTGCGCCGCGCGATTTGGCGTGATCTGCCGATTCCAGAACAAGGAAGGCACCTGCCGTACCGGTGATCATTCCGCCGCCGGACTCCTGGCGGGCCAGGATAGGCTTTGCCTCGCCGCGGTAGACGAAGTTACCAAGTTCCATAGACAATAAGAGGTCAGGGCGTTCAGCGTTGAAGGCGCCGCCAACCAGTAGGTGGGTGCTTTGTCCTGCGCTGATGCGTTTGAAGGCGTTCTCCACGGAAGTTATACCGGCGCTTTCTTCGCCCATATAAGTCCGCGACGAACCGGTCACCTTATGAACGATCGAAATATTGCCGGCCATCAGGTTCGACAACTGCGCAAGGAAAAGTGTCGGCCGCAAATCCACGGTGAGCCGATCATTCAGTAGCTGGTCGCGGTCATTTCTGTTTAAGGAGTCGGCCATGATGGAAGCATCGACCTCAAGATCGCGCTCGCCGCCACCTGCCGCGACAACAAGGTCCATGGTCGATACCAGTTCCTCATTTTCCTTGATGCCTGCATCTTCCAGGGCGAGGCCGGCAGTATAGGTTCCAAGGCGCTGCCAGTTTTCCATTTGGCGCTGGTCACCGCGGCGAGGGATCTGTTTGGACCAGTCCATCTCGGGAATTGGATGCACGCAATAGGGCTTATAGGTTTCGCAGTCGACAATCGGTGCAGGCGCGGGATTAGCCCCCAAAGTCTGCCAATGGTGTTCAGCTCCTTCGCCGAAACACGAAACAAGTCCTATTCCGGTTACCCATACATCTTGTTTCGCCATCGGTATTTGCACCACTCGTTCAGGTTTTTGCCAGTTTGCATCCGAACGCCCGGAGTATTCGGGGCGTCGTCATTGTCAGGGACCCATTCCGCAAAGTTGATAGCACCAGAAATCAATCAAGAGCAATCGGCTTAGACAGGTTCTTTCATTTCAGCGACCTGCTTGCGGATCAAGTCCCTTAAATCCGGCGTTGGAAACGGCATTACGGTATATGTCAGCTGCGCATTTGCGATCCGTTTGCCGCCCGTCTTGATCTGGGCGCGCGTGACTGCAAATCCGGAACCTTCATGCTCGATTTCAGCGGTAATTTCCAATTCGGTTCGCGGTCCGACAAAATCTCTCAGCTTGCCTTCCTTGACCCCGGCAAGCAGCGGAATTTTCTCGAAATCGATTGTATGCATGATCATGATGCCGGAGGCCTGGGCCATGGTTTCGATCAACAAGACACCGGGTACGAGCGGATGGCCTGGGAAGTGACCTTCGAATACCGTACTCTCGTCCGGCACGATCGAGCGTGCCTCCAATACCTTTTTATCTAGATCGACAGAGATGATCCGGTCGATCATCTGGAAATATTCAAGGAGCATTTTTTATCGGAATTCCCGATTTTGAAAAGACGAGGCCCCGTTTAACGGGGCCGGTGTCGAATTACCGATATTGGTGGTCACTTTGCAGGAAGCGGGTTTACGCAGCCTTTGACTTAACCAAATCGTCGATTTTGGCGCATAGATTTTTCATGACGAAATATTCTTCGGTAGAAGCTTTCCCGTCATTTACTTCCTGGGTCCACTTTTCCAGTGGAATCTTGATTGCAAATTCCTTGTCCACCGCAAACACGATGTCGAGGAAGTCGAGGCTATCGATACCCAAATCGTCGATGGTGTGGCTTTCAGGGGTAATTTCCTCGCGCGGTATTTCGCTTGTTTCTGCGATAATGTCGGCGACCTTGTCGAACGTGCTGCTCACTTTTGGGCCTCTTCAAAGTCTGGATTGGGTAACGATATCAATGTCTGTCTCTGGATAGACCTAGCTGATCGCTAGTGTATCGTTTTCAACCCAACGGTTCCATGCTGTTTCAATATCGGGTTTTGTCAGCTTTTTTCAGGGCGTCAAGCCCAAAATGACTCGGGCGCTTTTATCTGGACTGTAAACAATTGTCCAGCACAGGATGTGGTTGCGAGCGAGCCGATCAAGACCAATTATCAATCTTGTGCGTTTTCGGCAACAAAATCGCTTAAAAAGCTGGTCTGATGGTCATTTCAACGCGATCGCTACATTCTTGGTCTGAACATAGTTGAAAAGTGCCTCGCGGCCCTTTTCACGGCCATATCCCGACTTGCCATAGCCGCCAAAGGGCGTTTCTACACCGCCAGCGAACCACTCATTGATGAAAACCTGACCGGCTTTCATTCTGGATGCCGCTTTCATCGCCCGGTTCAAATCTTCTGTGAATATCCCGCCGACCAGGCCATAGCGGGTGGAATTTGCAATCTCGATTGCCTCATCATCATCGGAATATTCAATGACTGTCAGAACCGGGCCGAAGACTTCCGTTTGTGCAATTTCGTCATTGGGGGACACCTGATCCAGGATAGTGGGTTGAAGGAACCATCCCGGCAGATTCAGGCGATTTCCGCCGCTGACCAGCCTGGCTCCAGATTTCTGGGCTTGGGCGCATAGGGAATAAGCGCGATCACGTTGTTTCTGCGAGATCATTGCACCCATGTTCAGGCCGGATTCAGTCCGCTCAATGCCCGGGCCGACGGATATTGAACTGGCCAGTTCGGCAGCGCGTTCGACAAATTCTTGCTGCCGGTCCCTATGTACAACGGCACGCGACATGGCCGAACAAACCTGACCGGAATTGAAAAAGATGCCATTTCGGACCGAACTCAGCACCTTATCAAGGTCAGCGTCCTTGCAGATAATTGCCGCCGACTTCCCGCCCAGTTCCAGAACCGAGGGAACAATATTCGCCGCCGCAGACGCCGCTACTTTGCTACCTGTTTCCACAGAGCCGGTGAAAACCAGATGGTTGATTTCGGGGTGACTGGCCAGCGCGGCGCCGGCTTCCTGTCCGTATCCGGCGATTATGTTCACTGCGCCGGGCGGTAATCCGGCGCTCAGCGCAGCATGGCCGAAATAGCTGGAAGAGAGCGGGTCCAGCTCTGCGGTTTTGACCACGCAACTATTCGCAGTGGTGATTGCGCAGGCGATCGATCTTGCCGCAATCTCCAGCGGAAAATTCCAGGGAATGACCTGTGCCGAAACGCCATAGGGCTCATGAACGGTAAAGTCGGTGTAGTTGCCACCCAGCGGAATAGATTTTCCTTCCAGGGTTTCCGCCTGATTGCCGTAATATTCGAAATATCGGGCCGCATTGGTGACTTCGAGCCTGGCTTCCCAAAGCGGTTTTCCCGAGTCAAGACAGTGAACTAGGGAGATTTCTTCAAAATTTGCAAGAAGATAGCTGCCCATTTCCCGGACCAGGCGCCCGCGTTCCACCGGCCGCATGGATTGCAACTCACCGCTATCACGGCACTCGCGCGCGGCTGCGACGGCCCGATCGACATCGGCCGTTCCGGCGCAGGCCATTTCGGCAAGAAATTCACCGGTTGCAGGATCCTCAAGCGATATCCTACCAGCGTCACCGTCGACCCATTCATTGTTGATGAAATTTTGCCAATAGGGTTTGATGCTCATTTCTTGCCTCTTGCACTTTCCCTGCCGGCTGTTTAATAGTTTCGTTAATTAATTAAATTGTTTACGAGACTTGTATTTGAGGGAATGAAAATGGCCGAATTGATGAATGGTGTAAACTGGATTGCAGTAGTTGTCGGCGCTGTTGTGGCGTTTTTTGCCGGTTGGCTCTGGTATTCTCCCATATTGTTCGGGAAAAAATGGGCCGAGGGGAACGGACTTGAACTGGGTACTGCTAGTGAAATGCCGGTCGGCGCGATGGTGGCGCAAGTCGTTGGATTGTTGCTCTTGAGCTGGTTTGTAGGCGTGACGGCAGCGTCCAATTTGCTTGCAACGGTCATTTTGGCCACGATTGCGTTCACAGTACTGGCCTATTCGGGCGGTCTATTCCGGAAAAACAATACCTATGTCCGCAATGTTGATGCCGGATACTGGATCCTTGCCGTTATCGTAATGATTGTCGTCCAGGGACTTTTATAGGCTAATCCAGGTTCCTAACGCATGAGCTGCGGCCGATAGCGAATTCTGGTTTGCTTTTCGGGTGCCAGATGGCGGTTCAGCTTCCTGTTGAAGATGCTGAATAGCAAGATCAGTATCACCGTCGAGATGATGAAATAAACCGCTACAATCGGGTAGGGGATGAACGGGTTGAATGTCTTTTCCGCGAAATAGCTCGCGTAATAAAGCGAATCGCCCTCCTGCCGCCATGCCGGAAATCCGGAGAAGAACACCAGCGTCGTAGCGTGAAACAGGAAAATTGCCTCATTGGTATAGGACGGCCAAGCCAGCCGCAGCAGTGTCGGCCAGACAATACGCCGGAACTTAATAAATCCGCTCATGCCATAGGCGTCTGCTGCTTCGAGGTCGCCGCGCGGAACCGATTTGAGAGCGCCGTAGAATATCTCTGCACTATAGGCTGACGTATTCAGGAACAGCACGATTAGCGCGCCAAGCCAGGCCTTGGTGAGCCATCCGGTGGCGATTGTGACCGTCATGAATCCGAGCGGGATGTCTATGCCGGCACGCGGCAGCAGGACAAAGGTTTCATAGGCAAAAAAGAACTGAATGAATAGTGGTGATCCGCGAAACAGGAAGATGAACCATTCAGCCGGTTTGGAGAAGAGTTTGCTTTGGCTGGCGCGGCAGACCGCCAGAAATGTCGCAAAGAAGAAACCCAAGATCACGGCGAAGAATGCGAAATAGATGTTCCACAACATGCCGCTGCCGATCAGGACTATCTGGTCGCACAGCGTGATGTCGGATTTCGGCAGTTGGCGCAATCCAATCCCGATTGCGCGAAGGCCATAGTCTGCGATGGCTTGCGAACAACTCATAGCCGCGCACCCGCAATTTCAGGTTCGGCTGCATTTCCGGCCGTCGCATCCTTGCCGCCCTGCGTAGCCATTCCCCTCGAAACCCGCCTTGTCAGCGCTGCGAAGGCCTTTTCACTGACCCAGGTGAGCAGCAGGTAGAAGATCAGCAGCGAGAGGAAATACCAGGCGCGCCAGTCTGGGTGGGGATACTCGAAAAAGCTGGTTTTGGTGCCGCCCAATTCCCGGGCCCAATAGACGATGTCTTCAATCCCGAGCAGGAAGAGCAGAGGGGTGGACTTGACCAGAACCATCCACAAATTCGAAAGACCGGGCAGGGCAAATGTCCACATTTGCGGTAAATGGATCCGCCAGAATGTTTGACGTTCGCTCATGCCGTATGCTCGCGCAGTCTCAAGTTGCGCCTTGGGCACCGCCCGCAATGCACCATCGATTGTGTTGGCAGCAAAAGCACCAAAGACAACCGCAAATGCAATCATTGCCAGGATAAAGCCGTAGGTTTCATGAACCCATTGGGGTGAGGAGCTCAGCGGCAGTTTTGCAGCCGTACAGACGACGAAATCATTGCCGCGATAGACCGGCTCGGTGACCTCGGGACATAGAATGCGGTGGCGGGTGTATTCGAATGCCTGGTCCATAGCGATCGGGACAAACAGAAAAAACACAATGTCTGGAACACCGCGGACCATGGAGGTGTAGATATGGCCGAGCCATTTGATCGGCAGGATCGCCGAGCGCCGCATGAATGCGCCACAGAAGCCGAGCAGCATTACCAGGGGTGCAGTTCCGGCAATCAGCGCCAGGACAATCAGGAAGGAAAAGTAGAATTGCTGATGTTTAGGCGTTGTCAGATAGCAGGCCATCCATTTGAGGCCGTCGATCGCCTTGGGATCAGCGCAAAATTCAAACATTAAAACCGGGTGGAATGGGCGGTTCGTGCCACCCATTCCATTTCAAGTTGAGGGGATAAGATCAATAGGGACCTTTCATCTCAAACCATTTCTCGATCAACGTGTTGATTGTACCATCTGACTTGAGCTGCTGAATCGCCGCATTGAACTTGGCCAGCATTTCCTCATCAGACTTACGGATACCCATTCCGATACCGGTGCCGAGCATCACATCCTCGCCAACGAATTCCAGTTCGCCACCGGACTCCTCGACCAATTTCCTGAGATAGGCCTTATCGGCCATCACGGCGTCGGCCTCGCCATTTCTGACGGCGGCAATGGTCTCATCGGGTGTTGCATATTCGACGAGCGTGGCGCCTGAACTTGAAACATGTCCAGCCTGGATCGTGTTTGTCTGCGCAGCCACGTTTCCGTTGATCACCTCTGCATCCGCGCCGGCAAGGCTGACATAGGCACTAGGATCAGGCGGGAAATAGGCTTCAGTAAAGTTGATCTTTTCCTTGCGCTCATCGGTTATGCTCATCCCGGCCATGATCGTGTCATAGTTGCCGGAGGTCAGGTTTGGGATGATCGAATCCCAATCATTCTTGACCCAGGTACAGGAATAACCGGCGATTTCACAAAGCTTGTCGCCAAGCTCGCGCTCAAAACCATCCACTTCGCCTTTGTCGTTGATAAAGTTGTAGGGCTCATAAGCGCCCTCGGTGCCCATGCGGACTGCATGGCTATCGGCAAATGCGACTGTCGCTGTGAAGGCGGCGGCAACGACGCCTATAATTAGTGATTTCATCCTGATAACTCCCTCTTTTTACTAAGCGCCCGTCGAACTCAGGAATTGACGGAGCCTTGTTGATTTGGGTTTTTTGAACAGTTGGTCCGGAGACCCTTCTTCCTCGATTACGCCCTGATGCAGAAAAATCACATGATTTGCAACATCAGCGGCCATCTTCATGTCATGGGTAACGATGATCATGGTGCGGCCGTCTATGGCCAAATCCTTGATCACCTGCACCACTTCGCCCTGCAGTTCGGGATCAAGCGCGCTTGTTGGTTCGTCAAAAAGCATCGCTTCCGGTTCCATGGCCAGAGCGCGGGCAATTGCAGCACGTTGTTGCTGTCCGCCGGAAAGCTGAGACGGATAATTGTCGGACTTGTCGCCAATTCCGACCTTTTCCAACAGGGACTGGCCAAATCTTGCGGCTTCAGCCGGGTCCCTGCCTAATACCGTGACGGGTGCCTCGATCACGTTCTGCAGAATCGTCAGATGACCCCACAGGTTGAACTGCTGGAAGACCATGGAGAGATTGGTTCTGATCCGCCGGACCTGAACCGCATCGGCCGGTTGGCGTTCGTCGTGATGTGCCTTCCAACGCACGGCCTCGCCATCGATCAGAATATCGCCCTGCTGCGGTATCTCGAGCAGATTGGTACAGCGGAGCAGCGTGCTTTTCCCAGAGCCTGACGAACCAATCAGCGCGATGACATCGCCGCTGCGTGCTGCAAGATCCACACCTTTTATGACTTTCAGCGTGCCGTAACTCTTGTGAATATCACGCAGCTCGATGACGGGCACGCCGGACATGTTCGCGTTGTTATTGTTATTTTGCGTATCAGAAATGGTAAGACTGTCCATTCGTCCCCTGGCGGTATGGCTTTCCGGGCCGTGAAAACTCATACAATCATGAATTTATGGAAATTGGCAACCGCTACCGCGAAACTGTCGCACTCCTGTACTCATGAACTGGAGCCAGTAATCTCAGGCCCCCCTGAAGCCCTGGCCAATCATTTTCGCAGGATCGATCACCTTGTCGAAAGTTTCGGCGTCAATATATCCGAGCGAAATAGCGGCCTCTTTTAATGTCGTACCTTCTTCGCTTGCCTTGTGGGCGATTTCGGCAGACTTGTCATAGCCGATGACTGGTGTGAGCGCCGTCACGAGCATGAGCGATCGATCAAGTAAATCTGCGATCCGTTCTGCATCGGGGTGTGTGCCGTCTATTGAGAACTTGTTAAAGTTCTCCACCCCGTCCGCGAGAATTCTCGATGCATTCAGGAAATTCGCAATTACCATCGGGCGCATGGTGTTGAGCTGAAAATTACCCTGTGAACCGGCAAAAGCGACGGCAGCATCGAGGCCAAAGATCTGGGCGCAGATTTGCATCAGTGACTCACATTGGGTCGGATTGACCTTTCCCGGCATGATGGACGAACCGGGTTCGTTTTCCGGCAATGCCAATTCGCCTATTCCGCATCGCGGTCCGGAAGCCAGAAACCGGATATTATTGGCAATCTGAAACAGCGACATGGCTACGCCGCGTAATGCAGCCATGGCGCGGACCATGGCAGTAAGCGAGGACTGCGCCTCGAACTTGTTTGGCGCAGTCACAAACGGTTTTCCGGAAATTTCTGCGATTGTTTCGGCGATTTGAACCGAAAAACCCTGAGGCGCATTCAGACCAGTACCGACTGCTGTCCCGCCGGCAGCGAGTTCCAGTAACCCTTCCCGGGAGGCTGTCAGATCCTCAATCGCGTAACGAATCTGGGCAGCATATCCGGACCACTCCTGGCCGAGCGACAGTGGCACCGCATCCTGGAGGTGGGTCCGACCTATCTTTGTCACATTGCTCCACTCGACTATCTTTTTTTCGATTGCAGCGACCAGATTTTCCAACGCCGGGACAACCAGCTTGTCAATCGCGAGCAATCCAGAAATGTGCATTGCCGTTGGAAAGCTGTCGTTTGAAGATTGTCCAAGATTGACGTGGTCATTCGGGTGGACCGGATTTTTGGAACCGATTTCTCCGTCCAAAAGCTGATTGGCGCGGTTGGCGATCACTTCATTGACATTCATATTGGTCTGGGTGCCCGATCCGGTTTGCCAGACAAATAATGGAAAATGATCATCAAGCTCACCCGAGGCCACTTCTCGGGCGGCATGAACAATTGCGCTAGCGATTTCGGGATCGAGGCTACCGTTCGACAAATGCACGATTGCCGCCGCCTCCTTTATGATGCCATAGGCATGATAAACCGCCATTGGCATGCGGTCTTCTCCGACCGAAAAGAAGTTCAGCGAACGGGCGGTCTGTGCACCGTAATATTTGTGGGCCGGAACGGAAAGCTCGCCCATGGCGTCCCGTTCAGTTCGCTCACCATCGGCTTCGATACCAACGGGAATACCGGCAAATTTTTTCGTGTTAGTCAGATCAACCATTTACCTGCCTTCAGATTACGGTTCGAGAATCGGGATATGCGGGGAGCCGCCTTCTTTAGATTCTAATTTTGACCTAGCCGAAAATTTATACGTGTCAACTTCCCACAGGAAGCCATGTGTGGCTATTTCCGATTTGAATTTCGCGCTATCTGATTGAAGCGAATACAGATTTTCTTGTAAATACTGCATATTAGGTGCGTCAGGCGGTGCCGCCAATCGAAACTCTAAGGGAAGTCAAATGCAAAAACCACTTGCCGGTGTTCGGGTCCTGGAACTAGCCCGCGTCCTTGCGGGTCCTTGGGCCGGGCAAACCCTGGCCGATTTGGGTGCCGATGTCATCAAGGTCGAAAGAGCCTCAGGGGATGAGACCAGGCAATGGGGCCCGCCCTTTGTGGATAAAGGCGATGACAAATCGGCGGCCTATTTTCACAGTTGCAATCGGGGCAAACGCTCCATTGTCGCAGATCTGACGACCAAGCGTGGCCAGGAAATCGTTCGCAGGCTGGCTTCACTTTCTGACGTGCTGATCGAGAACTTCAAGGTTGGCGGGCTTGCAAAATACGGTCTCGATTATGGTCGTCTTTCTATTCTGAACCCGCGGTTGATCTATTGTTCGATCACCGGTTTCGGACAGGACGGACCCTACGCGGAACGGGCCGGCTATGATTTCATTATTCAGGGGATGTCCGGAATCATGGATCTTACCGGGGAGGCCGATGGCGAACCTCAGAAAATGGGTACGGCATTCGCCGATATCTTTTCAGCGCTTTACAGTGTCATCGCCATTCAGGCCGCGCTGCGGCAGCGCGAGACCACAGGCGAGGGTCAGCATATCGACATGGCGTTGTTTGATTGCATGACCGGCGTTTTGGCAAACCAGGCACAAAATTTTCTGGCGAGCGGAAACGCGCCAAAACGAATGGGAAACACCCACCCAAACATCGTTCCCTATCAGGTGTTTGAAACCGCAAACGGTCATATTGTCATCGCCGTTGGAAATGATGGGCAGTTCAAGAGGCTTTGTGATGTTTTGGGGCTTGAGGGTCTGTTTGGTGATTCCAGATATTCAAGCAATCGCGCCAGGTTAGCCAACAGGGATGAAATCACCGTGTTGATTGAAGCGGAAACCAGAATCCGTGATCGTGATGAATTGCTGGGTGCCTTGGAGCAGGCGGTTGTCCCCGCCGGACCCATCAACAGTGTGGATCAGGTATTTGACGATCCGCAGTTCAATTTCCGTGGCATGAAAATCTCGCCGGAGGGTATCCCGGGACTTCGCACGCCGATTACCATGAGCAAATCGGCATTGGATCTGGAGCAAAGCTCGCCCGCAATCGGTCAGCATACAAATGAGATCCTGGAGGAGATTGGGATCGAACCGGAGCCTGCAAATGATGAGTGACAGACTTCATCGTTCATCGGATAGGCTGCCGGATATGCAACAAAGTATCCTCGTTTAGAAGTCGTTAACGATATCATGTTCTCCTGACGATGATTATTTTCTCGTTTGGGGGCGAGTGATATGAACTTTTCCGATACTACTAATGGCCCTGAAAATTCTGTTGACCGGGATGAGGTTTTGCCGACCCGCGGGGTAAGTCTTGCCGATTTGGCAAGAACTGTTGAATCACATTTCAACAAGAAGATTGAAGATACGCCGCTGGCGAGCATCATCACCGATATACTGGATGAGCTGCCGATTGCCGTTTTCATCAAGGATGCCGAATGCCGGCATGTATTTGTCAACAAGGCAAATGAAGATTTGTTCCAACGGCCACGAGCCGGTGTTTTGAACAAGACGGATTTTGATCTGTTTCCAAATGATCTATCGCGCCAATTGATGAAGGTGGATGGCAAGGTGATCTCTACTGGAGAGACCATCCAGGATATTGAGGTAATCAAGAAAAATGACGGTAGCGAGCTGATAATAGATACAGCGCGAACCCGGTTGGAAGATGCGCAGGGAAGAAGATGGTTATTAGGCATTACCAAAGACATCACGGAAATCAAGCGCCGCGAACGGGATCTTGAGCAGGCAAAGCAGCTTGCCGAAGCAGCAGAACGGTCAAAATCCGAATTCCTTGCAAATATGAGCCATGAGATTCGCACGCCGATGAACGGCATTATGGGTATGGCTGAACTGCTTCAGGCAACGGAAATGGACAGCAAGCAGAAGATGTTTGCCAATGTCATTTCCAAATCGGGTGCCGCACTGCTGGTCATCATCAATGACATTCTCGATTTCTCGAAGATAACGGCAGGTCAATTGGAACTGATGAATGAAAGTTTCGATCTGGCAGAGGCGATAGAAGATGTTGCCACGCTGGTATCTTCCCGCGCAGCAGAAAAAGACATCGAACTGGTTGTCCGGTTTGACCAGAAAATGCCGAAAATACTGATTGGTGACGCCGGAAGAATTCGCCAAGTTCTGACAAATATGGTCGGCAATGCAGTCAAATTCACTGATGTTGGACATGTCTGCGTGCATGTAAATGGTGAGACGGACGAGGAGACAAAACAGTGCAAGTTGTCTGTCCGAATTGAAGATACGGGAACCGGCATTCCAGCCGACAAACTTGCCAAGGTTTTTGACAAATTCTCGCAGGTCGATGCTTCAGCCACGCGCCGGCATGAAGGCACGGGCCTCGGACTTTCGATCTCGAAATCGCTGATCGAGCTGATGGGCGGACAGGTCGGAGCCGAGAGCGAAGTAGGCAAAGGTTCCACATTCTGGTTCGAGATTTCGCTGCCGGTCAGCGATGAAGCCCAGAATGATATCACGGTACCTGCCGATGTTACCGGCGCCAGGATCGCGGTGATCGACGACAATAGCGTCAATCGGTGTATCCTGTCAGAGCAGCTTGAGGCCTGGAAATTTGAACATGCCGAGCTGGAGTCCGGTGAGTTGGGCCTCTACTTCCTAAGGAAGGCAGCAGAGCACGGCTTGCTGCCCGATCTTCTCATACTCGATTATCAGATGCCGAACATGAACGGCCAGCAGGTGTTGGAGGCAATCCGGAGCGACGACGTTCTGCGTGACTTACCGGTGCTTGTCCTGACCTCAGTAGATACCGGCACAATCGGGCACGAGCTTGCTCGTCTCGGGATCAGCGCTTCATTGCCGAAACCCGCGCGCTCTTCCTTATTGCTGGAGACGATTATCGATGTCGTCTCGCGTGCACGGTCCGGACGTGATGTGAACATGAAGGTCATGAACGAGCCGAAGGAAAAATCAGCCAGAATGCAGGCCCTGACCAACACTGCAAATGCAAAGGCTGGCAATGTGCTGCCCAATCTGGAAACTGCACAAAACCTTCCGCCGGAAAGCGCCAGGCTCGATATCCTTGTCGCCGAAGACAATTCGGTAAACCAGATCCTGATGAGCAATATTCTGGATGAAATGGGTTACAATTACGAGATTGTCGAAAATGGCAAACTCGCGGTCGACGCATTCAAGCAGAAGCAGCCCCGCCTGATCCTGATGGATATTTCCATGCCGGAAATGAACGGTATGCAGGCAACCGGCGCAATTCGCGAAATGGAAGAAAAGGCAGACTGTTCCACTCCAATCATTGGCGTGACGGCGCATGCGCTGAAGGGCGACCAGGAAAAATCCCTCGAGGCCGGCATGGATGATTATGTGTCCAAGCCGGTTTCAGTGGCCGAATTAAAGAGCAAGCTCGAAAGCTATCTCGGCGAGAAATCAGCAGAGAAATCGACCGCGGCTTGATACCAGGTTGCCTTAGGGAACACGCAGTTCAGTAGTAAAGTGACACTGCGTGTTTTGCCTCGGCAAAAAACAGCCAGCGTTCGGTAAACAGGCCAATTGCCAGTGACAGGACGGCCAGTGCCATTGGCAGTTCGCCACTGGAGGAAAATGCTGCGATCGCGGACAAGACCATTGGAATGCCGCAGCCGGCGATGAGCGCTAACAAACGAAGTTTCATCGCGTGCTTGCGGCCTATTTTGTGGACCATTTCGCGGGTCAGATAATTTTCGCCCGTATGCGGACGCTCCAGCAATCGGACTTGCCCCAAAGATCCGAGGCCCGTGGCGGTCCCGGTATCGCTTCCGGTTTCAGAAAATCCAATTCTGTCGGCTCGTTTCCACCACGCCACCTTCAGTGCCCAGGCACCGAGCACACAGATGAAGATGAGCCAAGGCAATTCGATGCCTAATATTCTGCCTTGGGCATTGATCATCCCGGCCAGAATTAATCCGGATACAAATGAAAACGCCAGGTAGACCGCCGGAGTGAGCCATACGTGCCAGTTGGGCACGGTTTTCAACTGGGCATAAATCATGGCGGTTGCGAATACGGTTGCTGCCGCAAGCAAGCTGACCAGAAGGCCCAGCGTCTCGACACGGTTGCCCGTGAATGTCCAAAGCAATGCATAGATGGCAAATGCCGCAAGCGTTGCGACGGCCAATACGCCTTCGCGCGAGAGCCATGAGGATTGCCATTGGGAAAAGGCGCGCCAGGCTCGTTCCGGGTGCCCCAAATGAAAGGTTGAGGATATCAAGCCGATTACGGCGAGTCCTCCGGCAAGCAGGCTGACCAGAAATGCGGGCAAGCCGCTTTCAGGCAGTTGAACACCGAGACAAATCAGGAATATCAGCCCAAATCCGGCGCCAGATGAGACGGTGAAGAAAATGACGGAAATCGCTGGATGCATGGTCAGATTTTCTCCAGCATACGGTCGACCCAATCCAGGAAACTTCCCGGAGCGGGTGATGAGTCAGTCTCGACATTCCTTGGACGTTTGTCGTTGGTGGGTGCCGATTTTGGACGAGGTGGCAGGTATTTATTGATCGGGTTTGTTTCCATTTCCGGCATCAGATCGATTCCGCGGCGTTCCTTGACCATTTTCGATACATCTGACTGCGGGTCGGCGAAATCGCCGAAATGGCGCGCTTCAGCCGGACAGGTTCTGACACAGGCCGGAACTCGATCTACTTCCTCGAGATTTTCGTTATAGATGCGGTCCACACACAAGGTGCATTTTTTCATGACGTTTTCGACCGGGTCCATTTCCCGTGCGCCATATGGGCAAGCCCAGGCACACAGGCCGCAGCCAATGCACATGTCCTCGTCGACCAGGACAATACCATCTTCCGAGCGTTTATAGCTTGCGCCGGTCGGACAAACCGTCACGCAGGGTGCATCATCACAATGCAGGCATGATTTGGGGAAATGCACGATCTGCGCCGGCGCATCTTCCGGCGTGATTTCAAAGGTGTGGATGCGGTTGAGCCATGCACCGGAAGGATTGGAACCATAAGCGTCAATGTCGCCAAGCGGAGCGCCATATCCTCCGGTGTTCCATTCCTTGCAATTGACTACGCAGGCGTGGCAACCGACACAAATGTCGAGATCAATTACCAGGCCAAGTTTCTTTTCGGTGGAGGCGGGGAGAGAAGTCATTCGGTCCACTCCTTGCCGTAATCCACAACATCCGGCGCTGGTGCGACCGGTGACTTTTGCGGCGCAAATTGCGGTTCGCTGGTCTCGTGTCCGGGTTCTGCCTTTTCCACGCGTACGCGCAAATCAAACCAGGCTGCCTGTCCGGTAATCGGATCGGAATTTGACCAACGCAGGCCATCGCCCTTGGGCGGCAGTAGCTCATGGATCAGGTGGTTGAGCAGAAATCCCTGTTTGGTTTCTGGCGCATTGTCGTCAAGCGCCCACGCGCCCTTGCGCTTGCCGATCGCATTCCAGGTCCACAAAGTCTTGGGATTTACCGCGTTCATGCGCGTGACCGGAACCTTGATCTTTCCGTGATGGGAGGTAATCCAGGCCCAGTCGCCGTCTTCAATGCCAGCCGCGTCACAGATCTCGGCTGGAATGTACATGGTATTTTCACCATGGATCTGGCGCAGCCACGCATTTTGCGATCCCCAGGAATGATACATGGCGGCAGGCCGTTGTGTAATGGCATGGTGCGGGAAATCAGCTGTCGAGATGCCCGCACCCTCGAATGGCGCATACCAGTTCGGAAGCGGATCAAAACAGGTCAGCACCCGGTGGCGGTGGGTCGCTGGCGGCTGCGGATCTGCCTTGCCTTCCGCGCAGAGCTGGAATTTGCGAAGCGGTTCCAGATAAAGCTGGAAGACATTCTCAATCGGCGCATCCTGGAAACCCATCTTGACGGCAAAGTCCTGCCAAGCGGCATTGGCATGCTTGAAATATCTCGCCTCGTGCGGAACTTCCTCCATGTGAAATCCGCCATTAGCGATATATTTCTTGAGTTGATCGTCATTTGGTTCGCCGCGACCGGTTTCCGTGCCGTTCTTGCCCCGCCAGCCAGAAAGCGGCCCGATGCCAGGTTTTCTCTGGTGGTGAACAATATAATCAGCGTAGTCGGAATATTTGGCGCTTCCGTCTTCATTCGTCATTCCGGGAAGTTCCAGACGAGCCCCGAGATCGAGCAAAACCGACTGGAAGCCTCTTACATCCCGGTCCGGTTCGAGCACTGGCCACCGAATGGCATCGCAGGCTGCATCCGGCTCGCTGATCGGGCGGTCCAGCAGCGAAATGGCATCGTGGCGCTCAAGGTAGGTGGTGTCCGGCAATATGAGATCGGCGAACGCAACCATTTCCGAGGAGTAGGCGTCGCTGTAGATGATCTTCGGGATGACATACTCACCGTCATCATCCTTCGCCGTCAACATGTCCATGACGCTGCCGGAATTCATCGAGGAGTTCCACGACATGTTGGCCATATACATGAACAGGACATCGATGCCGAAGGGGTCCTTTGCGGCTGCGTTGGAGATGACCATGTGCATCAACCCGTGTGCGGCGAGCGGAGCATCCCAGGAGAAAGCCTTGTCGAGCCGTTTTGGAGAGACCCCATCATCCTCGAGAAGGAGGTCTTGCGGTCCACGCGGGAAACCGAGATGGGGCCCTGGTAGCGGTTCGCCGGGTTTTGCTCCGGCATGGGGTTTTGGCTGGCCTTCGACAGGGCGGGGGTAGGGTGGTTTGAATCGGAAGCCGCCCGGACAATCGATCGAGCCCAGCAATATCTGCAACAGGTGTATCGTTCGGCAGGTCTGAAATCCGTTGGAGTGGGCGGAAATCCCGCGCATGGCATGAAAGGAAACCGGGCGGCCGATCATTTTCTCATGACGCTCGCCCTTCATGTCAGTCCAGGGCTGTTCGATAACAATCTCACGCTCGAATGCGGCGGCGGCAAGTTCCTGGGCGATACGTTTAGTCTGTTCGGCGGGAACGCCTGTAATCTCGGCGGTTTCTTCGGGAGAGAAATCAGCGCTGGTGTATTTTCTAGCCAGCAGTTCAAACACTGGAACTGCTTCAACACCATCTACTTTGATCCGCCCCTTTAGATTGGGTTTTGCTCCCTTGCCATCATAGGCAACAGCTTTTCCTGTCTTGCGGTTGATTACGAGTGGCTTGCCGGCCTTGTTTCGCGCGATAAGTCCATGGTTTGCTTCCCCTGGATTGTCGATCACCAGCCAGGGCGCATTTGTATACCGTATCAGGTAATCGAGATCGGCCTTGCCGGCACGGAGCAGCTCATGAATGATCGACAGGACGAACAAGCCGTCGGTACCTGGCGTGATGCCAACCCATTCATCGGCGACCGCGTTGTAACCGGTCCTGACCGGATTGACCGCAACAACTTTCACGCCGCGGGATTTAAGTTTGGAAATGCCCAGTTTAATGGGATTGGAATCATGGTCCTCTGCCACGCCGAAGATCATGAACATTTCCGTGCGTTCCCAGTCAGCGGGACCAAATTCCCAGAATGCGCCGCCGAATGTGTAAATACCGGCTGTTGCCATATTGACCGAGCAAAAACCTCCATGGGCGGCAAAGTTTGGCGTGCCATATTGCTGGGCCCACCAGCCGGTCAGAGACTGGCTCTGGTCTCGACCAGTAAAGAAAGCCAATTTCTTTGGGTCTTGCTTCCGGACTTTCCCCAACCATTCAGTGGCAAGATTGAGTGCCTCGTCCCACTCGATTTCCTTGAACTGGCCGGAGCCGCGATCGCCGGTACGAAGCAGGGGCTTCGACAGTCTTGCCGGGGAATAGTGCTGCATTATGCCCGCAGAGCCCTTGGCGCAGAGGACACCGCGATTTATCGGATGGTCCCGATTTCCCTCGATGTAACGGACTTTCGGTTTGCCGTCACTGCCAGTGCGTAAATGAACATTTATGCCGCAACGGCAGGCGCACATGTAACAGGTGGTTTGGCGTACTTCGTCGGAAACATATGGGGATGTTTCCAAATTGTGTGAAGCCATGTCTGGAAGTATCCTACGGAATACGAGATGTAGCAGAATTTATGCATTTGTTCGTGCCAACCCGCAAGCTCAGTTGACAAAAAACATAGGTCCAGTTTTGCGGTTTATTTTGATATTCGCCGAGGTCGGTCGATTGTCAGGTGAATCGCCCCGGAATGTATTGAAGTGTTCGCGCGTCTGGTGCCGGGCACAACGGTTTGACCAACTGAGCGGTACCTTTATGCCGCACCGCTGCCCCAAGGGCCGTGATGGTCGGACCCACCGTCAATTCTCTCAAATCCGTGTGCGCCGAAAAAGTCCCTTTGGGCCTGGATCATATTGGCTGTTGATCGTGCAGTGCGCATCACATCGAAATAGGAGAGGCCGGCGGCAAGGGAGGGTGCCGGCAGACCATTTGCCGTTGCGACAGTAACCACCTTGCGTAAAGCAGCTTGAGAGTTTTTCAGATGATCGCTGAAGAATGGCGCAAACATCAGATTACGGTCGGGATTGTCTGCAAGGGCGCTGGCCATATCATTGAGCATGGTCGAGCGGATGATGCATCCTTCGCGCCAAACCCTGGCGATTTCCGGAAGCGGCAGCGCCCACCCAAATTCCCTGGAGGCCGCGACAATCAATTCGAACCCTTGCGCATAACAAAGGATCTTCCCGCCAATCAGGGCAGTCTCCAGTTCCGGGATGCTGATCGCACCATCCGCCAGTTTTTGTGGGGCGGGGCCGAATATTTCCTGGCCTTCAATCCGGTTGGTAAGTTGAGAAGACATATTGCGGGCAGCAACTGCGGCTTCGATTACCGGAATCGGTGCGGCCAGGTGCTGGGCTTCGATAACGGTCCAACGACCGGTTCCCTTCTGCCCGGCGCGATCGAGGATCATGTCGAGCATGGGCGAGTTCGTCTTCGGATCGGTTGCTGCGGCGACCTTGCCGGAAATCTCGACAAGATAGGATTGCAATGTACGGGTATTCCAATCGGAAAATACCTCGCCGATTGCGGCGGCCTCCATGTTCATCCCGTCGCGCATAATGCCATAGACTTCTGCAATCATCTGCATGTCGGCATATTCAATGCCGTTGTGGACAGCCTTGACAAAATGGCCTGCGCCCCCTTCGCCCATCCAGGTGGCGCAGGGTGTCCCCTGATATTTTGCGCTGATTGCCTCGAGAACATCCGAGACCCGATTCCAGGCCGGTTTTGGACCTCCGCCCATAATGGATGGCCCGTGGCGTGCACCTTCCTCGCCGCCTGATACCCCGATCCCCAGAAACGGAACACCGTCAGATACGGCTTGCGCTGCCCGCCGGTCGGTATCGTGAAAGTTCGCATTTCCTGCGTCAATGATCATGTCATCGTCGTCGAGCAAAGGGCGAAGTGCTGCGATCTGATCATCAACCGTCTGGCCCGCCGGAACCATCAATATGATCGAACGCGGCGGTTCGATAACATCAACAAGTTCCTGCAAGGTCTTGCAGGCGGTCAATTGGCTTTTCAGTTCGCCAGCGGCTTCAATGAAATTGTCGGTGGTTGCGGTCGTGCGATTGAAGACGGCAATCGGGAAGCCCTTTTCGGCAATGTTCAGCGAAAGGTTTGCCCCCATGGTTCCGAGGCCGATCAGGCCAATGCGGGCTTTTGAAGTCGTTGTCACGGGCGCTGAACTCCTTCGCGATTGAGGATTATGGAATAAACGCTTGTGGAAGCTGTAATGAATAGCTGGTGTTTTGCCCGGCCGCCGAAACAGACATTTGAAACAAGTTCGGGCACCAGGATCTTGCCGAGCAGATTACCGTCCGGGCTGAGGCAATGAACGCCATCGGCGGATGATGACCAGATGTTTCCGTCGCTGTCGAGGCGGAAACCATCGGCAAAGCCGGGATCAATCGAATGGAAGATATCGCCGCCGGACAGATTGCCGTCCGCATCGCAATCGAACATTCTGATATGCGTCGGATCGCCCTGATACATGCGACCGGTATCTGCGACATAAAGACGGTCTTCGTCGGGAGAAAAAGCGAGGCCGTTAGGACAATTGAAATCTGTCAGCACCGCTTCGAGTGACCCGGTTTCAGGATCGGCACGATAGACATTGCAGGGTAATTCCTGTTCGGATTTAAATCCCTCATAATTGGTCATGATCCCGTAATGCGGATCGGAGAACCAGATCGTTCCGTCCGATTTGACAACCACATCATTCGGCGAGTTCAGCCGCTTGCCCTCATAACTGTCGGCAATCACAGTGACGGTACCGTCCAGCTCTGTGCGGGTGACACGGCGAGCCCCGTGCTCGCAGGAAACCAGCCTGCCTTGCCGATCGCGGGTATGGCCATTGGCGTAATTTGAAGGTTGCCGGTAGACGCTGGTTCCTGAATCCGGCGACCAGCGCATGATGCGGTTCGACGGTATGTCGGAAAACAAAAGGCAATTGGCATCGCCGAACCAGACAGGGCCTTCGGTCCAGGAAAATCCGGTTGCGAGCTGGATGACCGGCGAATTACCCATGACATAGGTGCCGAATACAGGCTCAATGACTTCAAAAAACGACATGTGTCTTTGTGCTCTCCGAAAAATGTGTTATCGATATCATAATCAATAGCTACCTGATTGGGCATCGAAATGCAATTCATAGAAACACGTAAATCTCTAACACACACAGGTGTTATGGCAATGTTGGAAGCGGCAATTGTCGAAGCAGACAGCCAAGGCCAGCCACAATGCATTGTGATCGTGGACGCTGTCGGTCAGGTTTTGGGTGAGATCCGGATGACCGGCGCGAAATTTCTCAGTTCCAAGAGTGCGCGGTCGAAGGCGCTGACAGCAGCTTCACTCAGCGTTCCGACGGTTTCTGTTCCTGAGCCAGTCAGGCCCTTCATCGCAGCGGCGACGGGCGGGGACGTGACCGGCCTGCCGGGTGGGCTGCCGATTGCCTTTGACGGCGAAGTTGTCGGTGGAATCGGGATTGGTTCGGGCAGCGGTGACCAGGATATTGCAGTAGCCCGCGCCGCGCTTGCGGCAGTTGGTGCCGACGCGGTCTGATCTCAAAGTGTCGGTATTAGCGTGCGGGTCTCAAAGGCTGTCTGAAAACTGGATCTGCGCCTTCATTGATTGATTGCGGTCCGACGCAATTTCGAAAGCTTCCAATGCATCATCCAGCGGCATTGAATGCGAGATCAGTGGTTTCACGTCGATCGAACCCTTCTGCATCAATTGAACGGCGACAGGAAACTCCTCGTGGAACCGGAAGGACCCGCGCAGGTCGAGTTCCTTGCCCGTCAATGTCTGCACCGGAACATTCATGTCCCCGCCAAGACCAAGCTGCATGACGACAGATCGAGGCCTCAGCGCGTTTATGCCAGCTGCAAGGGCAGGGGCTGCGCCGGAACATTCATACAAGACGTCGAAGTAACCCTTGCCCTGCTGATATTCACTCAATCCGTCCGGGTTCTCGACGACGTTAATCGTGCGATCAGCACCAACGATCTCCGCAAATTTCAGTGCCGGATTTGACAAGTCGGTGACGACAATCTCGGTCGCGCCGGCGGCACGGGCCGCAAGGATGCAGAGCGTTCCGATGGGTCCTGATCCGGTGATCAGGACGCGTTTGCCCATCACTTCGCCGGCACGTCGCGTGGCATGCAAGCAAACCGAGAGCGGTTCGGCCATCGCTGCCTCGCCCGGAGTCAGTCCATCAGCTTTAACACAATGCATGGCCTTGGCGACGAGCAATTCCCGGAAGGCACCTTGAATGTGCGGAAACGGCATGGCAGAGCCGTAAAACTGCATGTTTTCACAATGATTGTGCAGGCCGCGAAGGCAATATTGACATTTACCGCAGGACCGTGAAGGCGAGACCGCCACGAGATCGCCTATCTTCAGCGTATCAACGCCTTCACCCAATTCGCTGACATAGCCCGACACCTCATGGCCGAGGATCATTGGCTGCTTCAGGCGGACCGCACCAAAGCCGCCGTGGTTATAGTAATGCAGGTCCGAACCGCAGATGCCGCCGGTCGCCAGCTTTATCAATACTTCACCTGGGCCCGGACTTTCCATCTCGCGCTCTTCAATGCGAAGGTCCTTGGTTTCGTGAATTACGATCGCTCGCATTTTGGAATCTCCTCGCAATTGGCTTTGATATCAAACAGGTGTCAGCAATGGCTGGCCGGAGAAATGCGCGGTGAGATTATCACGCATCAGTTTGCCCATCGCCTTGCGGGTCTCAAATGTACCAGAGGCATGGTGCGGCTGCAAAAGTACATTGTCCAATTTCAGGAAGCGGTCATTTAGCGCAGGTTCGCCCTCAAATACGTCAAGCGCTGCAGAGCCAAGGGACTTTTCCTCCAGCGCATCCAGCAGGGCTTCCTCGTCAATATTCGACGCACGGGAAATGTTGATGATCATTCCGGTCGGACCAACCGCTGCGATTACGTCCTTCCCGACAAGATGTTTTGTCTCGGCAGAAGCTGCCATGGCAACAAACAGAAATTCCGAATGGCGCCCCAGTTCAACCGGGTCCGGTATGAACGTCCACTCGCCGGCATAGGGCTTCTTCTCAACATCCGAATAGGCAATATCCATGTCGAAGCCGGCCAAACGCTTGGCGATTTCGTAGCCGATGCGGCCGAGGCCCAACACGCCCGCCTTCTTGCCATGCACGCGGTTCTGCAGGGGGTACATCCCGTTGTTGACCCAATCTCCTGAGCGGACCCAGTTTTCCGCGCCAATCATTGCACGTGATTGCATCAGCATCA